>NZ_JAHGAM010000040.1:0-4094 GCF_030248595.1 Vibrio sp. D417a | reverse complement strand
AGCGTGGATGAAGACGGTTCTATCACGCTAAGCCAAGAGCAGCTTCTTGCTCAAGCCGGCGACGTGGATGGCGATGACCTAACTGCATCCAACCTCACTGTTGACGGCAATGCGACCGTTGTTGAGAATAATGACGGCAGCTTCACTATCACACCGGATGCGGACTTCAATGGCGACATTGATCTGAGCTTCGACATTACGGACGGCGATGCGACCATTCAAGCCACTGCCGATCTGACTGTGAACCCAGTGAACGACCTACCAACGGTTGGTCAGCCACAGTTCGTCACGCAAGAAGACACAAGCTTCACCTTCACCGAAGAGCAACTGCTGCAAAATGCAGGTGATATCGATGGTGATAACCTAACGGTTGAAAACGTTGCTTCTGACAGCGGTACTTTGGTTGATAACGGTGACGGCACGTACACCTTCGCTCCGAATGAAAACTTCGATGGCAACGTGAACGTGACGTTTGATGTCAACGATGGCACTGCAACCGTACCAGCAGAAGCGAACATTGATGTTCAATCTGTGGTTGATATGCCAGAGCTTTCGATTGCTTCGGACTTGGTGATTGCTTCTGATAACTTCGAGTCTGGCTCGAACGGTTGGAACGCGAACACCGAAAGTTCACAAGGCTTCGAAACGGGCGACATGCTGGGTCGTATTGGTGGCACTGGCGGTGATGAAGCGGTCAGCAAAACTTACGATATTCCAAGTGATGTTAATGAAGTGAATATTTCGTTTAGCTTCTACGAAATCGACTCTTGGGATGGCGAGTCGTTCCAAATCTTTGTGGGCGGCGAACAGCTAACCACCTTGGAGAACTCCGCGTTCCGTACTCAAGATGGTACGACAACGCTCTACGACTCAGATGGTAATGAAGTGGGTGAAGTGATCCACGGAGCCTCTCAACGTGAAGGCTTCAGTGGTTGGAACGACCAAGCTCACCAAATTAACCTAACGGTTCCTGTCGAGGATGGCGAATTGCAACTTGGCTTCGGTTCAACTTTGAATCAAGACGTTTGGGATGAATCGTTTGGTATCGACAACATCGAAATCACGGTAGCGGACGCGGATTATCAAATCATTGGTACCGAAGATACTCCAGTGCCGCTTGATATCGATGCAGCGTTAAGCGATACCGATGGTTCAGAAAACCTCTCAATCTTGATTGAAGATGTGCCAGAAGGCAGCGCACTATCAGCGGGTGTCGATAATGGTGACGGCACTTGGTCACTACAACCAGGCGAGCTAGAAGGACTAGAGTTTATCCCTTCTGCGGACTTCAACGGCGATGTGACGCTAACCGTAAATGCAACCTCTACGGATGTGGATACAGGTACAACGGCGACAGCGACGCAAGATGTGACGATTCATATCTCGCCAACCAATGATGCACCAGAAGTGACGGGTGATATCACTGCGGTAACTGCTGAAGACAACAGCATTACGCTGACTCAAGAGCAGTTACTTGAGCATGCCGTTGATATCGATGGTGATGACCTAAGTGCAATCAACCTGAGCACCAATGATGAAAATGCAACGGTTGAAATGAACGAGGATGGCAGCTTCACCATTACTCCAAGCGAGAACTTCTACGGCGACATTGAGTTTAGTTACGATGTCACGGATGGCGAAGAAGTGGTTGCTGCTGGTCTTGACCTAACCGTTACACCAGTCAATGACGCTCCAGAGCCACAAGATCAAGCGTTCACCGTGGGTGAGGACGGTCTTCTTACCTTTACAGATGCAGACCTATTAACAGGCGCGACGGATGTAGAAGGTGACAACCTAACAGTTGAAGGCGTGACTTACACTGGCGCGGACGGTGTCCTAACCGACAATGGTGATGGCACGTACAGCTTCGCGCCGAATGAGAACTTCAATGGTGACGTGAACTTCACTTTTGATGTGTCAGACGGTACGGATACGACCTCTGCCAACATTGATGTGAGTGTGACGCCAGAGAACGATCCTCCAGTTGCGGGCAGCACGTCTTACACAGTACATGAAGACAACTCGATCACCATCAGTGACGAGCAACTACTGGCTAATTCGTCTGATATCGAGGGTGATGTTGCGATCAGTAGCGTGAGTTACAGCGGTAACGACGGTGTGCTAGAAATTAATGGCGATGGTACTTACACCTTCTCACCAAACGAAAACTTTACAGGCGATGTTAGCCTAGATGTTGTCGTGGTTGACGAGGACGGCGCGGTTGATACAACAACAGCGGGTATTATCGTTCTTGAGGTGAACGATCCACCAATCGCAGGTACAACCAGTTACACCATTGATGAAGATGAAGTCATCACCATCAGTGCAGAACAGTTGTTGGCAAACTCTTCCGATATTGAAGGTGAGGTAGCACTAGATAGCGTGAGCTACAGTGGCAGCGAAGGTATCTTTACCGACAATGGTGATGGTACGTTCAGCTTTGCACCAAACCAAAACTTCAATGGTGAAGTGAACCTTGATGTTGTAGTCGTGGACGAAGATGGTGCGACCGCTTCGACGACGGCAAACATTGATGTTCTGCCAATCAATGATGCCCCAGTATCGGGTGACTTGGCTTACAGTGTCGACGAAGACAACTCAATCACGCTAAGCCAAGAGCAGCTTCTCGCTCAAGCAACGGATGTAGAAGGTGATGCACTAACCGCTTCCAACCTAGTGGTTGACGGTGATGCGACGGTTACGGCTAATGACGATGGTAGCTTTACCATTACGCCCGACGCGAACTTCAATGGCGACATTGATATCACGTTTGATATCAGTGATGGTTCTGACACCTTGGTCGCGACGGCAGATCTAACGGTTAATCCAGTTAACGACCTACCACAGCCAGAAGATCAAGCGTTCACCATTGGTGAAGATGGCGTGTTGACCTTTACTGATCAAGACCTGTTGGATGGTGCAACCGATATCGATGGCGATGACCTATCGGTAGAAGGTGTCACATACACTGGCGCGGACGGTGTCCTAACCGACAATGGCGATGGCACGTACAGCTTCGCACCGAATGAGAACTTCAATGGCGATGTGAACTTTACTTTCGATGTGTCAGACGGTACGGATACGACCTCTGCCAACATTGATGTGAGTGTGACGCCAGAGAACGATCCACCGGTGGCAGGCAGCACGTCCTACACAGTGCATGAAGACAATTCGATTACCATCAGTAACGAGCAACTACTGGCTAATTCGTCTGATATCGAGGGTGATGTTGCGATCAGCAGCGTGAGCTACAGCGGTAACGACGGTGTGCTAGAAATTAATGGCGATGGTACTTACACCTTCTCACCAAACGAAAACTTCAATGGCGAAGTGAGCCTAGATGTTGTCGTGGTTGACGAGGACGGCGCGGTTGATACAACAACAGCGGGTATTACCGTTCTTGAGGTGAACGATCCTCCAATCGCAGGCGCAACCAGTTACACCATTGATGAAGATGAAGTCATCACCATCAGTGCAGAACAGTTGTTGGCAAACTCTTCCGATATTGAAGGTGAAGTAGCACTAGATAGCGTGAGCTACAGTGGCAGTGAAGGTATCTTTACCGACAATGGTGATGGTACGTTCAGCTTTGCACCAAACCAAAACTTCAATGGTGAAGTGAATCTTGATGTTGTAGTCGTGGACGAAGATGGTGCGACCGCTTCGACGACGGCAAACATTGATGTTCTGCCAATCAATGATGCTCCAGTATCGGGTGACTTGGCTTACAGTGTCGACGAAGACAACTCAATCACGCTAAGCCAAGAACAATTGTTGGTACAAGCAACGGATGTAGAAGGTGATGCGCTGAGTGCGTCTAACCTAGTGGTTGACGGTGATGCAACAGTTACCGCAAACGACGATGGTAGCTTCACTATCACGCCAGATGCGAACTTTAATGGCGACATTGATATCACGTTCGATATCAACGACGGCAGCGACACTATTGTTGCAACGGCGGACCTAACCGTTAACCCAGTTAATGATTTGCCGCAGCCAGAAGATCAAGCGTTCACAATTGGTGAAGATGGCGTCTTGCTGTTCACTGATGAGGACCTACTTGATGGCGCAACGGATATCGATGGCGATGACCT
>NZ_JAHGAM010000004.1:0-366190 GCF_030248595.1 Vibrio sp. D417a | reverse complement strand
GTGAAGCAGAGACCGCATAATTGGTTATCTATTAGAGTTCGGAAAGAGCGTCAATCGGCGCTCTTTTTTTTGGGGGGGGGGGGGGATTTTCGCTATTAAAGTTAACTACAAGAAAGCGTATCAATCTTTATTGAGCTTTTTGGTTACGTCTTTCACCGTTTTCTTCTCTTTTTCCGGTGTCATTGCATCAACAGCTTTACCCGCCATCCCTTCATCTGGCAATTTGTCTTTTCCTGCATCAACTGCGGTATCTTTCAGTGCCTCTTTAGGCGTACAGCGACCCCCAACACCAACCACGGCTTTTGTCGCAGCGGCTTTAGCTGCCTTTTCTGCATCGCAGTCAGGATCCATCACGCTAGCTAAGCTCGTGGCTGAACCAAAAAACAAGATTAACAAAATGAGGTTGCGTTTTTTCATAGTTGTCACCAATGTTGTGAAACATAGGTAAAGTGTAACGGAGAGAAAAGGCTTTGGCTGAGAATTTGTTGGTTTGAGCTTGGGAAGCAAAGTAAGGTAAAAAGAAAAAGTGCCACCGAAGTGACACTTTTTCTTAAGCGTAGAAGGGATTAGTAGTCGTAAACGTCTAACTCCACTTCACGGGCAATATTTTGCTCGTTAATGATCACACCTTCGACTTCGACACGAGCACCATTTAGGTTAAGTTCTTCAATGCCTTGGAAGCGTGTTTGCGCATCAATCACAACGGTGGTGTTACTTAGTACTTGATCAGCATCATTCTCACAATGCTCGATTTCAAACACTCTTGAATCAGCATCGTAGTTTGATATATAGCCTTCACATTCAAACTCTTTACCCCGCCATTGGTTGTCATTGTCAAACTCCGACCGCTCAAATTCGATGACGGTAGCGATGCGTTTGCCATTTTTCATGACAGACGTTACTTCCACTTCTTGGCCTTGTTTTAGGTTCGCTTTGCTGCCGTCTTCAAATCGTGTTGCGTTATCGATGAAGAATGCACCTCGGTAGTTTAGTGAGAACTCACTGTAGTCATTTGCAACCCAAGTGACGATGCCTTCCACATCGCTGTCATTGCTTATGACGTCGTAGCCTTCAACTTCTACCTCATTTGCCATGAAGATGCCGTTTTGCATTTCACCTTCTACTTCCACCCATTGGCCGATGCTAAGTTGGCTAATGTTGTCGTAAGATACGGTTATATTTGTACCAAGCTCAAACGTGCCAGCATTTTCATCGGTACTAGTAATGCGACCTTCCAGTTCGTAGTAGCTTCCAAGGGCTGGGTAATCGTTATCTACGTCGATTTCGACCACAGACAACACTCGATAACCCGCATCCGCAGTCGGCAAGGATGACACCATCACCCAGTCGTTGATCTCTATATCATCACTTAAACCGTCAAACTGCAGATCTACGCCGTTTACCGTAAATGTTTTCTTCACATAATCAATCGCTGTCACACGTCCAGTAATGGTTGGTTCAAGTGTGACTCGGACGCCATTGTCCGAAGCTTGCCGAATATCTGACCCCACGCGAACCACCATTTTTGGTTTTACATCGGCCAATTGCACTTGTGTGTCGTCATAAACCACCTCAGACACACGATACGTATGTCCATTGACGGTTAACGTGCTTTCTTCAGCGTTGACCGCTTCAACAGAGCCAATCGCTACACTTGGTTTCACTGCTGGTTGAGTTGATGTGCTATCGCTATTGCTGCCACCACCTGAACCACCACAACCAGACAATGCCAAACCTACTACAGAAATAAGAGCGAGTTTTTTCATTGTATTAACCTCAATTTACGAGCGAGTTTAGGAAATTGCCTGTATCTTATTGGGCATATCGTGAAGAGATCGTGAAGAAATGTGATTTTATGAAAATTTTAATTGTAGATGACAACCATAACGTCTCGGAGACGATTGCAGACTATCTTGAGCTAGAAGGCATGATTATCGATTGTGCGTTTCATGGAGAGGCTGCGATTAAGTTAATCGAGGAAAATCATTACGATGTAATCATCATGGATATCATGATGCCGAAGCTCGATGGCATCAGTACGGTACAGAAGCTTCGACAAGATAAGTTATGTGGAACGCCAATTCTCTTCCTAACGGCAAAAGATACGCTAGATGACAAAATCGCGGCTTTTAAAGCGGGGGGAGATGATTATTTAATGAAGCCATTTGCGATGGAAGAGCTCAGTTTGCGTGTTCATGCTTTGGCTAATCGTGGTCCAAGACAAGATGTCGGAACGCTCAAATTTGCAGATATTTGTTTAGATGCGCGTACAGGAAAAGTAACGAGAAAAGACAAAGAAATTAAGCTGAGTCGAATTCAAACTAAAATTTTAAAATTGCTCCTCCAACGTGCTCCAGCAGCGGTCTCGCGCACAGAAGTGATCGATAGTGTGTGGGGAGACGAACCACCCGGAAGTGATGCACTTCGTAGCCATATTTACGGTTTAAGAACCGCGCTAGACAAAGGTTTTGAAGAATCACGATTAGAGACTATTCATGGACAAGGTTACCGACTTAAAGCATAACGAATATCCAAGCATTTATCGCAAGATCCGTTGGGGTTTTGGGGTCATGACTTTTGTGATGTTTACTCTTTTTTGGTCGCTGATTTATGTGGCAGAAAACAAACTGGAAGTGCTGAGTTTACATCACTGGCTAGATACTGAAGCTGCGCTTTATAGTGAGAATTTCGAGAAACAGGGCTGGGATGCGCCATTGCCAAACGTATTGGAATTCAACTCATATTGGAGTGAAGCACCGACACCCGATTGGTTGCTCTCTTTTACTTCACCTGGTTTTTACGAATACCTGCTTGGTGAAGAAGACAAACACTTTGTTGTATTGAACCATCCCTCAGGGAAGGGGCTTATGTACATTGTGTTTCAAGATGACTCAGATGATTACTTGGACGAATACGAAAGCTCGCTGCATCAGTTTACGCTGCTGCTCGGTGGTTTGTTTTCATTTGTTATGGTTGGGTATGGCATTTACATGGTGCGAATATTGTCTCGGCCATTAGCGCAAATTGAAGACAAAATTAGCCAAATGTCACCGGATCAACCCGCTTTCCAAGTTGAAACTAAGTTCAGCGAAACACGCCAGATAGAGCAGACTTTGCTGGATAATAAGAACGATATAGCGGGCTATTTCAAACGAGAACAAGAATTTAGCCGTTTTGCATCGCATGAGTTGAGAACGCCAATCATGGTGATTAAAGGCTCAACAGACATTCTGAGGCGTATTCCTGATCAACCTCGAGTTGCGCAAAAAGCCATCACGAGGATGCAGTCAGCTTGTGACGAGATGCGTGTACTGACAGAAGCGTTTCTCTTACTTGGTAAAGAGAAAATAGAGCCTCAGCATTACGGAGAGCATCAGCTTCTCACTTGTTTACAAAAACAGTTGGAAGAGCTAGCGCCTTTATTTGCCAAGCAAGATTCGAACTACGCTTTGCACGAACAACATAGTGGTGTAGTGAAGGCACCAGAGAGTTTTGTGACCATTGTTATCAACAATCTGATTAAAAACGCCTTTAGCTATAGTGTGGGAGATATTGAAATTGAGTTGAAAGGTCATGCGCTTAAGATCCTAAACCGTCACGATGGCAACGAGACGTACAATGCTGGTTATGGTTGTGGGCTTGTTATCGTACAACGAATATGTGAACGGATGGGGTGGGCGTTAGTACTGGACGATGATGGTGTTCGATTTAGTGCAAAAGTGGAGTTCTGCTCTTAGCTTTGCGCGTATTGATTCAAGTGAGAATTAACGCTCTGGATTTTTCTTGTCGTACGCATCTAACCCGCAGTCAAACAAGAAAAAACTGGAATTTGAATTAGACTGAAGTTAGTGAAGCGGAAACTCGAGGAACCGTTATGCTCTCTTATCAGGTCAGCCGAAGTATTGAAATTAATAAGAATCAAAGTGAAATTATTGGCTATCTCAAGAACTTCAATAACTGGCCCAGCTGGTCACCATGGATCATTCTTGAACCAAGCTGCGAGCTGACATTCAGTGATAATCAGGGCCACGTTGGAGCTGGTTATCAATGGAATGGTCAGCGTATTGGGACTGGCGCGATTGTACTGGAAAGTACTCAAGAGCATCGATTAGATATGGAGCTGCATTTCTTTCGCCCAATCAAGAGCCATGGAAAGGTGACTCTAATCGTGACGCCGTCACAAAATGGCTGTTTAGTCGAATGGCAAATGCAATCTCGCGTCCCTTGGTATCTGTTCTTTCTGAAAAGTATGTTTAAGTCGATGATAGAGATGGATTATCAACGTGGGTTACGCATGCTTAAAAGTAAGCTTGAAACCGGACGAGTGCATTCAGACTTAGTCGAAATTGGTAACCGAGCGTTGCCTCAAATTCATTATATTGGGATCAAGGGTGTGGCTAGCTTGCAGGAATTAGGTTCGGTAATTGAGAAGCATGTTCAGCAACTAGAACAGTTAATTAGTGACGAAACCCTATCCGTGAATGGTGAATTGTTTTGTTATTACCAGTCGATGGATATGCAGAAAGGTACATTCGAGTTTATCACTTGCTTTCCTCTTCATAACTCAGTACCAGCGCCTCAAGGGGCGGTTACCGGTACCATTCCTGAGAGTGAAACATTTGTCGTTGAACACCGAGGTGAATATCAGTTTTTGGGAAATGCATGGGCTTTAGCGATGAACTTGGTTCGTCAGAGTGGTATGAAAGTCAAAACCAGTCCTTTAGGAATCGAACGCTATCTGAATAGCCCGAAGGAAACCACGGAAGAAGAGCTAAGAACGGAAATTATTTTGTTTAAGAAATGACAGGCGCAGGCGAGTAGGGTGTTTAGGTATCATACTAGTTATGCGAAATGTTACTAAAGAATAATAGCGTATCTGTTCCTACCCATAAAAATGCCTCAGCAATCGCTGAGGCATGGTTTTACAGGCCAACTTCTCTTGTTAGAGAATTATTGTGCACGGTATTTACCGCTGTTTAGTTCAATTTTAGACGCTTTTACCCGGCTGTCTGCGTTTAGGTAGTCGCTAATACTTAGCAGATCTTGATCTTGAGATGCTTTTAACACCGCTGATTCCCCTTCTGCGAAGATAACTTCTAATTTTAACTCTTTGGCGACTGCTTTCGCTTCGTTAGGATTGTTTACGGTGATATAAACCAGTCCTGTGGCTTTGGATACGTTACTAAACGCATTCTTAAACACCTCATCACCCGCTTGAAGTTTTACGTCTTCAGATAGGGTTCTAACAGTGCCAGTTTGCACTTTTCGATAATCTTGGCCATTAATCTCAACCGCTTCTGATGGCACAAACAGTTCTGGTGCAGGTTGTTGAGAGAGCTGTTGCTCAGCGTATACACTCGACGTCATGATAACGAGAGCCAGCATAGAAAATGATTTGTATTTCATGTTATTGACTCCTTAGTGTCCAAATATGCGCATCGACCAGTTCTTAATAACACCGGGCTGAGCGTTGTTTGCCATCGGAACGTCATAGATGGTGGAAGAGTTGAAATATGCAATGTAAGAATAGACTTCATCGCCGTTCGTATCTATTGCTCGCAACGTCCATTCGCCTTTTGCATCTTCGCCATAAAATTGGTTAGACAACATTAATTGATCTTTGTAGCCTGTAATCGTTGGATCAAGAGATTGACCAACAAGACCATTGCGCGGTGTTTGCAAAACGGAACGAGTCCCTGATGGCGAAATGAGCTCGATAGCTAAGTCGGGCAGACGAGCGTGGTCCAATGTCAATGTCACTTGAACGGATTCTACTGTCAGCTCATCGGCAATGGCGATATTTGAAGAACCACCAACTAGACTTGCATCGGGTACACTTACTTCTGTAGCGCTATTAACCCATGGTGTAATGACTTGAGCTGGTAAAACACGATTCGTCATACGAGCACGTTGCATCGCTTCATCTAAATCTACAGCGCCGAAGCCATAAAAAGTATGGAAATCTACGCCTGCTGCGTTTTTCTGCCAAGGGGCAATGGCCTCGTAGCTAACCTGTTCGCCTTTATGGTTAGTAAATTCAAGCTGTACGCCTGGATGCGCTTTATCCGTTACTTTTGCTGTCTCCGCTAATAAAGCACGTACATCACGAGCAGAAAGTGCGTGGTTGGTTGACATTATTGCCGCGATGGCACCCGATGTGTTTGGCGCAGCCGATGAGGTTCCGTTCATCGTACTGGTATAGTTACAGTTCGGATCGAGCTCCGTTCCGCCGTGTAACCCATTAATGCCAAGGCCTTCACTGGTATTTTGCCCTTCTTCACAACCCATTAAATCAGTGGTGACCATAGCAGGGAAATCTTGCCCATATTCACCTGCTGGTGCTGCAACCCACACGTTCGAACCCACCGATGAGTAACTCGCTCTCGTACCATCCGCTCGCAGTGCACTAGTGACTAAATTGAAGTAATTGGCGTTATCATAAGACTGAGCAGAGTTGTGCATCGGTAAGCCTTGATTGTCTCCACCAGCAAAGAAGTTACTTGGCAATACGAAGAATCGCCCTGCATTGAAATAACGGTAACCATTACCTGCTGACTTTACAAATACAGCACCTCGACCCCAGGCGTTACTCTCGCTGACGTTTTTCATCACGTCCATTTCAAGTTTTAGTTGAGGGTCGCTTTCATCAAAAGTAATCGGGTTTATAGGGCTGAAACCGTAACTTTGGTTAAATACGCGAACATCACGTGTTGCTGGGTCCATGCCATGGGAGATTAACCAGCCTTCTAATGTCTGGTTGGCTAACCAGTTAAAACCAATGAGGGAAGAGTGAGAAGCGACACCGCGTCCGCCTTCACCGTTGTTGCCGACGGCGCTAATCAAACCGGCTACAGCAGTGCCATGACCATTAGTATCAACCGGATAACTTAGTGGGAATGAAGAGTCTTCGACGAAGTTTCTGCTACCTATAACTATATTACCTGCAAGGTCGGGGTGATCGATCTGCACTCCAGAATCAATGACGGCAACTTTCACACCAACACCTGCAATCCCCATTGCCTGAGTGAGCTTAGTGTTTAAGTCGTTCCCAGCAACAGCAGGATTAGCCGCAAACGCAGTTTGCCCCGTGTTGTCTAAGTGCCATTGTTCAGAATAGAGTGGATCAAACGCCGAGACGGCAGGTGCAATGCCTACTGCCAACATAGCTGCAAATAGGCGATTAATGCGTATTTCCATTTTTGACCTCATGTCTTTGTTTGGAATTTTTTAGTTCCTGTTTCATATTCCGCTAACAGGAACAAACAAAGCTAACGACAAAGAATAAGGACGAAAACCATTTACAACTTGTTTACATTAAAAGTTCGATGGACAACATAAGTCTTTGTTAATTTACTGAAACCATGAGGTTTTTATATGTCGCATCGAACATGCATGAAAAATGAAAAGCAGAAAATACGAGTGTACCGTCTGCTTCAAGATGGTGGGTTATTTAGTTGAAGCGGGTTGAATAGTTGCGATTGGTTTCTTGGGTTCGGCTTTTTCCTTAGGCAGCACGTTATCAATCCACTTTTTAATGTACAACTTATCGAATTCTTTATCACACCACTTTTTGTTTAATCCACGTCGATTGAACTCAGCACCAATCGCCACTTTGGTTTGGTTAGTTGCACGGTTGTAGTAGAGAGTTTCACATAGTTGAGTGTTACTCATTTGCTGGGCATATACGTTGACACTGCTGCTGCGCATTCCCAGTTGAGATGCTTGCTGATTACTGCACGCCATAAGAAATAGAGGCGCAAAAGTAATAATGATTAGATTTTTTTTCATGTGTGCTTTTTTATGATGTAGGGTGAATGATGAACTGGTTTCTGCCAGCTTGCTTCGCATCATACAAAGCTTGGTCTGCCAAGAAAAACCACTGATCCCATTCTTGTTTAATTGTTTGTGCCGACAGTTTGTCCACTGCTCCAAGGGAAATTGTCGCGCTTAATGGTTTAGAGTCAACCACCAATGGTGTGTTTTCAACAGTATATCTCAATCGCTCCAAAAACTTAGCGCAATCTTCAACTCGCTGTACTTCGAATAATAGGACAAACTCTTCTCCACCCCAACGAATGAGTAGGTCACCAGAGCGGGTGGATTCATTAAATAGCGTGGCAATATGAGTCAGCATTTTATCGCCAATATCGTGTCCATATTGATCATTAAAGGTTTTAAAATGATCGACATCTAAAACGGCTAAGGCAAATGTTCTATCTGGGCTTCTACGAGCCATTTTGTCCAACCAAATGTGAAGATAGCGACGGTTATGCAGTTGAGTTAATGGATCAGTAGTATTTTCTTGAGTGAGTGCTTTATTAATACGTCTAACGCGCAGTACGTAACGAAAACCAACGACTCCAATTGCCGCAATAGCGATAAAGTAGAACATTTCTCGATAGCGCTGTGAACGCAGCTCAGAGGCTTGTAGCGCATTTTTTGTTTCTAGCAATTTGAGTTCTTTCTGGGCTAACTTAGCTTCGAGGTCAAACTTAATGTTAATCATCTCTTCACCATGAATATGATGAGAAAACTCAGCCTCTAGCTCTCTTAATTGGGTTAAATAATGAAAAGCCGCTTCATAGTCATTAAGAATTTGATGAGCGTTTACCAGTACCGAAAGCATATCAATACGCTGACGCAGCTCTAATTCACTGGTTGATTTGGTTTGTTCTAGAACGTTAAGCGCTGTTGTAATAGCTTTATCGTATTGTTTGTTTGCGAGGTAAGCCTCTGCAAATGCCTCGTAACAAGACGTTTTTAGCATTTCTAGATTTTTTGGAATGGGCAGGTCTACGCAACGTTGTGCGACCATTAATGCATCATCAATTTTTCCTACCGAGCTCAACATTTGTGAAAAGCTGGATAAAGAGTGGTGCTTGACTGTGTCCGACCCCGTTTGCATTGAAAGTCGAATGGCTTCATTGAAATAATATTCCGCTTTTTTGTTATCTCCGAGGCTCGAGTGAACGATGCTAAGGTTTGCGTAGATAACCCCCATAAAAAAGCTATTATCGTATTGATATTCGCTCTCTAGGTAAGTGTCGAGAGCTTGCGTTAGGTAACTGTTGGCCCGAGCCCAATCTGATGCGTCGATGTAGACCGTCCCAATGTTGTTCAGTGTCATCGCGACTTGTATTTCAAATACTGTTTTTTCTAATAACTCATAGGCATTGCGATAATATTTTAGGCCACTGCGTAGTTGATTTCGAGATACTTCTAGATTGCCTAACCAGCGGTAAGCACGGCCTTCTAATGCTAGATAACCAAGATCACGGGCTGTAGAAACAACGTCATGGAGTAACAATTCTGCGTTCCAGTTATCGTCTTGCTCAATCATTGTTACAGCCTTATTGAGCTGTGCTTCAGCGACGACCCATTCCAAATGGTGCTTTTTACCGAATTCGATTAAATCGGGCATATCTTTCGGTAATGGAACGCCTTCGTAACGCTTAAGGTACTTTCGTGCAAAGTAATACAGAGCAAGAGACTCCGCTGATGCATTCTGTGGCGCATTTAACTCATCTTTTTGAATTGATCGCGGCTTACCCATCGAGCGAAAGTAGAGTTTTAACATGGGCTTGCTTTCTGCTGAAATGTGTTCTTCCAGATAAGCTTGCTTTTCGGTACTCGCCAGTACGTTGGTGGGATGCAAGAAAAGTCCAAGTGCAGTACAAAGTGCGCAAGCCAGTTTTTTAATTGAGAAGTGCATGAGCGTATTAATAAAATGTGATCTCTTAACCGAATACCAGTTAAGTCTACCATTTCTTGTTGGTTAAGTGCGGATGGATTCCCAGTGGCAAAGTGTTTTGGGAGTGAGATACGAGAAGGATCTCTATAATATTATGATTTATAAAACAAAATCTATTGAAAACTTATGCAATGATTAGGCGATGGTATAGAATAAGGTAACGATGACAGGTAGGCGAGCATATTCGGTGGACTCAATCTAATGATTTAAGCCGCGGATTCATCGCTCAAAATCAGGGCGAAGTGTAAAAAATTACGTTTCTGTCATAAATATTTAATGTTTGTATGGGTTGTTAAAAAACTGGATATTAGACATAGTGTTATTAAGCCAATAAAAAATGGCTTTTATAATAAATAGGAGATTAACTATGCATAATGAAATGATTCAACCTTCGCACTTCGGCATTATCGGCCGTACCTGCATCGCTTCAGTACTTATGATTGCGGGTGTTTTCGCTCTTATTTAAGAGTCAAGGGTAACGATGATTACCTTTTAAAGAGTAAGAAAATTCAGGGAATCACCTTAACCTTGTGTAAGGTATTCCCCTGAAAATCCAAGCTAGTCTTTAGTTATTAGCTGAAGAAGCTAAAAATCAATGCACTTACCGCCACAATGCCTGCTGCTAGAACAAAGTAAGTAGAGACATTTCCTCGATATTGTTTCATCGCCTCGATTTTATACACCGCTAACATTGGCATAATAAATAAGATCATTGCAATAACAGGCCCTGACAATGCTTCCATCATACCAAGAATACTTGGGTTCATGATCGCGGCCGCCCAGATTGAGAAGAACAGTGCTGCCACGCTGATACGATCAACACGCTTCTCAGATAGGTTAAAATGCTTGTTAATTAAACCATTTAAGCTTTCACGCGCACCTAAAAAATGCCCAAGGAAAGATGAAGTGATAGCAACAAACGCTACTAAAGGACCAAGTGTTGCAATAAATGGATTATCGGTTGCGTTCGCTAAGTAAGACAATACGGATACGTTTTGTTCTTTTGCTTGAGCCAATTGTTCAGGTGACAGTGTTAGTACACAGGAAAATACAAAAATAAGAACAAAGGCAATCAGCATAATGCTAGTGCGACGAAGAATAACTTCGGATTTGGCATCTGCCTGCTTACCGTAATGGCGACGTTGTACATTTGCAAAGCTTGAAATTGCAGCTGCGTGACTAAACGAGAAAATCACTACAGGAACTGCTAACCACATAGTGCTAGCAAAAGCTGACGCTTCTGGCACATCCATGACAGGCATGGTCCAGTTCGGTATTAAGTAAAATGATAGAAAGGCAAGAATGGCAACAAGTGGGAACACCATGATGGCAAAGGCCCGTAGCATTACTTTTTCACCCGCCATCATAATAGCAATTAGTGCAAACACTAGTACGCCAGAAAGCAAAGGTCTAGGTAAAGAAGCCATATCAGCCTGATTTACCATGAAGCTATCTACTGTGTTTGTTATTCCAACCCCATATATCAACAGGATCGGGAAGATCGAAAGAAAATACAGCAGTGAAATAGAACGACCTGCTTTTGCGCCGAAGTGCTCTTCCACTACATCAGTGAAGTCTGCGTTTTTGATCTTAGAAGATAGTACAAAACGAGCTAAGCCACGGTGCGCAAGATAGGTCATTGGAAAAGCAAGTACTGCCATCGCGACTAAAGGCCAAAAACCACCAATCCCAAGGTTAATTGGCAGAAACAGGATGCCTGCGCCAACGGCTGTTCCAAATAGGCTAAGAACCCAATGTGTATCATGTTTTGACCAAGCTGTGGTTGTGTTTATTTCACTAGGATTTAAGGCATTTCGAGATTCTTTCACTTTAAAACTCGCTTTTATAAAAATAATAATGCTGAAAATGGTAAAGGTTTTAGTGTTTATTATCACACGCGAAGCTTGGTGAATAATGCTGTGAATTTGGGGTGGTTGTAAATTATCCAACTATGAATTTTTCAATAAACCAGAATAAAGTTCTTAAATGTAATGCATTTAATGGTTATATGTATTGAAATTTTCATCTTGTGTGGTTTTTGATTTTGCGGTTAAAACTTAATCACGGATGTATGTTCTAAGTGAGTTAGGCCTAATTTTCAGGAAGAATATTACATTTCTTAAGCACTTAATTGAGATGTTTGTGTCCCGTCATTTAGATGAGATTTAGGTATACTGCTGCCATTCATGTTAAAGAAGGAGTCATTGAATGGACATCTTGTCTGCGCAAAAAGAGGACTTATTTGCCATATATAAGCTCGAAAATACTTTATTTGGAGAACACGCCTATCCTCAATTTTTCTTTCGGCAAGCTTTTGATTGTTGGGGAGAGAGTTTACTGGTAGCAAAAGAGGGAGAGCAGGTAGCAGGGTATATATTGCTAACGACTAGCACAAATGCACATCAATATTGGATCATGTCATTGGCCGTCGATATTCAACATAGAGGTAAAGGTATTGCGCGTTCCCTCCTAGAAAACGTTATTGCGTCGTTGACGTTAGGCTCAAGCGTGAAATTGACTGTCGATCCTAAGAACCAACCTGCATTGTCTTTATACCTCTCCCTTGGCTTTAAAACGTTAGAAGAAGAAGCGCATTATTTTGGTGACGAAGAATCCAGGTTAGTTATGGAATTAGTAAAGTAATACTGCACGATAATGACCGAAATTTGCACACAATCAGTGCGTAGCATTACGTTGCTATAATTGGTTTTAAGCTAACCCTTTGTATGGTAAGGGTTTTTAATCTTGGCACCTCACTTGCTTTACATAAACGTTCATCGATAACTCGATGCGCCGCTCTTAATAGCAGGCGAGAGCGGTATAGGGTATTACTTTTTGAAAATGTACTAACAGCGTTAAAGGCATTGCTGCCTCTCTCGATTCGGGAGAGGCTTTTTTTTGCTAGTAAGTTGGGCTGAATCGCACTGGAGGTGTTATGTCGCAAGGATGCAAAAAAACCACTTGTCCCTATTGTGGTGTTGGATGTGGTGTCGAGGTCAATGCGAAAGGAATCGTTGGGGATGCGTGTCATCCTGCAAATGCGGGATCACTGTGCGTGAAGGGTGTCGCGCTGGCAGAGAGCTTGAATATGCCTTCGCGCTTGTTGTATCCAAAGCTTGTCACCAAGCAACGACCTCAAGGGCAAGAGGTGCAATGGCAACAAGCCACGGATCTGATTGCTGAAAAGATTCATCAAGCGAAAGCGGAGTTTGGACCGGATTCCATCGCGATGTACGTGTCAGGGCAGTTGTTAACGGAAGACTATTACGTCGCCAACAAACTCATGAAAGGCTATGTTGGCAGCGCAAACATCGATACGAACTCGCGTTTGTGTATGTCTTCGGCGGTTGCGGCTCATGTACGAGCATTTGGTGAAGATGTCGTTCCCGTCAATTACGACGATATTGATAAGACTGAGCTATTGATCATTTGCGGTGCTAATACCGCTTGGACGCACCCTGTTTTATTCCGACGTATTCAACAAGCGAGAGAAAACAATCCTAACCTCAAGCTGGTGGTCATTGACCCGCGTGAAACGGTCACCGCACAGCAAGCGGATTTGCATCTACCGATTAAAAACGATGGTGATGTGTCACTCTTCAATGGGCTGCTCAAGTTTCTTATTGAACAACAATTGATTGATTCTGAATACATAAATTCTTATACCGACGGATTTAATGCACTTAGAGAAGAAGTTTCTGATTTGCGTTACGATGTCACTAATTTGACGTCTTCCATTGGCATTTCAGAAGAAAAACTCACGACATTCTTCCAATGGTTTGCGCAAAGCCCAACCGCAATTACGTTGTTTTGCCAAGGGGTAAACCAAGCCGAAAATGGCGTCGACAAAGGCAATGCAATCATTAATGCACACTTGGCGACGGGTAAAATTGCCAAGTCAGGTTGTGGGCCGTTTTCTATTACAGGTCAGCCCAATGCGATGGGTGGGCGAGAAGTCGGTGGATTGGCAAACCAGTTAGCGGTTCATCGTGCTTTTGACGCAAAGTCTATAAAGCAAGTGCAGGCGTTTTGGGATTCACCAGAAATTGCCACTCAGCCCGGTTTAAAAGCTGTTGAACTGTTTGAGGCGGTAGAACGTGGTGAGATTAAAGTTCTCTGGATCATGGCAACCAATCCTGTTGTCTCTTTGCCAGATAACCAATTGGTAAAACGTGCACTAGAGATTTGTCCGTTTGTGATTGTTTCCGATATCACAGCGGATTCGGATGTAGCGCATTACGCGGACCTATTGCTACCCGCCGCTGGCTGGGGGGAGAAGCAAGGCATGGTGACCAATTCTGAGCGTCGACTTTCAAGGCAGCGCCAGTTTCAAACGCCTCCCGGTGAAGCAAAATCAGATTGGTGGGCGATAAGCCAAGTTGGGCAAGCTCTGTGTGCATTGGAAAAGACACAAAATGGCTTTGCGTTTACTTCTGAGCGGGCGGTATTCAGGGAATATGCCGCGATGACAGGCATGAATGCAGATTCGCCATTGAAGCTAGATCTTTCTCAATACGCCAACTTAACCGAGCAAGAATACGAAGAGTGGGTGCCGACACAATGGGGAGGAGAGCGCCCTTTTGCTGATGGCGTCTATTCACACCCAGATGGAAAAGCGCGTTTTGTCGTGACCAGTGAATCTCCAACGCGCTTAGAAAGAACAAAAGGCTGGTGGCTCAATACGGGCAGGCAACGTGACCAATGGCATACCATGACGCGCACAGGGCATATCGCCCACCTTGCCGCCTCAGAGTTAGAACCAACCGTGTACATGAACACGCTCTCTGCCACTCAAAATCGCTTAAAAGCAGGACAGCTCACCAAGCTGTTTCAGCCTGCTTCAAACACCGGTATTTATGCCAAAGTTGCCATTGATGAAGGTTTGGGTTTTCAGGAGCTGTTTATGTCAATGCACTGGGCGGGTCGATATGGCGGTGAAAGCAGTGTTAATGCGATAGTAAACAGCGCAAAAGACCCTATTTCAGGGCAGCCTGCATTTAAGTCGTCTTATGTTGAAGTGCAAGACGCCGCGGTCAAAACCTACGGTATGTTCATCGGTACACAGTTTGATTCCGGTAAATTTCTCTACAGCGCATTTCAAGCAGAAAGCAATTTGGGCATTTGGCGCTTTGCACATGATAAGCGACCAAAGAAGCAGAGTTTTTGTCGAACGGAAAAGAGCCGCAGAATTACGATAGATATTGTCCAAGGTTGGCTAGCGGTGGACTATGACCTTGTTGGAGACGTGCGTATCATTCGCTCTGTTTTGGTGGTGTCTAGTGAACCGATTCAAACCGACTACACCAACTTTACCGGCTTGATTGGCAAGCCGATGGAGCTATCGCAACTGCTTACCATCACTCAATCGCAAAGCAGTGCCAAACTGGTTTGTAGTTGTTTCCGCGTTACCGATAAACAAATACATGACGCGATGGAGAAACAAGACTGTACGTCAGTGACCCAACTTCAAAACAAACTCAAATGCGGTACTAACTGTGGCTCGTGCGTCTCTCAAATCAAACAAATGGTCGACAGCCATCAGCATCAAAAGGGCAAACAGCAAGCGAACCAGCAAAGTTTGGCTATTCAAATAAAGTAAGTCATAAAGAGGATAAGCACATGGAAGCGCCTTATCAAAAATCTTGGTTTAAGAAAGGACAAGCGAGTCAGAAACAAGAACGCTCGTCTCGCTTTTCTAAGCATGACCAAGCAAGCAAACTGAACCAACTTTTAGAAGACCATTCACTAGACCTTGACGCGAACCACAAAGGTTTTGTCTCGATTGTTGGAGCAGGGCCGCACGATCCTGACTTGTTAACCGTGAAGGCAGTGAAAGCGATTATGTCGGCAGAGATTCTGCTGTACGACCGTTTGGTTAACAAAGATATTTTGGAGTTGGCTCCGCCACAAGCCGATTGGATTTACGTGGGCAAACGATACGGACAACCTAGTATTGGTCAGGAAGAAATTTGTGACTTGATGGTATCGCTCGCTCAACAAGGAAAGCGAGTTGTGCGCTTAAAAGGGGGAGATCCTTTCGTATTTGGCCGTGGAGGCGAAGAAGCATTAGCGCTCGTCAAACACTCAATCGCGTACGAAGTCATTCCCGGCATTACCGCTGCGATTGGATGTTCAGCAAACAGCTTGATTCCGCTTACTCATCGTGGCGTTGCTCGCAGCGTTACCTTTGTGACGGGGCAAGTGGTAACAGGTGCATTTGACGCGTGGAGCCAATTGATGCAAAGCGGACAAACGTTAGTCTTCTATATGGGGTTAGAAAAGTCATCACAAATACAAACGGGTTTATTAGGCTCTGGTTTGAGAGCAGATTTCCCAGTCGCGATCATCACTCATGGTTGCAGCCCTCAACAACAAGTGCACGTTACACAACTCAATCAGCTCAATGATTTATCGATTACACTTAAAGGCGTGAGCCCAGCATTGATTGTGATGGGAGAAGTTGTCAAACTGCGCGAACAACTAATAGAAACCGTACAGTCAGTGACGGAATACGAGGGAATATGAGCAGCATTTTGGAATGTATTAGAACAGTCGGTCGTGGCGAACGTGGTAGAAAACCACTGAACTTTGACCAAGCGTTTCGAGTTATGGATGAATACCTAAACGGTGAGTGCGACGACGATCAGATGGCAATGCTGTTGATGCTGATCCGCGTACAGAACGAGACTCAACAAGAAATCGCTGGCTTTGTGAAAGCATTCCAATCCCGCATGCCAGCCATTGGTGCAGACATTGACTGGCCATGTTATGCAGGCAAACGTGAAGCGGCAGGTCAGCCTTGGCACCTGTTGGCAGCGAAGATCCTCGCCGAGAATGGTCATAAGGTGCTGATGCATGGCTACCACGATCGTCAATCTGGACGTTTACATGCCGAAGATTACCTCGATAAGTTTGCTATCAACAAAGCGGAATCAGCAGAAGACGCAAAGCGTGTGTTAGAAACACAAAACATTGTGTATCTGCCGCTGAGTGCGTTTGCTCCTCAAGCAGAAACCATGATCGGTTGGAAGAATCGTTATGGACTTAGAACGCCGATTAATACCGTGGTTCGAGCATTGAATCCGGGGCAGGCGACGGTTGGTATTCGTGGTAGCTTCCATCCCGGGTTTCAACAACTTCATGCTGAAGTCGAATTCGAGATTGGCAAAACCGCTCATGCCGTTGTGTCATTCAAAGGACAATCGGGTGAGTCCGAATACAACCCGAAAGTAAGCCAAACAGTATGGTTAAGCCAAACAAGCGGCGTGACATCGCATTACTGGACGGAACAAATGCTGTCTGAGGTGTCAATGCCTGCAAACTGCCCGTTTGGAACGTCAGAAGACGACATGAACCAAATGGCAAATACGGTTCTTGCCACCATGACAGTGGTGCTATTTGCACAAATGCATGACAGGGAAAAAGCATTCGAACGAGCTTTCTCGTACTGGCAAGCCTATTGCGGCCAGCAATAAGATACTATTGTCAATTAATGTAAAACCAACGACGCAAAGTTGTTGAATCTGAATCCATTATCTATTGTTTGAAGAAGGTAAAAGATCCTAGCTCGCCAATGATGTGTTTCACCACCTTACTCCGTATCAGAGTGGTGAAACCGCAGTTTTAGCCTCAATCGCGTTCGTTTCTCGCTGCGCGTTTGAGAATGAGAAAATCCCATATGGTAAGACACAGAGGACATGGATAATGGTTCTAAAGCATACCACTCCTAGTGAAAAGGCTTCTCATCCGATCCCGCAAGAAGCCTTCGATTGGTACGACGAATACGCCCACGGAAAAATCACGCGCCGTGAGTTTCTTAACAGGCTGGGTGGCCTTGCGGTGCTTGGCTTTAGCATGACAGCACTGGTCGATGCGTTAACCCCGAATTACGCACTTGCAGAACAAGTTTCATTTAACGATCCTGACATCAAAGCAACTTACGAAACCTTTCCATCTCCAAATGGGCATGGAGAAGGGCGTGGTTATTTGGTGATGCCACAGAAGAAGACCTTAAAATCGCCGACCGTGTTGGTGATCCATGAAAACCGAGGTCTGAACCCTTATATCAAAGATGTCGCAAGACGACTTGCAAAAGATGGCTTTATTGCTTTCGCTCCAGACGCGCTTTACCCACTCGGCGGCTATCCGGGGAACGACGATGAAGGTCGCGCAATGCAGAAAGAGATGGACAGAGCCAAGATCGAACAAGACTTTATTGCAGCCGCTAACTTCCTCAAACAATACGAGGGTGGAAACGGTAAATTGGGCGCGGTTGGATTCTGCTTCGGTGGATACATTGTCAACATGCTTGCAGCAGTTATGCCAGAAGAACTCGATGCAGGTGTGCCATTCTATGGAACACCCGCGGCGCAAGAGATCCAAAAGCAAGTCAAAGGGCCATTGATGATTCACTTTGCAGGGCTCGATAAGCGTGTTAACGACACATGGCCTGCTTATGAGCAGCAATTGATCGCAACCGACGCACGGTATCAAGCGTTAATGTATGAGAACGTCAACCACGGCTTCCATAACGACTCAACAGCACGCTACGCACCGGAAGAAGCAGCACTCGCTTGGGAGCGCACACTCGGCTTCTTCAAAGAACATCTTGCAATCTAGTTAAAACGCTTAAACCTTAGTTGGCACATTCCTTGTTATGTCTCTCTTAGTGAGTGAGATATAAACAAGGAATGTGCATGACTCAATCAACGTCAAAAACACCCATCATAGTATGCTGTGATAGCCTCGAAGAGCAGGCTCGATTGTCCGGCTTATTGAGCAAAGATTACGACAACATCATCGGTTGCCAATTGGCACAACTAGAAACGTTAATGCAACGAGAACCGTCAGCAAGCGTTGTGGTTGGATGGCAGCAACCAACCGCGGAACTGCGTTTGATCGTCGATTTCTGCCGCAGAAAATCGACACCACTTCTTATCGTCTTAAAGCAGTTATCATCTAATGATATCAATCGTTTATCAGAAAAAACGGACTATGTGCTCATGCCGCACGATAGTGAATTTGCACTTCAACCTTGGATTGAGCATGCGGCATTAGTGAGAGCGAAATTCGAAAGTATGCAATCGGAAATTGAATCGCTGACCCACAAGATCGAAGAGCGCAAGCTGGTGGAAAAAGCCAAAGGTCTGCTGATGAAGATGCACAGCGTTGATGAAGAACAGGCTTATAAAGCGCTTAGAAATTCAGCCATGCAATCGAGCCAAACGCTCGCACAAGTTGCCAAGAATTTGATAACTACTTTGGAAGTATTGGATTAGTTGCTCTACCACTTTGGGGTTAGAGTGCGTTTTCTAACGTGGTGCGTGTTGCACTATCAGCAAGCAATAACAGGGAATAACAAACGGCAAGATATACTAATCTATTGTATTTACTGTGAAAAATAAGTTGGCACAGTAATTGGATTAGAAGAATTGGGTTTATTGTTGAATCGCTTATCTCAATTATCAACGGCGGTAATTGTAGACTTAGCAACGGCGCTACTGCTCTTCGGAGTAGTGGCGCTTTTTTTATGGGAGCAAACCAATGAAATGGAGTTCGATGCTGAAAGTGTCAGCAATTTCGTTATCGGTATTCACCACGGTCAGCGTAAAGGCAGAGTTGGGTGAACCAGAAATTGAAGACCTGAAGTTTGGTTTTATTAAGTTAACCGATATGGCACCGCTGGCGGTTGCTTATGAAAAAGGCTTTTTTGAAGACGAAGGCTTGTACGTCACTTTAGAAGCGCAAGCAAACTGGAAGGTGCTTTTAGACCGAGTCATCGACGGTGAGCTTGCTGGCGCGCACATGCTTGCTGGTCAGCCATTGGGCGCGACGATTGGTGTCGGCACAAAAGCAGAAGTGATTACCGCGTTCAGTATGGATTTGAACGGCAACGCAATCACGGTTTCCAATGATACTTGGGAGCAGATGAAGCAATACATTCCAAAGCAACCAGATGGCAAACCAGTTCACCCAATCAAAGCGGATGCACTGAAGCCTGTGGTCGACAGCTATCTGGATAAAGGCAAACCGTTCAACATGGGGATGGTGTTCCCTGTATCGACGCACAACTATGAGTTGCGATACTGGTTAGCGGCAGGTGGGATTCATCCAGGTTTTTACGCACCAGACTCAGGCGATAACAGTGGCCAGTTGGATGCTGACGTTCTTTTGAGTGTTACACCGCCACCACAAATGCCAGCAACAATGGAAGCGGGCACGATCAAAGGGTACTGCGTAGGCGAACCATGGAACCAACAAGCCGTATTCAAAGGTATTGGTACGCCAGTCGTGACCGATTACGAGATCTGGAAGAACAATCCAGAGAAAGTGTTTGGTGTTTCCAAAGCTTGGGCTGAGAAGTATCCAAACACGCACATTCGCGTAGTGAAAGCCTTGATTCGAGCGGCACATTGGTTGGATGAAAACGACAATGCCAACCGCCAAGAAGCAGTGAAGATGCTATCAAAAAGCGAATATGTTGGAGCCGATGCCGAAGTTATCGCCAACTCAATGACCGGCACATTTGAATACGAGAAAGGCGACAAACGAGACGTGCCAGACTTCAACGTGTTCTTCCGTCATAACGCCACGTATCCGTATTACAGCGATGCGATTTGGTATCTGACTCAAATGCGCCGTTGGGGACAAATCTCAAGCGAGAAATCCGATGATTGGTACATGGATGTGGCGAAAGAGGTTTACCGTCCAGATATCTACCAACAAGCAGCTCAAGCGCTAATTGAAGATGGTGTGTTGAGCAAAAAAGACTTCCCAGATTTTAGTGCTGAAGATGGTTTCCGTGCGCCACAAACACACTTTATCGACAACATCGTTTATGACGGTCGCGAGCCAAATAAATATCTAGAGAAGTTCTCTATCGGGCTTAAAGGAAAAGACAAGGTTTAACCATAACGATAAACGCCACAAGCGAGGGAATTCGCTTGTGGCAACAAGGATGTAAATTTCTTAGGAGTGAGTATGTCTAGTAATGTCATTTCCCTGTTTCCTGCTAAGCAGGTAGTGAACCGAAGTCGGTTGGTGCTTTTACCCGTCATTGGCTTGCTGATCTTTTTGGCAATGTGGCACTTAGCAGCGAGAGAAGTGCAAACTTCATTAGGTACGCTACCGGGACCTGTGCAAACTTTTCAGCAGTTCAGCAATCTTGTCGATGACCATTGGCAAGAGCGAGAAAAGGAACAAGCGTTTATCGAGCGTCAGGAAAAGCGCAATGCTGCGAAGTTAGCCAAGAATCCGGACGCGGAAGTGAAGATTCGTCCCTACACAGGTAAACCGACGTTCTTCGATCAAATCATAACAAGCTTAGTGACTGTGACTGCGGGCTTTTTACTGGCGACTGTCATCGCGATTCCGCTTGGCATCGTGCTTGGTCTTAATCAAGGGCTGTATCAAGCGTTCAACCCAATCATTCAACTGCTCAAGCCCGTATCACCTTTAGCTTGGCTGCCTATCGTCACTATGGTTGTAAGTGCCACTTATGTGAGTGATGACCCGATGTTTGCTAAGTCGTTCATTAACTCTCTGATCACTGTAGCGCTGTGTAGCTTATGGCCGACGCTGATTAATACCGCAGTGGGTGTAACGAGCGTTGATAAAGACTTAATCAACGTGAGTAAAGTGCTTCAACTTTCGTGGTGGCAGCACATTCGCACTATCGTTTTACCTTCTGCCATTCCAATGATCTTCACAGGTTTACGTCTCTCTTTAGGTATCGCTTGGATGGTGTTGATTGCGGCAGAAATGCTCGCTCAGAACCCGGGGTTAGGCAAGTTCGTTTGGGATGAATTCCAGAACGGCAGCTCGGCATCATTGGGGCGCATCATGGTGGCAGTCATCACCATTGGTTTTATCGGTTTGATGCTCGATAGAGGCATGCTGCAACTTCAAAAGTGGCTGTCTTGGAATAAACAACAAGCGTTGAGATAAGGGAAACGATCATGGAAAAAGCATTATTAGATCTAACGCGTTTAGGGATGCGATTCCCAACGCCAGATGGCGAGTTCATCGCGCTTAAGAACGTCGATTTACAAATCAATAAAGGCGAGTTTGTATCCCTAATTGGTCACTCTGGCTGTGGTAAATCAACGGTATTGAACTTAGTCGCAGGGCTGCACATGCCAACAGATGGCGGCGTGATCGTCGATGGACGAGAAGTAGCTGGACCGGGACCTGACCGCGCAGTGGTGTTCCAAAACCATTCATTATTGCCTTGGTTAACCGTGTATCAAAATGTTGAGTTAGCTGTAAAACAAATTGCCGGCAAAAAGGGCAAAGCGTGGATTCAGGAGCAAGTGAATCACTATTTGGAGTTGATTCAAATGCAGCATGCCGCGCACAAAAAGCCCGATGAAATCTCGGGTGGTATGAAGCAGCGAGTCGGCATCGCCAGAGCACTGGCACTTCAACCAAAGGTTCTACTGATGGATGAGCCATTTGGCGCGTTGGATGCGTTAACTCGTGCGCATTTGCAGGATGCACTGATGAAGATTCAAGCCGAGCTAAACAACACCGTCATCATGATTACCCACGACGTGGATGAAGCGGTGCTGCTATCCGACAAAATCGTGATGATGACTAACGGACCGGCAGCAACCATTGGAGAGGTGTTAGAAGTGAACCTACCTCGCCCTCGTGAGCGTGTCGCACTGGCGGATGATGCGCAGTATCAGAAGTGTCGCCAAGCGGTGCTGAAGTTCCTTTACGAGAAGCAATCCAAAGTCGAGATTCCTGCTTCGAAAGAAGACAAACCCAAAACCGCAGCGCAAACGGCATAAGGAGGCAGCGATGAACAGTCCTTTAACGATTCCAGTAAAGAACGCATTGAGCCACATCGTTGTGGTAGGCAACGGTATGGTCGGGCAACACCTTGTCGAGCAATTGGTACAGAAAAACGCGCATTTGGAGCACCGAATTACCGTGATTGGTGCAGAGCGCTTTATCGCGTATGACCGTGTACAGTTGTCCTCTTTGTTTGCGGGCAAATCTCATGATGATTTGATGCTGAGTAACCAAGAATGGTACGACATGCATGGCATCCAACTCGTACTTGGCAGCCAAGTAACAGGCATCGACAGAGAGCAAAAGCGTATTCTGCTTGATGGTGAAGATGTGCTGGGTTACGACCAACTCGTGCTCGCGACCGGTTCTTACCCGTTTGTGCCTCCAATTGAAGGTAAAGACCGAGACAACGTGTTTGTCTACCGCACGCTTGATGACCTTTCACAAATCAAAAAGGCATGTGAAGGCGCAAGAACAGGCGCAGTGATTGGCGGCGGCTTGTTGGGTTTAGAAGCGGCAAACGCACTCAAACTATTGGGGTTAGAAACTCACGTCATTGAGTTTGCGCCTCGCCTGATGCCCGTGCAATTAGATGATGGTGCAGGCTTGGTGCTAAAAGAGAAGATTGAAGCGCTAGGGCTAACCGTTCACACCTCAACGGGTACGGAACGAATCTGCGATGGTGAAACGGCTAAGCATCGTATGGTGTTTAAAGACAAAGATCCTCTCGAAGTGGATGTGATTGTCTTCTCCGCAGGCATTCGTCCTCAAGATGAGTTGGCAAGGCTGGCTGAGCTAGAAATAGGCGAGCGAGGCGGCATTGTGATTAATAACCAATGCCAAACCAGCGATGAGAACATTTACGCGATTGGCGAATGTGCCCTTTGGGAGCAGAAGATCTTTGGTTTAGTCGCACCCGGTTACACCATGGCGAGAACCACTGCCGATGTCTTGACTGGGATGCCGAGCGAAGGTTTTAAAGGTGCAGACATGAGCACCAAGCTCAAGCTACTTGGGGTGGATGTGGCGTCTATCGGCGATGCACAAATGCAAACCGAAGGTGCTCAAGAAATGGTCTTGCAAGATGCGGTCGCAGGCATCTACAAAAAGCTGGTGGTTGATGCGAGCGGTAACCAATTACTTGGTGCGATTCTCGTCGGTGATAACAGCGATTACGATGCGCTCTTACAGTGTTATTTGAACAAAACGGTTCTACCAGACCACGCCGCGAACCTGTTGTTTGATACCGGAATGCTTGATGGAGAGATGCCAGACAGCGCCATCATCTGTTCTTGTCACAACGTCACAAAAGGTGACTTAGTTGCCGAGATTCAAGCCGGCACTACCAACCTGACGGACCTTAAAGCCAACACCAAAGCCGGTACTGGCTGTGGTGGTTGTAGCAATATGGTCAAATCGGTATTGGATACTCAATTAGCAGCCATGGGGGTAGAGGTTAACAACCACCTTTGTGAGCACTTTGAGCTCAGTCGCCAAGAGATGTTTCATATTTGCCAAGTGGAACAAATCAAAGACTTTGACACCTTAATTGCACTGCATGGCAAAGGGTATGGGTGTGATATCTGTAAGCCTACGGCAGCATCTGTGTTTGCTTCTTTGTGGAATGAACACATCATGGAGCCACAGCATCAATCTCTGCAAGATTCTAATGATGCCTTTATGGCAAACCTGCAAAAAGATGGTTCTTACTCGATTGTGCCTCGTGTTCCGGGCGGCGAAATCACACCAGACAAACTTATCGTGCTAGGTGAAGTTGCTCAGCAATACGATCTGTACACCAAGATCACTGGCGGTCAGCGCGTAGATTTATTTGGTGCGCAGTTAGAACAGCTTCCTGAAATCTGGCAAACCTTGATTGATGCTGGTTTTGAAACAGGGCACGCCTACGGCAAATCGGTGCGCACTGTGAAATCTTGCGTCGGTTCTACTTGGTGTCGTTATGGTGTTGATGATTCGGTTGGGTTAGCCATTGAGTTAGAGAACCGCTACAAAGGATTGCGAGCGCCCCATAAGCTTAAGTTTGCCGTATCGGGCTGTACTCGCGAGTGTGCAGAAGCGCAAAGTAAAGACATTGGGGTGATCGCCACCGAAAACGGCTGGAATCTATACGTTTGTGGTAATGGCGGCATGAGACCACGACACGCTGATTTGTTTGCATCTGACTTATCCAAATCAGAGTTGATCACCATGATCGACCGAGTATTGATGTTCTACGTCAGCACCGCAGATCGCTTGCAGCGCACGTCGGTGTGGATGGAGAACATGGAAGGGGGCCTAGATTACCTTAAACAAGTGATTTTGGATGACTCTCTCAACCTATGTGATTCTTTGGATGAACAAATGGCACGAGTCGTAGATACGTATCAATGTGAGTGGAAGAGTACGTTGGATAATCCTCAGAAATTGCAACGCTTCCGTCCTTTCTTGAACAGCACGTCGGGCAGCAAAGTCTTGCCGTACCAACGTGTGCGCGGTCAGCGTATTCCAGTGAAACAGGAGGTGTAAATGGCAGCTTTAACCAAAGTGAAATTGTGTCAGCTTGATGACTTAATGCCGTTTATCGGTGCTACTGTATTGATTGAAGGCGAGCACGTTGCGCTATTCTACATTCCAGATAGCGGTGTTTACGCCGTTCAAGATTTGGATCCAATTGGTAAGGCTTATGTGATGAGTCGAGGGATTGTCGGTGATATTGATGGAGAGATGTGTGTTGCGTCACCACTGTACAAACAGCATTTCAGCTTAAAGAGCGGGCAGTGTTTAGAAGACGAAGCGCACTGTCTAAAAACGTGGCAAGTAATGGTCGACGATAATCAGGTTTGTTATTTAGTCGAAGAGTGATCTCCGAAGTTAGCTTGCTCGATATGAGTGAATTCTTCGCGTGAGAGACATGCGAATAAAGCTCCAGATACACCACAGTATGGTTCTGGAGCTTTTTACTATTTGGAAGGATTCACTTGTAGTTCGGTATAGCCAGTCGAGTCGTCCATCGCTCTAGTGAACTCAAGTTCTGAGTAAGAATGGATGATCAATTCTGCGGTAGTATCAATCACTGTGCCTTCCAGCAAATGCCCACCGCAAACTAGTCCATCACGATCAGACACCGAGATATGAACGTGCTGATGCTCAGGCGTTAGTGTTCCCATCACAGAGACGATTTCAAATGGCTCTTGTTTGGTTAACGTACTCTCTGCACCTGCCAAACGAACGTTGAGGTCAGAGATACAGCCAACGCATGAGGAAATCGAGCCTGCTTTGATACCATGCTGCTCGACCAATTTCGCTAGGCTCAGCTTTAAGTCCATGCCTTTGGTAAGGCGTACCGCTATCACTTCAATCGACATATTATTTCCTAATCAAAACCAGCAAGCAGGAAAGCGCCGTATCCAAGTCTGCATAACGTTTGGCTTTGCCAAGTACGCGCATGCCTTGCATGTTGTTGAGAACAAAACGAGCGAGTTCTTCTGGTTTCAGCGTTTTCGGCACTAAGGTTTCTTTCTGCGCATTGGTCAGCGCATCCGCAATGATGTCGATAAGATGGTCAAACAAAAAATGCCCTTTGCGCAGTACGTCATCGTCTTCGCCAGCGTGCTCAATCAACGCATTTTGAATAAAGCACCCACAGTTGCGTTTGCGTTGCAGCTCAGCAAAAGATTTAAGGAACGATTCCAACTCAGGTAAAGACGCATCGTCTTTTTCTAAATCATTCAGTGACGGTAGCGAGACCTTTTTTAAGTAAGTATCGAGCGCTTCGTAGTAGAGCTGTTGCTTGTCACCATAGGTGTTGTAAAGACTGAAGCGGTTGATGTTCAACTCGTCGGTGAGATCCGAGATAGACGTGTTCGCAAAGCCCTTGCGCCAAAACACATCCATAGCCACGAGAAGCTTTTCATCTCGGTCGAAGTTGGCTTTTCTTGCCATAAATTACCTGCCTGGGTCTGCTTATCGGGTAATTAAATTGCTTTGGAGGGATGGTACAGAGAACCTCTAGCGTTCGAACTGAACCAATATGGTGAATACCCATCTATTCTTGGGTATCAGCCCCCAAATTCATGTGAACTCACAAACGGCATCAAAAATCTCGCTCAGCAAACAGCCCCACAACTGTTTGAAAATTTTTGATAGTGAAGTTCTTGACTGATCGTTTATAAACTGGCTACAGTATATCCTAACCAATCGGTTAGAAAAAGATAAAAGGATGTGAAATGAAGCTCTATGAAACCGCAATGACTCCAAGTTGTAAGCGAGTTAGCATTTTTCTAAAGGAAATCGGTGGCGAGGTTGAGCGAATTGCGCTGAACGTTCGTGAGGGCGATAACCTATCTGAACCGTTTAAATCGAAAAGCGTGAACGGTAAAGTGCCTCTACTAGAACTGGATGATGGTACGACGATCTGTGAAAGCGTGGCGATTTGTCGCTACCTAGATGAAGCGTTTGAAAATGATCTGGCGCTGTTTGGTGCTAACCAGCTCGAACGTGCTCAGGTGGAAATGTGGCATCGTGTGGTGGAGTTCCAAGGACTAAATGCGGCATTTCAGGCGTTTCGAAACATGACCGGAGTTTATGGAGACAGAGAACGTTGCGTTGAAGCATGGGGCGAAGAATCAAAACAACGCGTCTACGAATTTCTGCCTGTCTTAGACAAGCGTCTTGAACATAATGATTTTATCGCCGTAGACCATTTTACTATTGTCGATATAACAGGCTTTATTTTGATCAGTTTCGCAATTAAAGGCCTAGAAATTGATGTGCTATCGACGTCGCCAAACATTGCTCGATGGTATAACCAAATTTTAGCTAGACCTGCATTTCAGAGTTAATGTATTGCAGCGAGTGGATGATAGCTCGCTGCTACTACCTTACCGATTCTTAACTCAGCAGGATATTCAAATTTTTTCAGATTTTTCTTATTTTTTCTCCTATGCCTATAATTGGAAAAACAACCTCAATTTGCTTCGTTGCGTTTTAGAGCCTCGAGCTCTTGGTCCGTAGACGCTCTCTTTCATCATGGAAAGTCTAATAATAGACAAGGAGAGGTCATGAATATTCAAGTGAAAACTATCAATAATATTTTAATAGCCCTGTTAATGGTTTCGGTTTTTGGTCTATTCGCACTGTACCTCAATTACACACAGCAGAATGAACAGATTGAAAGGCTGCAAAGTCAGTTAATCGAAAAAGAGCATCAGATACTAATTTCTAATGAAGCGTTGTCTTACACTCGATATCAACACCAATTATTAGCCGAAGACTACAGCCGTTTTAGAAATGAGCAGTCAGTGACTAGTGTTTTGCGTTAGCCAGTATAGCAACCGTATTAAGGAGGAAGATGAAATCCATTCTTTTGGTCGATGATAGTAAAACAGTCCTGCTTTACATCAGCAGTGCATTGGAAAAGCAGGGCTATGAAGTGGTTGCAGTTGAAGACGGAAGAGCGGCGCTTGAAGTGCTAACCCACCGCCCTGATATTCAGTTTGTGCTGAGTGATTTAATGATGCCTGGAATTAATGGTATTGAATTGTGTCGCCAATTAAAATCTAAAGTTAGCGAGCGTTACATTTTCTTTGTTCTACTGTCTTCTAGAAATGACCAAAGTTCGATCGTGAAAGGCATTGATGCTGGCGCAGATGATTTCGTAGATAAGAAGACGTCTGTAGAGGAACTTCAGGCCAGAATCCGTGCGGGGTTTCGTACTTTAGAACTGCACAACAAACTCGTTGAGAGAAATAAAGAACTCGATGCGGCCTATCAAACAATTCACCAAGACCTGCAGTCTGCGAGTCATCTGATGGAGCAACTACTACCTGCTGAATCAACTATCCAAAATATACAGTTTAGTTATGTCTACAAACCATGCTCCCAGATTGGTGGTGATATGTTGGGGTATTTGGAGCTCGATGAACAACATGTTGCGTTTTATGTATTTGATGTTTCTGGTCATGGTATTTCTTCAGCTTTGATGGCTTTTTCTATTCAACAGACGCTATCTCAAAGTCAGGGGCCTGATTCGATCACGATGGAGTTGAGAGATGACGGCTATTGCGTAAGTGAGCCTGCATCTGTGATTGAACGGCTAAATCGGCGTTATCAGCAAACTAGAAACAGTCAACATTACTTTACTATGGCTTACGCCATTCTTAACACAAAATCAGGGCGACTTAGCTATTGCACGGCTGGCCACCCTAGGATCTTAGTTTGGCGAGCGAGTACGAAAACGATGGAACAGATAGGTGACGATAACTTTATCGTTGGTGCAATGCAGCCGATGGAATATAGCGGTAACCAAATTAGTCTAGATGAGGGCGATGCATTGTGGCTTTATTCGGATGGTTTGATTGAAGCGAGGCAGGGTGAGGAGATGTTTTCACTACAACGATTGGCATCGAGTATAAAAGCTGTTTGCACGCTGCCAGTTGAAGATCAAGTGGGAGACGTCTTTAAAAAAGTACAATCTTGGCACAACGAAGATGAGTTTGATGATGATGCCAGCCTTTTACAGGTAAAATGGCATGGTGAGAGGCTCAATTTTAAGGAAAAGAATGTCAAAGAGCGAATTTAAACGAACTTACGGGAGCTCCCTTACTCACTCACGAAGTGCGAGCAAAGACGTTGTTCGGTTTTTGATGGGTCATCAAATCCCCTTAAATGCAATTCAATCATTGGAGCTTTGTGTCGTTGAGCTCATGAATAACGCTTATATTCATTCTTACAGTGAAATAGAAGGCCTGCCAATTGAAGTGGAGTGTAGGGTTGGGGATGACCAAGTGTCCGGTTTCGTGGAACTGAGAGTCTCTGATTGCGGAGCGCCGATCAATGAGAAGACGTTCATCCAACATAAAAATAAACAGATTGAGGCACCTAACTTAATGGATGACGATAGTTGGTCCTCCTCTGGTCGCGGACTGATGTTAGTCGCTCAATTATCTGACCTGTTTAAATTGGAAAAAGGTTTCGATAACAATACGTTTGTTGTAGTGAAAAGGAATTGGGAGAGAAACTAACAACCAAGCAAAGTCGATTTGCTTCACTTGGTCCCTAGCGTTAATCTGACGGTTGCGTTGTATATCATTGTTATTTTGTATTCGTTGTTGGTGCTGGTGATAGTAACGCCTCCAACTCTTCTGGTGTTAGAATATCACTGATGTTTAACATATTACTTTCATCATCTAGCGCCATCTTTGTACGGCTAAGTAAGTACCTTTTTTGAGTTGGTGTTAGGTCTTTGAGAGACTCAATCAACTCCCTGAAATTGCTATTATTCATTGCCATATTTCCCCCAGTTAAGCCTTGAATTTCTTTATTGCATATTCTTCAAGTAAGTGAAGATTTGTTGATTAATTGCAGCTAGCTCTTTAGTAACTATAGCTATATCTGAGCTATCTGGCGCTGTATCGTTTCTGGTTTTTTCTTCTATTCTTTGAAACGCAATGACCGCGGTGTCTTCTCCGAAACTCTCTAGAATGCCCTTTAAACTATGAGCTAATAGATAGAGTTCTGACCAACATTTGCTTGCATATAGCTCATCTATACGCTCTATATCATTCGTGTGATCTTCAAGGTATGTAGAAAAAACAGTGACGATCAGATCTACGTCGTTATCCATGTATGTATTGAGAACATCAAAATTAATCATGTATACCCCTATTAAACGTTGAGGTAGAGGAATGTTTCGGATAATGAAGGCTTAGCCGAAGGTATGAATGGCATAACCAGTATTTGAGCAGAAATAGTTTGCTTGTCGCTTGAGATAAACTTACAAAAAGAAAGTCATTGTTAAAGATATTTTGACTTATATCCAAACGGCAATGGTCGAAATGTAGGGATGAAAAAACTTCAACTCGCGTGTTTTTAACACAAGTAGCAAAGGGGACGTTTCCAAGTAAAACGCCGAGTCGGTAAGTGTCTTGCAGTCCTAGTTTAAGGCTATCGTTACATACGGACGCCAGACGTTCGCCAACTTTGACTATTCCTTCAGTCAAGGCTAACTCTCCTCATTAAGTATAAGTATAAATTAGCAATCTAGTTGCATATTGGAAAGTAATCTGCGGCAAAAAAGGGACTCGCGTCCCTTTTGTATTACTAGCTTTGTTTAGAGTCCTGTTCTATTTGCTTCATAAGCTCGTTGGCTTTCTTCATAGCGCGTCTTGCGCTTGAAGTCCTTCGCTTATTAAGTAATATATCGGAGAAGCGTAAGTATTTATCAGCAGTTTTGAATCTTAAATCGTTAACATCCTGAAAACCAATAGGAAAGTTTTTCGAGAACAGATCCACATCCTTCACCAAGTTATCGAGATGAGTTGTCGTCCTTGCCTTTTCTAGGCGAGAATAAAAGTTTTCAAACTCTTCTTGGAACAGGATTCTAGCGGCATCTTCTGGAAACGGTAGAGGGCTGTTGGAATCTAGCGCTGTCTCATATAATTTCATTTCAAGCACTGCATCTTTCATCGCATTACTTATCTGTAAGTTCTCTTGATGCTCTTCTACGTTTGAAAAGAAGGTGTTCCCAACCTTAATAAGAGCAACAAGTGCAGCTGCGTCTTTCTTTTTGAGTGCTTCAGTGAGGTGCTGACCGAAAACATCGCTAGATAACGAACTTGGCGTGAAAGGATAACCTTGATGAATCTGATTTAACTCATCCTTGAGCTCATAGATGGATTTACTGCCGTCTTCTTTACTGTACCGAGACTTTTCAAGTTGACTGTTGATTTGCCTTGCTATCGAAAGTAACGTGGAGTGCTTGCTTGACTGAATATCTAAGGCAAGAACTTCTATTTTATGTGAGTCAGGGTAGTAGGTTTTTGCTTTATCAAGTATGGACTCAATTTCATCATAATTCGGGTAGTTGTTGGCATCAGAATTCAAAACCTGATCAATTTCAGATTCAAACTCGCTGAGAATATAGGTCTTGTGTAAGCGTAATAAGCCAGCCTTAACGACTGGATGTAAGCTTTTTTCACTATCAATCAGTGCCAAACTTTTTTCTGCTGGCGTATCAAGCTGCCACTCTTGTCCGGCAATTTGATCATTTTGCTTGCTAATAACGGTTTCCAAAGTGGCAATGGTTTCTTGTTGCTGCTGATAACCAAATACAATGCCGCTAACTAATAATATACTCGCTGCCGCGCCGCTAGCGATAGGCCAATAGCGCATATTCAATTTGCGTTTCAACTGCTCAGGGGTCAGCTCGTTCGGAATGATGCCAGTTGAAAATACGCTTGAAAATATTGGCCACTTAGATGCAGGCATGTTAGTTGGTTTAGAGACCTTGATCTTCTTTTTGAGAGCTTCATTAACTGGAGTTCTTGCGTAAGGGTGTTTGCAACTCAATAACTCGTAAGCAATACAAAATAGAGCAAACATATCGTCGCTTAAGTTCGGTTCCTTACCGGATAACAGGTTGAGTGATGCATAGTTGGGAGTATAACCAAGCGTTTCAACATTTTCGGATTTACGTTTAGCCGCATATTGATCCTGCTTTAATTGATGAGTTTTAGATACACCAAAATCAAGCAACTTAACGTTACCCTCAGACGTTAAAATCACATTAGCGGGCTTTAGGTCGGCGTGCACTACACCAAGAGAGTGAGCATATGAGAGTGCATCGAGTACCTGATTTAGGATTGATAAAGTTGCATTAAACTTCAGCCCATGCGGCCTAGAACGCTGTATTAAACTCTCTAATGTTTCTCCGTTAATATACTCCATAACTAAAAAGTATATTTCGCCATCAACACCAAAATCAAAAACCCTAATGATATTAGGGTGGCTTAACCTTTGAGTTTGTTGAGCTTCACGTATTAACATGCGTGCAGTCTCTGGTTGAGAAGCAAACTCTTTCTGTAATATTTTTAACGCAACGTAGGGTGTTTCTGAACCTGAAGATTCAAGAATCTTATCTTTAGCTAAGTAAACATCACAAAGCCCACCATGCCCAATAACCGACTCAATTTCATACCGATTTTTAACGGTCGTTCCTATTAAGCTTTCGTTAATAACATCTTTGTTATTATTTAATGAGTCATCTTTATTGTTTTTTTTCTTATTAACTAACGGAGTGTTTTCTTTTTGAGACAGTTTTGTATTTGTTTCATTTTTATTTTTAACGGAGGTTTCATTATTAGTGAGTTTGGTTGATTTAATTGCATTGTCTCGTTTTTGAGTCTTTACAATTTTAGTTTTATCTCCGCTGTCTTCGTTATTTATAGAATTGTTTTTATTACTGTCTTCCATCACAAGAACTCCGTATAAATGATGGGGGAATATATACCTTTCTGCTCAATGAAAAGTCATTATGTTAGAATTTCTCGGCCAAACTAACATTCGTTTTTTTATTGATGAAAGTCTAAGTGTCAAAAATTTGAACTTGGTTGGATAATTAAAATTGTTGAACAATACGTGATTGCTTTGATAAAAAAATGATTCATTATTCCGTGCATGATTTTCAATGGCAGTATTAAGGTTTTTATTAATCTTACTGTTAATAAGAAAGTGGTTAATAATAAAATTAAAAATAATATCTAGCAGGTCTTTGGCGAGGTTTACATGAAGTTGGTTTTAACCATAACAAGTTTTCACAAATTTACTCCAGAGATTGAGAGTGAGTTCGTGTTTGAATCAAGTGATGAACATGCCAAGGTTACATTTGGTCGGTCTGAACAATGTGATTGGACACTACCAGATCCTGAAAGAGTGGTATCCGGAACCCACGGAGAACTGATTAAGTTTGGTGACAAATACTTGATAAAAGACCTCTCAACTAATGGTACTTTTGTAAATAATGCTGTAACTCCTGTGGGTCAAGGAAATGAAATAGCACTAAGCGATGACGATATGGTTAGCTTAGGGGATTATCAAATTTCAGTTTCTATTCAAACAGATACAGATGTATTCAGTCTTGAGACAAGTAAAAGTCTTTCTAGCGCCCCCCCTGAAGTAGCCTCAAGTCCATCGGAAGAGGAATTTGTTGACCTAGGCCTTAGTGCTAGTGAACTCTTAAACGAAAGTGTTCCTTCTGACTTTCAGCTAGATATTGGTTTAGTCGATGATTTTATTGATATCCCAAAGCCCGAAAAACAGAGCATCGTATCTGAAACTTTACCGAAGGTTAACCGACAATCAGAACACCTATCGACTCCCAACTTTGATACCAATGGGGGTGAACTTGCGGCTTTTGTTAGAGGGGTGGGTATAGATCCAATGATGATTCCCAGCGATAACCGAGAGGAATGGTTTGAACAACTGGGGGAGTCATTTTCTTTGATGCTAGTTGGTTTAATGGAAACACTGCATAACAGAGCAGTGTTTAAACAAACAAATCGACTTAGTCATACCGCATTTCGTAAGTCAGAAAATAACCCTTTAAAGTTTTCTGCAAACTTAGAAGATGCGATTCATAACTTATATAACCGTCAAACTGCTAGCTTCTTAAAGCCAAATGCAGCCATTAAAGAAGCATTTAATGACATCGAAAGTCATGAGCAAGCCTTAATGAAAGGTGTTGAAGGTACGGTTTCAAGTGTTATGTCACTTGTTGAACCTACTTCTATATACTCAGATGCTTTAGCGAAAGACACGGTTATTAATAAGGTTATTCCAGCTAGAAAATATGCTCAAAGTTGGAAGAGGTTTGAGGATATTCATGAAAAGCTATCCGATGATATTATCAATAAAGAGTCTCCGTTCTATTTAGAAGACTTCGCTAAGCACTATGAATTAGCATTAAAAAACAAAGGCTAGGAATTAGGGTGATGAAAAAGTTTTACCAATATATTTTGTTATTAATTTCAATGGCTTTATTTGGGTGCTCAGCAGCGAACCTAGTTGTTGATCCATACTCAGATTTAGAAATAGCAGCAAGTCATAACATTAATCCTGATTCAAACGGCAGGCCTTCTCCTGTAGTGGTGTATGTGTTTGAATTAACGTCAAATACCATTTTCGAAAGCCAGGACTTTTTTTCTATTTATGAAGAAAGTGAAAAAGTCTTAGGACCTGATTTAGTGAATAAATATGAAGTTTCATTAACTCCAGGTCAGAAAGAAACATATCAAGCAAGTATGTCTCCAAAGACAGAATATTTAGGCATTGTCGTAGCGTTTCGAGATATTGAAAACTCAAATTGGCGACAAGTCATTAAAGTGGATAAGACCGGTTACAACACATATCAAGTATTGTTAGAAGATCTGTCTTTGGTCGTTAAATAACGTTTAGTTGGCTAATTATAAATGACGCAATACTCCAAGACGGCTTGGTGCGAAGGAATGTTTTTACGTCCCCAGCACTTCCAACAACAAGAACGCGCAACCTCTCAAGAATTCAAGGGCTTACATCAGTTAGGTGGGGTTTACAATTGGGGAGTTTGGAAATGTCGAGTAAAAAAACACGCGCTAAAAGATGGTCTTATTGAACTTGAGCATCTTGAAGCTGTTTTGCCAGATATGACGTTGGTTAATACGTTAATATCCAACGATTCAGTTTCGCCTCTACTTATTGATAAAAACACTGAAAATACGTTAGTAAAAATAACTCTCCCTCTTTCAAGTGTTACAGGTAAAAACGTTTCGGATGTAAGCGAATCGATCGTCTCTCGTTATGTACTTCAAGATATCGACGTGATAGATAACCTTACAGGACAAGATGAAGAAACCATCCAAGTTGCAGCCCTCAACCTTGAGTTGAAAGCGAGTAATGACAAATTAGCGGGTTATGTGGAGTTACCTATCTTAAGGATCAAAGAGGTAACTCCTGAAGGGGAAGTTATACTAGACGATGAGTACGTTCCTCCGCTTATCAATCTCCTGAGCGATAAAGTCATGTCAGCTTATCTACGTAACGTTATCGCGATGACAAAGATGCGTGCTGACGTTATTGCGCAGCGCTTGATTAAGGGCAAATCTGCATCGGCATCTGCTGTTGATTTCATCATGCTCCAAATGTTGAACCGATATGAGGCGAAGTTAAAGCATTTCAGTGAGTTAGATAGGTTACATCCACTGGAATTAGCGACGACACTTAAAGGTTACATTGGTGAGTTAGCCACTTTTTCTAATAAAACTAAAAGACTCCCAAGTTTGCTTGCGTATGATCACTTAGATGTATCAAGTGTTTATAGCGAGTTGAATCAGATACTCAGTCAGTACCTCAGTGTTGTTCTTGACCAAACTGCGACCAAACTTCCGTTGGAGCCTCGCCAATACGGTATTCAAGTGACGCCGCTTCCAGATAAACGCTTGCTTGAGTCATGCCAATTTGTGCTAGCAATTAAAGCAGATACCACAACAGATGAAATAAGACGCCTGGTCCCAGCGCAACTCAAGTTTGGCCCGGCAGAACAGATTCGCGATCTAATTAATAATCAGATCAACGGTATAAACGTAGTGCCGTTGAGTGTCGTCCCGAGACAGATTCCTTACCAAACGGGCTATGTCTATTTCGAAGTTGTCAAGAAAGGGCCATTTTGGATGAGGCTAAAAGATAGTGGCGGTATTGCGCTTCACCTATCAGGGCATTTTCCGAATGCTGAACTTGAGCTTTGGAGTATTAATCAATAGGCGCGCTCTGTATGGAACAAACGATAGTAAAACCAACACCGGGTGGAAGAGCACCCGCATCGAAACCACAATCAGAAAAGTCTGTGGATAATACCGTAGTTATCTCAAAAAGCCCTGAATTGGTGAACAATGATTCAGTGGTCGCTTATGGGAATAACTCTCTACTAGCAGAGGCGAATGGCCTGTTATCTATTATCGGTCAAATTCGGTCGACAGCGACTCATTCCGATCCGTTGTTTCTAAAAGAGACATTGGCACAAAAGCTTAGAGATTATGAGAACCGATTACGTCAGCATGACGTTGATTTGGATACCATTGATACAGCTCGTTATTGTTTATGCTGTTCACTAGATGAAGTTGTCCTTAACACCAATTGGGGTGGGCATTCATTCTGGAGTCACGATTCATTACTCAGCTCCTTCTATGCTAGCAGTCAAGGTGGGGAAGCGTTCTTTAAGCATCTTGATAAGTGCATGGCGAAACCAGATGCGAACTTAGATTTGCTTGAACTAATGTATGTGTGCTTATCTCTCGGGTTTCTGGGTCAATACCGTTTAGAAAAAAATGGACTGGAATCGCACCGTAAATTGAGAAGACAGGTTATTGCTACTCTTAAGTCTTATGGGAGAGGAGTCCCTCAGGAGCTAAGTAATAGTATCGACCAACACATTTTGAATGGCTCAGAGGCTTCTGATAGAGCCCCTCTTTGGGTTGTATGTTCTGTAACGGCGGCATTATTGGTCTGCATATATATGTATTTTAGCTATGAGCTAAATAAGGCATCCAATCGTACCTTTTCTCAATTAGTCAATTTGATTCAACCGCAACAACTTAACCAAGATGCAACGTCAGAATCAAAATCAGCGCCAATTGCAGAAAAGATTTCAATGTATCTAGCAACTGAGATCGGTAAGGGGCTAATCAATGTTGAGCCGCTGCAAGACAGGGTAAGAATTTCGTTAAAGTCTCAAGATCTATTTGAATCAGGTAGTGCTGATGTTGTCGCTTACATCCAACCCGTTATTTCTAAGCTTGCGAGAACATTGGAGTCGACCCAAGGCAAGATCATTGTTACCGGTCACACCGACGATAGGCCTATTTTCACGAGTAAATATCCCTCGAACTGGCACCTATCATTAGCTCGAGCCACTGCTATGTCTGAACAACTGATCTCGAATAGTGCATTAGAAGGGCGAGTGATACCCGAGGGGTTGGGGGATGCAAGACCATTAGTTGAAAACAGTAGTGATGAAAACCGAGCTATTAACCGCCGGATTGAAATCGACCTTCTTGTCGCGAATTAATAATAGGTAGATAGAGATGCGTATTAAAGAAATTGGCAGAATATTTACTCAAAGATGGTTTCTCGGTCTTATCGGTGTCGCTGCTTGTTCTATTTTCATTTGGGTTGTTGGTCCACTTATTGCGATAGCGGGATATGAGCCCCTAAAGAGTGACTTTCAACGGCTAGTCACTATTCTAGTGTTGGTGTTGCTTTGGGCGATATTTAACGTTACCAAGCAGCATAAGCAAAAGGTGAAAGAAGACGAAAGTATTCAAACGTTGCTTGAGGTTGATAGCCAATCAGATAAAGAAGCTGCAAGTGAAATTGACTTAATGCGCGAGCGTATTGAGCAAGCTGTCAAAGTAGTGACAAAAACACACAAAGGCAAGAGAAGCTTGTATGACTTACCGTGGTATGTGTTGATTGGCCCTCCTGGAACGGGGAAAACAACCGTATTAAAGCAGTCGGGGTTAGAGTTTCCATTAGGAGACAGCCTTGGCTCTGACTCTATTGCCGGTGTAGGCGGCACTCGCCACTGTGATTGGTGGTTTGCAAATAAAGCAGTTCTTATAGATACGGCTGGCCGGTATACGACACAAGACAGTCAAGAAAAGGTCGACTCTAAAGCGTGGCATGGTTTCTTAGGATTGTTGAAAAAGTATAGAACGCAAAGACCAATTAATGGTGCGATTGTTACGATAAGCTTAGCCAGCGTGATGTCTCAGACTCGAACCGAGCGAAGTCTTCATGCTCGAGCAATTAAGTCGAGACTTCAAGAACTGAAAAACCAGTTAGGCATGCAGTTTCCGATTTACGTATTGCTCACCAAAATGGATTTAGTTGCCGGTTTCAATGAGTTCTTTGCCGATTTAAGTAAGGAAGAGCGAGAGGAATTATTTGGTTTCATGTTCCCTCGTGAAGTGGATGATGAAAGAGGCGTTATTTCTCTATTCAACAAAGAGTTTCATGGCATGTTGGAGCGTCTTGATGCCCGTATGCTTAGAATACTTGAAACTGAGGACGATTTAGATAAACGCGCGCTTATCTTTGAATTTCCAAAGCAATTAAGAGTGCTACAAGCTAATCTTGACGAGTTTTTAGCTGAAATTTTTGCACAAAACAGTTTTGAAGAGCCTGCCTTGATTCGTGGTGTGTTTATGTTGAGTTCGGTTCAAGAAGGCTTACCAGTCGATAAGCTGATGAATGAATCAACCAATGGACTTGGGTTAAATCGTTTAGCTCTAGCAAAGAGTCAGACTGGTTCCCATAGTTATTTCGTAAAGAATCTTTTTGACAAGGTTATTTTCAAAGAGCAACTGTTAGGAACAGTTAATCGTCACTATCAAAAGCAGTCAGGTTGGATGCGTCGAGGTGTTTACATTGGATGTACAACGCTACTGCTAGGAGCTTCTGCGCTTTGGTTTATGAGTTATAAGTGGAACTCACAATTAATTGTCGACACCAATGAACAAGCTAGCCATATTGATGCAATGATTGGCGCTCAAAGTTTAGATTTTGAAGCGGATATTGTTTCAGCTGTAGAAACATTAGATAGGTTGATGGCGCTTCCTCTCGGAAAGCAAAGCAACTACGGTGATGCCGACTCTGTAAAGAGGTTTGGTCTCTATCAAGGAGACAAAGTATCTCAGGCGGCAAACAATGCATATTCTGATGCTTTGACCCAATATTACGCCCCTTTGCTTCTTGATAGCCTGGTGTCAGAAATGGAGAGCAATCAACAGCATCGTGAGTATTTGTACGAAACGTTAAAAACGTATTTGATGCTATTCAATCCAGACAAATATCAACAAGATGAAGTGTTGGCTTGGTTTAACTTTTATTTCGAACGTCAATATCCGGGTGAGCTAAACTCAGACTTAAGAAGACGCTTGCTACAGCACACTCAATATTTATTAGGCAACGATGGACAAGGCTTTACTTACAACACTGCTGCCGTGACGAGTGCTCGAGAAGTGTTGACTCAAATGTCTCTACCTGAACGTGCTTATCAGCGAATGAAAATACAATTTTCTAAGAGTCATGTACCTTCATTTCGCTTGACTGATGTATTGGGACCTAAAGGGCTTGAGCAGTTCGAGCGAGCTAGTGGAAAACCGCTATCACAAGGCATTTCGGGTTTCTACACGTACAATGGTTTTCATAGCATTTTTCAGATTCAGATCAACCGTACAGTAAAAAGCCTAATGGAAGAGAACTGGGTTTATGGTGACGATCTTAAGGCTCATGAAATTGATCAAGATAGTGCCATCCAAGGCGTTCAGTCTCGATACTATCAAGATTATGTTAATGAATGGAAAACGTTGATCGAAGATATTCAATTGAAGCAGGCTCCGAGCCTAGAACTTGCGACAGAGCAAGCGAGGGTTTTATCTGGAGTTGAAAGACCAATCGAATCTTTGTTGAGAGCAATCCAAAAAGAGGTTGCTCTATCAAAAGTATCATTGTCAGAAAATCAAAAAGCCGCTTCTGAAGTTGCTGGTAAAGTTGCCAAAGTTAAGTTTTCAAATACGGCAGATAGACTAGACATGTATTTACCTGAAGAAAACGGTTTCAATGTTGCTCTGCCAGGTAAAGAAGTCGAATCACATTTCTCAGAGATTTTACGCCTTGGTGAGCAAGACTTTGATGATATTCAACAAGCAATGATTAACTTGCGTTCGTATTTAAGTGACTTATCAAGCTCTGGTAACAATCAGAAAATTGCCTACAAAAGTATTTTAGATGGAACCGTTACACAAGATGTCGCAGCTTCCTTTGCTCGTGCTAAAGAACTTTTGCCGAGACCATTTAATCAATGGCTAGGTGGGCTTTCTCAAGAGTCGGTCAAGTTTGCGGAGAGCGGTTCGAAGGATCATCTAAATCAACTTTGGGTAACACAAGTGGTGCGCCCTTATCAGCGGACTATTGCTGGCAGATATCCATTCGAGCCCAATGCGAGCAGAGAAGTCAGATTGAAAGACTTTAAGCGATTCTTTGGTTATGGGGGCACGCTTGACGCATTCTTCCAAGAATACCTCGAACCGTTTGTGGATACTTCGAAAAGTCGTTGGCGATTAGAAAAGGAAATTGGAGTTCGTCCAGAAACACTAATGGTCTTTCAAAGAGCGCAACGTATCAGGCAGTCTTTCTTTGAATCTGATAATTCATTACGCGTAGAGTTTGGTATGAAGCCTGTTTATCTAGACCAGCACATTACTCGATTTGTCTTAGAGTTGGGTGGACAAGATTTGGTTTATAAGCATGGACCAGCAAGAGCTAAATCGTTGAGTTGGCCTGCCGGTCAAGATCAGACTCGAATTGTGTTCACACCACCTGAATCTAAACGCGAAATTGCGCATACCTATGAAGGTGAGTGGGGCATATTCAAGCTTTTGGATCAATCACTTAAAGCAAGGCCAGAATCGCGTAAAGACAATATAGTTATGATTGATTTAAAGGGAAACAAGGTGCAACTAGAGCTTATTCCTTCTAGTGCCATTAATCCGTTTTGGTCAAATGAAATGGAGAGGTTCAGATGTCCACGAACCTTATAACATCAGGCTGGGGATATATCGGTAAAATGCCTGCAAAAGGGGACTTTGTGAAAGATGGTTTATCACAAGATTTCTCGGAGCGTTGGCATGATTGGCAACAGGCGGTTATTGCAGTCAGCAGGGAACAACTGGGCGAAAGCTGGAATGAGCACTTTTTAACGGCTCCTGTGTGGCACTTTGCTTTGGATATTAGCTATTTAGAAGACTCAACCTACATTGGTAGCATGATTCCTAGTGTTGATGCATGCGGTAGATACTTTTTCTTTACTATAGCTCGTGCCGTAAAAGGTGAAGCTGCGCAATATTGGGGTGACAGAGCTTGGACGGAGGACAGTGCAGCTCTTGCTCTTTCGGTACTTGAGGACGACTTTGTCTTTGATGTTTGGCATAAGAGTACTCAAGAAAAAAATGACCTCGTTGCGAATGTAACAAGTGAAGTGAGGTCTCTGGAGTTTCTTTATCAAAGCCAAATATCTACAGTTTTTCATGATGACGGCAATACTGATCAAAACACGCTTTTGAATTACCTCATTAAAGAAAAATTGAGTAAACCATGTTTTTGGTGGACTGAAGGTTCAACGAAGGTTGAACCATGCATGTTCATTACGAGTGGATTTCCTTCAATTGGTCAGTTTTCAGCCATGCTTGATGGCGGTTGGAAAAAGTGGAATTGGTAGGATAGAAGAATGAATTGGAACTATTTTACCTTTGCTAAATCGCACGCAGGAAAAGTACGCCCTTATAACGAGGATGCTCTGTTGGATATGACAGAACAGCATATTTGGGTGGTTGCCGATGGAATGGGTGGACACAGTGCTGGCGATATAGCAAGCCAGATGCTAGTGGATAGAGTCGCGCGCCACATGCAGGATGTCTCCAATACTAATATCGATGATATCCGAAGAGTGGTTCAAGAAGCGAACTTAGAAATTTACCAATACGCACAAAATCACTTAGACGGTAAAACGATGGGAACAACACTTGTTTTGTTGTTTATTCAGGATGGGTATTACCACTGTCTTTGGGTGGGTGATAGCCGAATTTACCAGCTTAGAAGTGGTAATTTTGTCCAAAAAACACGTGATCATAGTCAAGTCATGGACTTAGTGGATCAAGGCTTATTGGCATTTGAAGATGCCGAATCTCACCCTCTTGCAAATGTTATTACCAGAGCTGTTGGAGTCGACGAAAGTGTCACTATTGATCAAGTTTCAGGGCAGTTGGCTGACGGCGATCAGTTTTTACTCTGTAGTGATGGACTCTCTAAGGAACTTACGAGTGATGAAATTCATCGGACATTGTATGCAGACTCAGTCAACCAAGCTGGATTAGCGCTCATGCATTCGGCTTTGGTTCGGGGCGCAAGTGATAACGTAACTTGTGCTTTGATCAAAGTTCGCCAAGCGCAAACGGAGTGCGAAACAGTAACTAGAGAAGACGCGACAATACCTGTCTTTCTAAGAGGGAGAGCTTATGAGTAATGAAATGTTTGATTGGTATGAACAAGCGTTGGCTCCTATATCTCAAGAAAATCCTACAGGTGTTGATCCTAGAGAGGATGTATCACCACAGTCTGCTTACTATAGGTTGAAAGATCAGCGTATGGCCGCCCGCAACGCTGAACGTAATGCTCTTATAGAAGAAGAAAGTATCTATACCCACAGTAATTTATGGCGAGTATTTATTGAAGATGTCCCAGAAATACTCACGAATCAGTCTAAAGATTTGGAATTTGTTGCCTGGCTTATAGAAGCCCTAACTCGATTGTATGGTTTTCGTGGTATGGGCGTTGGCTACAAACTCGCAACCAGTTTAATTGAGAACTTTTGGGATGATCTGTACCCAATGCCTGATGAAGATGGTATTGAGACAAGAATATCGGCGATTATTGGCCTCAATGGTATCGATAGTGAAGGAACACTTATTTTTCCAATTGCTTGTATACCATTGACTGACTTAGGCGTGGAGCAAGCTTATGCCTATTGGGAATATCAGCAAGCTATAGAGCTTGAGCGCTTAGACGAAGATAAGCGCCGAAATCGAGTCGAGCTTGGGGCTGTTGAGCTATCTGAAATTATAACTACGGTTAAGTCGACTTCTGATACGTTTTATCGAGAATTAATCACGGATTTGGAGTTCGCTACGGAATCATTTAATGAATTCAGTCAGCGATTAGATGAAGCGGTCGGTGATGTGACTCCTAGCTCTTATATATCAAAAAGACTTGAATCAATACAATCGGCATTAAAGCACCTTCTAGGAGATCGTTTCAATCAACCACAAGCCGTGTTTGAAGAGCTAGAGGATCTTGATGAATCTTCTTCTGAACAACCGTTAAGTTCACAAAGTTGTGATGCATTATTAGCGACAAACATGAAATCACGAGAGCAGGCAATTAGACAATTGCAGCAAGTAGCTGATTTCTTCCGAGAGAGTGAACCTCACTCACCAGTTTCTTACTCCATCGAACAGATTATTCGTTGGTGTGGGATGCCTCTGCCGGAGTTACTGGCGGAACTTATCTCCGACGGGGATGCAAAGAAAAGCTACTTCCGTTTGGTTGGCATAGCAGAACAAAATGAAAATTAATAAAGGGAGAATGGTATGACGAGTATCCACTCGAAACTATCACGAGTACGGAAGCCTCGTGTCCACATTACCTATGATGTTGAAACTGAAGGTACGACTCTTAAGAAAGAACTGCCTTTTGTTGTAGGTGTAATGGGTGATTTCGCTGGTCAAAACACAGAAGCGTTGAAGCCATTAAAAGACCGCCGTTTTATTCAGATCGATCGAGATAACTTTGACGATGTACTCAAAAAAATGAATCCATCGGTGAAGTTTAAAGTTGCGAATAAGCTTGCGAATGACGATTCACAGTTTGAGGTCGATTTAAACTTTAAATCAATGCAAGACTTTGAGCCTGCTGCGATCGTAAATCAAGTTGATCCACTACGCCAATTGATGGAAACGCGTAATAAACTGCGTGATTTGATGACAAAAGTTGACCGCTCAGAAGAGCTTGAAAATATCCTAGAGGATGTTTTGAACAATACAGACAATCTGGCAAGACTTGCAGGCGAGTTAGATCTTGGCAAGAAAGCGAAGTCAGACAGTACTGAAGGAGCGGAATAATGACGACTGAAGCTGAAAAACAGTTAGATCCAACTGTTAATGAACAGACAACTTCATTCTTAGATCAAGCTATTGGTGCGACTAAGCAGACCGAAGCTTCTCGTGCTGAGGAGCTGATTAAAACGCTCGCTGAAGAAGCAATGAAAGGGACAGTTACTTGGAACAAAAACCTAACAGTAACTTTTCGTGAAGCGATTAATTTGCTCGATAGGCAGATTTCTGATCAGTTGTCTGAAGTAATGCATCACCCAGAATTACAGAAACTCGAAGGTTCTTGGCGCGGCTTAAATTATCTAGTGATGAATTCAGAGACCAGCTCTACTCTGAAAGTTCGCATGATGAGCATGACCAAGAAAGAGCTACATAAAGACTTGAGCAAAGCTGTTGAGTTTGATCAAAGCCAGATCTTTAAAAAGGTTTACGAGTCTGAGTTTGGTAGTGCTGGTGGTGAACCGTATGGTGCATTGATTGGAGACTATGAGTTTACCAACCACCCAGAAGATATTGAGTCGTTACGCCTAATGTCAAATGTAGCGGCTTCTGGCTTCTCTCCATTCTTGTCCGCGGCTTCACCAGCACTATTCGGCTTTGATGAGTGGACTGAGCTGTCAAAACCACGCGACCTAGATAAGGTATTTGAATCACTAGAATACGCCCAATGGCGTTCGTTCCGCGAGAGTGCCGATTCGCGCTTCGTTAGTCTGACGATGCCAAAAGTCCTTGCTCGTTTGCCATACGGACAAGCTACCGCTCCAGTCGAAGAGTTTGGGTTTGAAGAGTTCGAAGTAGATCCTGTTTCAGGTATTGCTGTTAACGCTGAACATAACGACTACTGTTGGATGAACTCTTCGTATGTTCTTGGTGTTAAGTTAACCGACGCATTTTCAAAATATGGATTTTGTACTGCCATCCGTGGTGCAGAAGGCGGCGGTCGAGTGGATAACTTGCCAACGCATTTCTTCATGAGTGATGATGGCGACCCTGATATGAAGTGCCCAACAGAGATTGGTATTACCGACAGACGTGAGGCGGAGCTTGGTAAGCTTGGTTTCTTACCGCTTTGTCACTACAAAAACACCAACTATGCAGTGTTCTTTGGTGCGCAAACCTGTCAAAAACCAGCGAACCATGAATCCCCTGAAGCAACGGCCAATGCGGCCATTTCTGCCCGCTTACCTTATATGATGGCAACATCTCGTTTTGCGCATTATTTGAAAGTAATGGCTCGAGATAAAATTGGTAGCTTTATGGAAGCAGAAGACGTTGAGTCTTGGCTGAACCGCTGGATCCTAGGTTACGTCAATGCTTCTGAAGGCGGTGGTCAAGAGATCAGAGCGAAATACCCTCTAGCAGACGCTCGTGTTCAGGTTAAGGAAATTCCTGGCGCACCTGGTTCTTACAATGCCGTAGCATGGCTGAAACCTTGGTTGCAAATGGAAGAACTGACGACATCTTTGCGACTTGTGGCCAAGATCCCTCAGTCAGGTGGATAAGAAACGAATTGGCTGGTCGAAAGGCCAGCCATGACCAATCTTTATGTTCTAGATGGAATTAGCAGTGTCACTTAACTTTCGCGACCCTAGCAAGCTAAAACATGAGTTCAGTACCGGAGGCTACGCTGAACTTGATAGCCCGTGGTTGACTCGATTCAATGAATCTTCTGATCTTGTATCGTCAGCGCGAATTTGGCTAGAAGGTACACGTTCAAGAGATTTGGACAGCTTTCGTCATAGTGTGATGAACACAATTAACCGCATTGATGAGCTATTAGAATCTCAACTAAATGAAATATTACATCATCCTGAGTTTCAACAGCTCGAAAGGGGGTGGGTTGGAGTTAGGTATTTATGTGAACAGGTTGATTCTCGTTCATCGGATTCTGTAAAAGTTAAGGTTTTAACGGCGACATGGAATGAAATCAGTAAAGATGCTTTAAAAGCCATCGAGTTTGACCAATCAGCACTATTTAAGTTGCTCTATCAAAATGAATATGGCATGGCAGGGGGAGAACCCTTTGGTGTGGTGGTTGGAGATTATCAGCTTCGCTGTGATCCTAGTAAAAATTATTTTGATAGAGATCTGTCTGTGTTGAGTAAGATCTCTCAGTCTGCAGCTGCAGCATTCAGCCCATTTATCATGTCTGCATCGCCAGAGATGTTTGGTGTTGATAGTTTCGCTCAACTCTCTGCGATAAGAGATATAGCGGCCCAATTTGAACAGGAAGATTATGCAAAGTGGCGTAGTTTGAGAGACAACGATGACGCTAAATTTATTGGTTTGACTGCACCTAACGTCTTGTTCCGTCAGCCATACAAAAGTGATGGCTCGCGGAATGATAAATTCAATTTTCAAGAACACATCTACGACTCCAACCGAGATTTGCTATGGGGGAGTAGTGCGTACTGTTTTGCTGCCGTATCAATTAGAGCATTTCAGGAACATGGTTGGTTCACGCATATGCGAGGGATTAAACAAGGCGATTACAGTCAGGGTATTATCGTCGCTCCTACAAGGAGCAAGATGCGTGTTAATGGCAAGAATGATCGTGAAAGATGTCCGTTAAACTTGAAAATCTCTGAGAGAAAAGAACAAGAATTGTCTGAGTGCGGTTTTATTTCTATTTCGCCAATACCTGAGACCGATATGGTGGGGATGACCTCGAATGTATCTCTCTACAAGCCCAAACAATACGCAGAAAAGCATATTTCAACGAATGCAAAACTGACATCGATGTTGCAATACACATTGTGTGTATCGCGAGTCGCACATTATCTCAAGGTTATGGGGCGTGACAAAATTGGTGGGTATCAAGACGCAGAAAGCCTAGAGCGTGACTTTCAACGCTGGTTACATCAGTACACTACCGCATCAGATGAAGCGTCTGATGAGCTTCGAGCTAAATACCCCCTAAATGAAGCGAAAATTACAGTTCGAGAGAAAAGAGAAACTCCTGGACATTATTACTCAGTTATCCATTTGCGACCGCATTTTCAACTCGATCAAATGGTATCTAGCATTAAATTAATTACCGAATTATCACCAGAGCACATGGTGTAAGGAAATAACAATGACTCAATGGAAAAATGCTTTGTCCCAAGGCCTATTGCAACACGCTCTAGAGCAATTAATTGATGAAATTAAAGCAACACCTAAAGATGCGAGCTTGAGAAGTTCCTTCATTGAGCTTCTGTGCATTGATGGGGACTTCGAGCGTGCGGACGCTCAGCTCATGCAATCGATTAAATTGTTTCCTGAGTATCTGCCTGGTGCAAGTCAGCTACGACATTTAGTGAAAGCAGCTCAAGCTAGAAAGGATTTTATCAATGGTGTGGCTAGTGCCAAAGTATTAGGTGATGAGGAATTAACTAAAGAGCTTGTTCGATTTAATCTTGCTCTCGGAAATCAAGAGTACGAAGAAGCGTCACGTCTATCGCATCGCATTGAAGAGCATCGTACTATTAAAGGGTTTAACGTAAACGGCACAAACTACGAAGATGCTAGAGATATTGATGATCGTTTAGGTGGTTACATTGAACTGTTTTCTACAGCAGGTAACTATTTTCTTGTACCCATATCGAGCATCCATACGCTAGAAGTTAAAGCACCTACTTCTTTGTTAGAGAGTATTTGGCGACCTGTCGAGTTTGATATCGATGGACTTGGTGAAGGCGAAGGCCATATGCCGTTGACATATGTTGACTCAGAGACCGATGCGCAAAAGTTAGGTCGAGAAACGGATTGGAAGCAGATTGGTGAGCAAGAATCTTTTGTTGGCTTGGGTCAAAAATGTTGGTTAGTTGGTGACTCAGCGCTTCCAATCTGTGATTTGACTACATTATTAGAACAGAAACAAATAGCGTAGAAATATCATGTCGTTAACCGTTTCTCTGCTCGACAAATTGATAGATAGTGATCCTCTCACTCGAGATGAGAAAGACTTCCCTGCAAGCCAGCAACAGATGTTGAGCAGCTTACTTAGAGATCTAGAGTCGATGCTGAATAGTCGTATTGGATGGAAAAACATTCCTGATGATCTTCTAGAGGTTCGTTATTCAATATTGAATTATGGGCTGCCAGATTTTTCCTCAATGCCCTATAGCAGCCAAGAAGGGCAGAATCAGCTTTGCGACATCGTTCATGATGCAATTAAAGAGTTTGAGCCGAGGTTAAGGAACCCTCATGTCCAGATTTCGGACGAGAAAAACGCTATTGATAGGGTATTGAGGTTACAGATAAATGCCACTTGCTTAATTGATAACAGTATTCATGAAGTGCGATTCAATTCTGAAGTAGAGCCGGTAAATTTAGGTATGAAACTGAGTAGAGCAAAATGAGTGAAGAGTTTCTCAAGTACTATAATCGCGAGTTAGCTTATTTGCGTCACAAAGGGCAAGAGTTTGGTGAGCAGTATCCCAAGATTGCCGCGAGACTTCGTATTAGTGAGGAACAGGTTGACGATCCACACGTAGAAAGATTGTTAGAAGGCTGCGCATTCCTAACAGCAAGGATTAGACAAAGCTTAGACAATAGTTACCCTCAGTTTACAGAGTCTTTGATGGGACAGTTATATCCGGATTTTCACGCCCCAATCCCGTCAATGTCAGTCATTAAAATGAGCTGTTCTAACTCCACTTCCTCTTATTTTGATGTAGAAGAAGGCGAGCGAGTTGTTATCGGTGCTCCTGGATATCATGAGTGCGAGTTTAGAACTTGTTATCCGGTCAGAATGTATCCTGTTGATGTGACCTCTGGCGTTTTTAAAAATGCGCCTTTCAAGCCAGTTGGCTCACGATGGGAAAGCAATGCTCATTCAGTTTTGAAAGTACAGCTCACGGCTCAAGATGAAGAGACTCCTCTTGGTGAAATGGGGGTAGAACGGCTGCGCTTCTATTTAAACGGTCAATCTCAATTGACTTTTAAGCTCTACCAAATGCTGTTTCAAAACCTAATTGGTTTATCTGTTGTTGTGGATGGCAAAGAAGTTCGTCCTTTAACCAAAAGACATCTTTCTGAAGTGGGATTTTCAGAAGATGAGAAAGTTGTGCCATACAGTAAAAGAAGCTTTTCAGGAGCAAGATTACTTGTTGAGTATTTACACTTTCCTGAGAAGTTTATGTTCTTTGATATCACCGAACTTGGATTATCAGAGCTAGATCTTAGAGAGCAAGTCGAACTGTATTTTTACTTTGATACCAACGACGACTGGCTTCCAAAGCAAGTGGACGAAGAAAGCTTAATGGTAGGCTGTGTGCCTGTGATCAACTTATTTAAAAGTATTATGGAGCCTAAGCGTATTCTACCAACTGAATACGATTACCACTTGTCTCCACAATACCAAGAAGCTGAAAGTAATGAGGTTGTCTCAATTTCTGACGTAACGTTGAGAAACTGGAACAAAACGTACCACAATTTGCCATGTTATCACGCTGGTGAGCACACGCATTATACGAACACTAGTGAGATTTATTGGTTGATGAGACGTGAGGATAAGAACTGGGCTGGTGGGTATGATGAGCCAGGTAGAGAAACTTACATTTCTTTTGTTGATAAAAAACATCAATTGTTCAGCCCGGATAGCCGGGAAAACTGGTTAATGTACGTGGAAGCTGAGTGCTGTAACCGCAACTTAGCGCAGAAACTTCCATTTGGAGGTGGGCTGCCGCAAGTATCTTTACCGGAGGTAAATGACAATTTCGAATCTGTTCGTTGTTTAGTTTCTTTATCAGAAACCATTCGGCCAGAAATGGATGAAAGCACACGATGGCAGTTAACTAAGCTTTTAACTTTAAACCATTTTACCGAGGAAGATGGTTTAGCAACTTTGAAGCAGACCCTTAATCTCTATGCATTTTCTGGGACAGCAGAAACGAAAGCGGTAATCGATGCTTTAACTAAGTTAGAGTTTGAGCCTACTACAGGAAGAATTAGTCAGAAAGGTAAAGTTGGATTTGCGCACGGTATAAAAATTATTTTGACGGTTTCTGATCAAATTTTACCTAAAGAGCAGATCTTTCTCTTAGGTAGTGTTTTATCTGTTTACTTCTCGCAATATGCTGAAATTAACATTTTTACGCAGTTGGAAATAAGACTTAAGTCTACGGGAAAGTCTTTCCACCTATGGCCCGCATTAAGTGGCGATAAGGTGTTGCTATGAGCGCGGAACAATTTTATCGAGAATTAAAACAACATCCATTGTTTGAAGCGATTCATCTTATTGAACACGAAGTCCTGCAAGCAGAGGCGCAAATAGGAACAGATGCGTTACCGAAGCATGAAAAGCTAAACTTAAAGGTTAATCCATCATTAGGTTTTGAAAATGCTCAGCTTTGTGAACTGAAAAATATAGATGACAGCAAGTTAGAGATTGAGACCAATTTAATAGGCCTAACGGGTGAGCAAGGTGTGCTTCCCCAGCACTATAGTGAATTAGCTTTACATCGCCAAAAAGAAGGCGATACGGCTATGGTGGACTTCTACGATATTTTCAATCATCGCTTATTATCTCTTTATTATCGATGTTGGCAACTGAGTCAGCTGACTGTTCAGTCTCGTGCGCATGCGCAGGGCGCGCGCTCGCCGTTAGAAAGCTGTAAATCTGCATTAACTGGGAAAGGGAGTTCACTGTCCCGGCACTATGGTGGTGTGTTTGCTTCACCAATGAGAAGTAAAGGTGGACTAAAAAGTATTCTTGAATGTTTATCTGGATGCCAAGTAAAAGTTCATGAATTTCAAGGACAATGGTTACACCTTACGAAAGAAGAGCAAACACGCCTTGCATCCCGAACTATGCCTGAAGGGCAGTTTGCTCAACTTGGTTTAGGAGCTTCTTTGGGTTCGAAAGCATGGAATATCAACGCGGGGACAACAATAGAATTTCTGCCAAAAGATAAACAGCTAGTTAGTAAATTGCTTCCTAACCAACCCAATATAGCAATCATTAAGAACGCTGCTTATGAGTTGATTGGAAAACATAAACAACTGAAGTGGCAGCTCACCACCAAACATAGTTTGCTACCACAAGCTTGTTTATCGAAACAGCAGGGGCAGTTAGGTATTGGTTCTGTGCTTAAAAAACACGAACGTACAAAAGATCGAACTATAACAATTACTATTTAAAGGAAATGTAATGGCTTCACTCTCACTTTCAGCGTTGGTCGAAAGATTGTCTCCTCAGGCTAAGGAAACACTTGAACAGGCAGCTGCGATGGCAAGCTCCCGAACTCATCACAGTATTGAAATGTCTCACTGGTTAATGATGATTATCCGCCATCCTGACGATATTTACTCTGAAGTTTTTGACGAATTTGATGTCGATAAAATCAAGGTTGAAACCGATATTCAAAAGGCATTAGAAAAATACAAAACAGGATGCCAGTCGGTGCCTGGGCTATCAGCTCATACGGTGACTGTTATGCAAAATGCCTTGTTGTCTGCAACCATTGAATTCAATCAAGAACAGTTGGGGTGCATCCATCTTTTATTTGCCTACTTGTCTGATGATACGTTAGTCAACATGGTTGGTTCGATTAGTCCTGAACTAAACAAGATAGAACCATCTCGCTTATTGAACTTTAAAGAAAGTAATGCGCCTCAATCAAGATCGAATGACTTAGCGCAGTCAAACGCGAATTCCGCCTTGAATCAATTTACAACAGACCTTACTGAGCAAGCTAGGGAAGGTAAAATAGATCCGGTGATTGGTAGAGATAATGAAATTCGCCTAATGATCGATATTTTATTAAGACGCCGACAAAACAACCCGATTCTTACGGGAGAAGCTGGTGTTGGAAAAACAGCCGTTGTTGAAGGTTTGGCGCAAAAGATCATTGATGGCGATGTACCTCCCGCTCTGCAAAATGTGGCAATTAAGTCTCTGGATTTGGCGTTACTGCAAGCCGGCGCAGGCATGAAAGGTGAGTTTGAAAACAGGCTTAAGAACCTTGTTAAGGAAGTAAACGACGCTCCACAGCCTATTATATTGTTCATTGATGAAGCTCATGGCCTAATTGGCGGTGGTGGGCAAGCGGGCCAAGGTGATGCGGCGAATATTCTGAAGCCAGCATTAGCGAGAGGTGAACTCAGAACGATCGCAGCTACAACGTGGGCAGAGTATAAAAAGTATTTTGAAAAAGATGCAGCTTTAACTAGGCGTTTTCAAGTCGTAAAGGTTGATGAGCCTGCCCCTGAACTCGCGATCGAAATGTTACGAGGCTTACTTGATGTAATGGCACAACACCACGATGTTCATATCACTAACCAAGCTCTCAATGCAGCGGTCCAACTCTCAGCTCGATACATTAATGGTCGTCAACTGCCAGATAAAGCGGTTTCTGTTTTGGATACGGCCTGCTCTCGAGTTGCGTTAAGTCAGTCATCTACACCGGGAGGCCTAGATGCGAAAAGAAATAAACTTAAAGCAAAGCAAGCTGAGTATGAGCATCTTAGCCAAGAGAATCGGCTAGGAGCATCTCTTGATGTGCAGCTGCAAAGTGTCCGAAAAGAGATTGATGCGCTATCTAATGACATTATTGAATTAGAAGTACTTTGGGAAAAAGAAAAAGAATGGGTAAGTGAAGCTAAGTCACTTAGAACCCAAATAATCCAGGAGGGTTCTGAGACTGCGAGAGACAAGTTACAAGAGCTTGAAAATAACCTCTCCGCTAACTCACAGCCCTTAGTTTTTTCGCATGTAAATGAAGCGCTAATCGCAGAAGTTATTTCGGATTGGACCGGTATACCGCTGGGTAAACTTCAGGATGATGAAATCCAAGCAGTATTGGGTTTGAAAGAAAGTTTGTGCAAGCGAGTTGTCGGGCAGGATCACGCTTTAGAGCTCATGTCTGAAGTGATAAAAACCGCGAGTGCGCAGCTCACGGATGAGACACGACCAAATGGTGTATTTCTCCTAACCGGACCAAGCGGAGTGGGTAAAACCGAATCGGCTTTGGCGATTGCAGAGAAAGTCTATGGTAGTGAAGAAAATGTCACGACTATCAATATGTCGGAATTTAAGGAAGAGCATAAAGTCTCATTGCTATTAGGTTCTCCTCCTGGTTATGTCGGTTATGGAGAAGGAGGTGTACTGACTGAAGCTGTTAGACGTAAACCTTATAGCGTAATTCTCCTCGATGAAATGGAAAAAGCGCACCCTGGTGTTCAAGATATTTTTTATCAGGTATTTGATAAAGGCTCAATTAAAGACAGTGAAGGTCGAGATATAGACTTTAAAAACACTATTATTATTATGACCGCGAACACAGGGACCGAAACGACGATGTCTTTGTATTCTGATCCTGATTTAGCGCCTGAGCCGTCAGCACTAAAAGATGCTTTACGCGATGATTTGTTGGTTGACTTTAAACCAGCATTTTTAGGGCGTGTGAATGTATTACCTTATTTGCCTCTATCAAGAAAAGTATTGATAGAAATAACAAAATTAAAGTTGGATAAAATTACGACTCGTATTCGTAAGCACTATAACGCTGACCTGTTTTTTGATGAGGAACTAATTAATGATATTGTAGACAATAGCAATGAATCTGGGAGTGGTGCGCGTGTGGTACAAACAACCATAGAAAATACATTGCTTCCGAAGATCTCTCATGAAATATTGCATGCAATTCTTAATGATAAGACGTTTGATGAAATTATTGTTAAAGGTACAACTAGTGGACTTAATGTCTCAATAGTTTAACATCCTTTACACTCTCAATAATAATTGGGAGTTGGTTCATATTAACTATTATTTTTTATAAAAAACGCTTAAATTAAATCTTATTTAAAGATATAACAGGGCGTATTTAAAATGAAGTTTTTGATACATTAATCACTAATTATCACCAAACGTCAGATAATTAAATTATTACGATATATGTCAATTAATAATGCTATAGGAGATTAGCATGCAGTCTAATACGTATCTTAAATACGCAGATATTAAGGGTGAGGCAACAGCCGAGCAATACAAAGATTTGATTACACTACTATCTGTAGATTGGAGTGTAGGTCGTGAGATCTCATCATACACTGGTACAGCGATGGACCGTGAAGCGAGCGCTACTCGTCTATATGATTTGACTATCACTAAACTTCAAGACCGTTCTTCTCCTGACTTATTTAAAGAAGCGACGATTGGTAAAGGTAAACCAGCGGTTTTCCATATTACTAAGCAGGGTGAGAAGGTTGAAGAGATCATGAAGATCGAACTGACTGATGCGATGATTTCTAACTACTCAGTTTCTATCCAAGACGATCGTCCAGTTGAAACTATCACAATTTCTTACACAGAAATGATGATGACAGTGACTCCTACTGACGATAAGAACAACACTTCTGCTCCATTGGTATACGGCTACAGCGGTGTTAAAGGTCAACAAATGTAATTTTCATGCGGGGGAGTATTCCTCCGCATTTTTTTGAAAGAAGTATTTAATGAAAAGAGCAACTCAAGATAACAATTTCATCCGAATTTCTTCGCCATTCGGTAAAGATGCCATCATACTAAACTCGTTTGAGTATAGAGAAGAGATCTCAGAACTTTTTTCATTGCGTGCTAAAGCTTACTTTAATGATCAACGAAGTGAGTTAAACGAAATTATTGGTAAGGAAGTTACCATTACCCTTGAAAATAATGAGGATGTTTCTTCAAATCCTCGTTATATGCATGGTTATGTTTCTGCTGCAAGATTAGAAGGGAAAAGGGTTTCTAATACACATAAAGGCGAAAATTATAAAAACATAGAATTATTAATAGAGCCTAAATTACGTTTCGCTGAATATCGAAAAAATTGTAGAATATTTCAGCATAAGGATATAAAGGAAATTATCTCTGAAGTACTATCGGAGCATAGTGTTGCCTTTAGTTTTGAGTTAACCAAGTCCTATCCTAAATACACATACAAAGTACAATATGAAGAATCAGATCTTGAATTTGTTCGACGTCTGTTATCGGAGGAGGGGCTATCATTTTGTTTTACACATACTAAGTCTGCCCATACGCTCAATATTTTTGATGACATCAGTTTTTATAAGCCGGGTACTGAGTTTTTAGTCGATTTTGATACAGGTACGGCGAAGTCTAGCCACATTTCTTCTTGGCATGAAACGCAAATTCTGACTACTAAAGCGAGTCAAAAGTCAGGCTATAACATGCTCAAGCCTTCTTCGAATCCTAAAAATACTGCAAAGGGTGAAAGTGATTTTTTTACAGTACCTGGAAGCGAGTATTTTGAATACATGGGTGAAATGGAGAGCAATGATCAATACGCACTGAGAAACACGCATGCAATAGAAGCACTACAGCAAAATGCATATTTGTGTCGTGGCGAGGCTACGTGCAGAACATTCAGCGTAGGTAAGTGCTTCAAGTTTAAAAAGCATGAAGATAAATCTCGAGTCGGCAAAGAATATGTACTGTCTTCTGTTTTTTTGTCAGCTGCTGTTTATAACCAGACTGGTCAAGGTGGCACCGGTGCGCAAGGTGTTAAAGTCTCGTTTAGTTGTGTTGACTCAAAGACAATCCTTCGTCCTTCAGTTAACTATCCGAAACCTCAGATGAAAGGTTTGCAAACTGCAATAGTTACGGGGAACAAAGATGGTGAAATTTACATAGACAAACATGGCCGTATCAAAGTTCAGTTTCACTGGGACCGTGTTGGTAAATACGATGTAAATAGTTCATGTTGGATTCGTGTTGCGCAAAATATTGCAGGTAACGGATGGGGGTCGGTGTTTCACCCTAGAGTCGGACAAGAGGTCATCGTCGAGTTTGTTAACGGAGACCCTGATCAACCAATCGTTACGGGGTCACTATATAACGGTAGTCAACTCCCTCCTTACGCTTTACCAGAGCAAAGTTCTCAGAGTGGTTATAAATCACGCTCTGTACAAAAAGGTACATCCAATTTTAATGAGTTGCGCTTCGATGATAAGCCTGGTGAAGAGCACATTTATCTTCATGCTGAAAAACTGTTCCAAATGCTAGTTGAAGACTGTGTTGATATCGCCGTTGAAAACAGTAAAACCGAAAAAGTGACCAATGATGTTAATCAAGAGGTTGGTCAGAACGCGAGCTTGAAAGTAGGTAAAAACTTTTCGAATGAAACGGGTGAAGTACTGTCTTTTAATGCAGGAAAGAGCGTCGAGATCAAAGTAGGTGGTGCTTCTATTCAGATGTCTAGCTCTGGAGAAATCAATATCAAAGGTAATAAAATATCCATTAACGGCTCAGCTATTGCTCTTAAAGCTGGGCAAATTTCATTGAACTAAGGTGATTTAAAGTGGGTAAACCAGCCGCAATTTTGGGCAGCTTTCATCTTTGCCCTAAAAAAACAGGAAAGATACCGCATGTCGGTGGTCCCGTCGTTGTTGGTTCACCAAACGTAACGATTGGCGGGATACCTGCGGCAAGACAAGGCGACAAGCTTATTTGTATCGGTCCTCCGGATAGTATCTCAGCAGGTTCTTCTAGCGTAACAATCAACGGTAAACCAGCCGCGAGAGTCGGCGATTCAACGTCTCATGGTGGCAAAATTCTATCTGGTATGCCTACGGTTTTAATCGGAGGCTAGATGCCACTCGCATTTCAAACGCATCTTCTATCCTTTAATGGCCGTTCACACACCGTTCGCGAGATAGCTGATGATTCTTTTAGATTGTCCGAGGAAATCCGTCCCCCTGACTTTGCTCAATCAATAGATGAGCATATATTAAGCCTCGTGCGCTCTGAGCGCGAGAGTCTTGAGCAAGCTGATATCAAGGGGAATCTCTGTGTTCTTTTACCCTCTTCGGTAGACAAAAGCTTGCTTAAAGCATTGATAAGCGAGCTTTCTATTTTCGTTGGCCAAACTGTCAATACTGAAATTTACTTTTATCCTTATGGCCAAGCTGCATTTTTGATGGCACTAAATCGGATAAATCGTGAAGTTAATGAAACGCAAGCGACTTGGATACTGGCTATAGAGGTTACGAGTGATGTAGAAGGGTATGTCAAACCTCAAAGCTCTATCATTTTAACCAAGTGTTTTTTTCGACATTCAGGTCTTGTGCCTGATGTTGTTCGAATTGATTTAGATGCCAAACAACAACGCATCGCCGTGGACAAGGTGTTTAAGCAATTAGGAGTAAGTTGTGAACATCCACTCAGTCAATTGTATTTATCCGTTAATAAGGAAGAACCGCAATGGTTAAACTCAATGCAATTCTTGTCTCCGTGGGTGACCGATCAAACTCAGTATCAATTTGTTGATATCAAACTTGGCGGATTGGGTGCATGTGGCGGCGTTTTAAAAGCGTTAGTGATTGATGAGCTTCAAAGAAGCAGCCCCTGCCCAGACTTTCACGTGTTGCAAGTCGACATCGAGCCAGATGGCTATGCGGTAGGAGTAATATACAATTGGCGTAGTGAATAGGTCTGGCTATTGCTTTTCCTTCTAGTAGCTGAGGTTTTAGTGATGCAAATGTTATGGGGGATTGACTCGAAACTGGCCCTTTAATGATGTTTGGACAATGACTAGGCGCAGCTTGCTTTTCAAAATAGCTTTGCTCACCGCGTTTTTACAGTGTTCTTCTCGCTTTCTGATTAAATAGCCAGCCATAGAACACAAACCACATGAAAAGCTGTTCGACTCAAGATATCCTTACCGATATAAAATAACTTGAGTTTTGGCTTGTTCGAGATCCCACCCGTGACGCATTCCTTTTTATAAACGGTACATGGACTCTGACAGAAGCAAGCCTACTCATAGAATTGGCGGAAAGTGAATTCGAATGAAGTTTATCCACACCTCAGATTGGCATCTTGGTCGACAATTCCACAACGTATCACTACTCGAAGATCAACAAGCAGTACTCGAACAACTGATTAACTATATTGAACGCAACCCCGTCGATGCAGTTGTAGTGGCGGGAGATATCTATGACCGTTCGGTGCCACCAACGGTTGCAATAGAACTGTTAAATCGAGTCGTGAAACGCATTTGTACCGAGTTAGAAACACCAATGATATTGATATCTGGCAACCATGATGGTGCAGAAAGGTTAGGTTTCGGCTCAGAGCAAATGAAAAATGCAGGTCTTCATATTGTTAGCAACTTTGAAGATATGCTCACTCCCATCATCATAAAAACGGACTCTGCGGATGAGGTCGCGTTTTATGGTATGCCTTATAACGACCCTGAACAGGTCAGGTTTGCCTACAAAGCCTCGGTATCCACTCATGATGAGGCTCATCAATTGCTTGTTGAGCAAATTAAAGAGCGCTTTATCTCTAAGCAAAAGCGCGTGCTCGTGAGTCACTGTTTTGTTGATGGGGCTATCGAGTCAGACTCTGAACGACCATTATCTATTGGTGGTTCTGATCGCGTGAGTCATGAACACTTCTTAGATTTTGACTACGTCGCACTTGGTCATTTGCATCAGCCTCAAAAGAAAGGCGCAGAGCAGATCCGTTACTCTGGCTCTCTCATGAAGTATAGCTTTGGTGAACAGAACCAGAGAAAAGGTTTCACGTTAGTTGAACTGGACAAGAAAGGATTCGTTTCTGCAAAGCATATTGATCTTACGGCTCCTCATGAAATGCGTATTGTAGAGGGCGAGCTGGATAAAGTTATTGAGCAAGGGAAAACAGACCCCAAGAATGAAGATTATTTGTTAGTTCGTTTGATGGATAAACATGCGATTTTAAACCCAATGGAAAAACTTCGTTCAGTGTATCCAAACGTTTTACACCTTGAGAAACCTGGCATGTTAATTGGGGTAGAGCAGGAAATGGCGCAAGCAAAGTTGGCGCGAAGCGAAATTGATATGTTCCGAGATTTTTTTATTGAGGCGCAAGATAGCCAGTTGTCTAAAGAGCAAGAGCAAGCTGTTACTGACATTATTAAGCAATTATCACAGCAATAGGGACCAAAGATGAAACCAATTAAACTAACCATGCAAGCCTTTGGTCCGTTTGCAAAAACTGAAATCATTCATTTTGAGAAGCTTGGCAGTAACCCTCTATTTTTGATTAATGGTCCTACAGGTTCCGGTAAAACGTCGATCTTAGATGCCATTTGCTTCGCCCTTTATGGTGAAACAACAGGTAATGAGCGACAAGGTATTCAGATGCGGTGTGACTTATCCGCGCAAGACTTACCAACCGAAGTAGTTCTCGAATTTTCGTTACACGGCAAACAATACCGAGTTGTTCGAGCCCCTGAGCAGGAAGCGCCCAAGGCCCGTGGCGAAGGGATGACGATTAAAAAGCACACTGCGGCTCTTTATGAACTCGGTGAGACTGAAACGCTTATCACCAGCAAGACGACTCAGGTTAAAACTGAAGTTAGCAATATTATTGGATTGAATGAAACTCAATTTCGTCAAGTTATGGTGTTGCCTCAAGGAAAATTCCGAGAACTGTTGCTTGCTAGCTCTAAAGAGCGTGAAGAAATTTTTGGCCAGCTCTTTCAAACTGACATATATAAAAAAATTGAGTACGCGCTCAAAGATAAAGCGAGTGCAATTAGTAAAGCGAAAGGCGAATTTGATAATCAAATTCGAGGTGCTTTACAAGTTGCAGAAGCGAGTTCTGAACAAGAGCTATTACAACAACTGGAACAAGTAACTAAGCAATTAGAGTCTGATAAAAAGAATGAGCAAGCAGCGTTAGATAAGCTCAATACTGCTAAATCTGAATTGCAAAAAGCAGAAACCTTGAATGGAGAGTTTTCGAAACGAGAGCAAGCAGAAAGCGCACTCAAGCTGCATCTAGAACACTCAGATTCGATAAAAGCTCGTCAACAGCAATTAGAAAACGCTAAAAATGCCAATAAGATAGAGTTGCCCTACATCTCATTACAAAATGCAAAAGCTCAAACGCAAGAGCTTAGGCAAAAAATCGTAGCTTTGAAAGAGAGTCTCGAAAAAGCTCATGTCGTTGCGAGAGAACAAGAAAACTTGCAGCAAAGTGCAAAAGAGGCCGCTGCAAAGGTCCCGCAGTTAACGCAACTGCAGTATCAGCTTGAAAGTATGAAAAACAAGTTGGTCGAGAAAGACAATTTGGAAAGTAAAATAACGGCGGGTTATCAACAAAAACAACAATTTGAAGCAACGTTAAAACGGTACATAGAACTAAAAGATAAGTTAACGTTACAGGCCCAGCAGGGACAGAAGGAGCTAGAGAAAGCACGAGTTGATGTTGCGCTTATTGGCAGCATCGATGCGGAAATAAAACAAAAACAACGGCTGCTACAGGATCTACAAAAGCTGCATGATCTTACTTTAGAGCTCTCTAAACTCAATGCGCTAACTGTAAGTAAGCAGCAGTCACTAAACGAAGCCAGTCAGCGCTATATGCAGTGTCAACAAGACGCTGATACGATAGAGCTTAAGTGGCACAACGCTCAAGCAGCAGTATTAGCGCAGCGACTAAAAGCAGGTGAAGCATGCCCGGTGTGTGGTAGCGAAACGCATCCTAACCCCGCAACGTTTGTTGAAGAAGCCGTTACAAAAGAGCAAGTTCAGGCGGCTAGAGCGAAAGAGCGAGAAGCTCAAACCTTGTTGAACCAACTAAGCAATCAGCTAGAACAACATAACGTTGTCATTAGTCAGTATCAGAATCAGTATAACCAGTTGAAAGAGGAGTTGGGTGAGTATGCTACATCTGAGATCTCGACGGTTCAAAATGATTTGCAAGCGATCAATGCTCAACTCCTACGTCTACAAGCTATTGATATTGAAAAGCTAGAAAAAAACGTTGAACAGCTTAATCAACGCTGCGTCGTGGGTGAAAATAAAATTCATGAGCTGCAGAATAAAATGGCGGCAAATGAATCAACCGTTGAAGCGAACCAAGAACAATTGGCTCAATTACAAGCTTCTATTGACCCAAAATACAGTTCCGCTGACTTGCTTGAACGTGAAATTTTGCTGACAAAAGAGCAAATTCTGAGTTTGAACACAGGCTTAGAAAAGGCGCAAACCGCTTTGCAGCAAGCGATATTGGAGAAATCAAATGCGGAAAGTCACTTAGCGACGAACAAGCAGTGGTTATCTGAGTCAGAGCAAAAACTTAGCCAAGCAGAATTAGCGTGGAATGAGGCACTACAGGCGAGTAAATTTGAGGATGAAAGCCATTATCTAAGTAGTCGAGTGGGAGACGATGAGCTTCAAGCCTGGCAGCAAGAAATAGACAGCTTCAAACAGGCACAAACCAAGCTTGAGCAAACACTACATGATTTAAATCATGTATTGAAAGATCTTGAAAAGCCTAATTTAGAGTCGTTTAACGACAGGTTAACCACTCTGCAGGCGCAATATATCGAAGTAAGGAATCAACTTGATACCACACGCTCAATATTTGAACGTCTTGAAAAGGTTCGTAAAGATATTGCCGTGTTGCATGAGAAAAATAGTAAGTTAGAAGAAGAATACAAAGTCTTTGGTACGTTGTACGACGTTGCTAGCGGTAAAACAGGCAGCAGGGTTAGCCTACATCGCTTTGTTCTTGGTGTACTGTTGGATGATGTGCTGACTCAGGCCTCCCAACGCTTAAGCCTTATGAGTAAAGGGCGCTATATTCTTGCTCGAAAAACAGAGGGCTTCAAAGGCGCTGCGGGTCGCGGATTAGATTTAATGGTTGAAGATGGCTACACAGGAAAAACGCGTGATGTTGCGACACTTTCCGGCGGTGAATCATTTATGGCAGCGCTTGCTCTGGCACTTGGTTTGTCGGATGTTGTGCAATCCTATAGTGGCGGTATCCGTTTAGACACTTTATTTATTGATGAGGGCTTCGGTAGTTTAGACCCAGAGTCTTTAGATCTTGCTATTCAAACGCTAGTGGACCTGCAACAGACTGGGCGCATGATCGGTGTTATTTCTCACGTTTCTGAGTTGAAAGAACAAATGGCGCAGAGGATTGATGTAGAACCATCAAGACTTGGTTCAACGGTGTCGATTAAATCTCAATGTCGCTTCGCTGTCTAATTCAGTGACTACTGTTAGATCAAAAAGCCCCTAATGTTGGGGCTTTCTGACTAAGTCGCTACTGTTCGCAAAAGTGGCCTTCTTTTGGCGATTGGGTAATCGCATATTCGCCATCGAGGTTGCGATAAACAATCGTGTTCCAAACAGAGCCATCATCCAATTCAAACTCAATAGCATAGTTGACGCCACTAACGATTTGCGCGTGAACATTCAGTATTTGTTTAAACGACGCTATTGTGTCCATTTTCTTTAAAACAAAGGCCATTGCCTTTTGTGCATCAGGGGTCGCGTTAAACTCATTCCACCCACCTGGCATGTTTCCTTGTGCATTACATACATCTGCCGAGGTCGTTAATTGTGTCGTTTCGCTCGGCTTTTCCTGCTGACAACCTGCAAGTAACACCAAAAGTGCACAAACTGACACTGTTTTTAATTTCATAACAATAACCTCTGTCTATAACGCAACGTATTATAGGAGGGTGATATGCCTACGAATGTCTATGTTGTGCAAAGTTTCTATATGCATAGGGTTAAATGCTGACAAAATATACAAGCATGGTCAGCTTGTAAGTCAAAAATAGAGCAATCTTGTTAACGATTTGCTGAGATGACGAGGTTTCGGTGTTCAGCGCGCTATTGATGATGAAGAATTGTGATGTGTCCCTATTAGGGCGATGGTGCGGCTTAGTGATCGATTTGTTATCTTCTAGAGTAAAATCAATCACTAATTAAAATTTAGGTGTTGTATGAAATCGATAAAAATATTTTTACTTTTGTCACTTGCAACTTTATTTGGTTGTACCTCGAAGCCGGATGGGGTGGAACCCGTGAATAATTTCGATTTAGAGCCATATCTAGGTAAGTGGTACGAAATTGCACGCCTAGACCATTCATTTGAGCGAGGCTTATCCAACGTTACCGCTGAGTATCAGGTTCGCGAGGATGGTGGGGTTAAGGTGATAAACCGTGGATATTCCGAAGAAGAGCGACAGTGGTCAGAAGCTGAAGGCAAAGCTTATTTTGTTGAAGATAAAACGGTTGGACACTTAAAGGTTTCCTTTTTTGGGCCAATATACTCTTCTTACATTGTTTTTGAGCTAGGTGAAAACTATGACTATGCGTTTGTTTCCGGTTACAACCACGACTATTTGTGGCTACTGTCTAGAACGCCTAACGTTGATGAGAAAGTAGTGGAGCGCTTTAAGTACGTAGCTAAAGAGAAAGGTTTCGCTATAGACGAGCTCATTTTTGTTGAACAAGAGAAACAAAGACAGCTTTAAGTTCATCAGCGTGGCTGAAAAAGCGGACAGAGGGGAAGCTTCCTAATTAAGAGCTCAGTTTGTCATTTCGCTTAACAGTAATTTGTTACCGCGTAACTTAATGTGGTCAAAATGGATATAGCCCCATCATTTGTGATTACTCGTGATGGGGCTTATATAAATTTGAGTGAGCGTCGAAAGGTTGATCTATCAACAAACGGTTATGGTTTACTTAATCAAACGAACGATCAGGGAACCTGGTGCTCGAATAGATTCAACATTGTGGCTAAGTACTGTGCCGCTTGTTGGGGCGGTGTAGCGTTTAATCTCAGCGCCAAAGCTGTCGTATTGAATCGCAAGAAGTTGGCCTTGCTCGACAAAATTCATCAAACTGACATGAGGCAGTACAAAGCCGCCGTGTGTCGCTTTCACACTGACGATTTCGTTTCCTTCCAAGCATGACGTAATAGGGTCCATATCACCTTCAACAATGTTATGCTTTTTCAGCACATTAAAAATGCCTGTTACAGTTCGACTGATGAACTCTTGCTCGGTATATCGCCCCATACCTACTTCAACAGTAATACTTGGGACACCATGGTTATTCCAGACCGTTTCAAGGACGCCAGCATCTCCAGGATCATTTAAAATCGCATCAGGATTAATGAGGCGAGCCATTTCTAATGATTGGTCGATTCGGAAATCTGCAAACACGTAAAGTGGATAGGCCGCACCACTGGTTTGAGTGTGAAGGTCAATGGCTAAATCAGCATTTGGCTTGAGCAAATCATTCCACAATGCATATAAGTAACGTTGGGCCTCATTGCCGTTTTGGTCACCAGGAAAAAAGCGGTTTAAGTTTGCAGGAGACGCATCAGGATCTGCGGAATAGAAATCGCGGCTGTGGTTTAGCATACCTGGCATGTTAATGGTTGGAACAATAGTGACAGTACCAGCGACTTCAGTGCCGATGAGCTCTCGAGCAGTTTTCTGCGCTGCTAACACACCATTGTACTCATCACCATGAACCCCTGCGGTAATTATGATCTTCTTGCCAGGTTTTTCACCTTTGAACACTAGCACAGGTAGGTGTTGCCACTGAGAGAGAGCATTCGTTGCGATGCGAAACCAAAACTTATGCTCGCCCGAATTTAGGTCTGCTACATTGAGAGATTGAATCACTTGATGACCCTGAATCATGTCATCGAGAAATTGTGTTGCCATTAAAGTTACCACTCCAAAACCATAAGCTAATCTAAAACCTTAGCGTCGTCATACGATGAATATTAATAAGGCGAGAACATGTCTCGCCTTAATTACCAATTGGTTTCGTTTTACGCAAAACCCATAATATGAGCTGCGATAACGACGATACTTGATAGGGTAAAGAGTAATAGAATAAATCGCCAGCAGAATTTTGCCCAGTCACCCCAGTCGATACGGCAGACACCAAGCGTTGCCATGAGAGATGCCGAAGTAGGGACGATAACGTTAGTAAAGCCATCGCCAAGTTGGAATGACAAAACTGCCACTTGGCGCGTAACTCCTGCAATGTCTGCCAGAGGGGCCAGTAGAGGCATCGTTAGTGCCGCTTGTCCAGAGCCCGAAGTGACGAAGAAGTTGAAGATAGATTGGAATACATACATTAACCATGCCGCAGCCACGTCAGGAAGCCCGCTAATCACGCCGCCAGCACTGTTTAGAATTGAATTCAGTACACTCGCTTCATCAGATGTACCACCACCAAGTATAAGCAATACACCTTTCGCACAACCCACTAATAGGGCAGGTGCAAGCATAATAGCTGCACCTTCTTTAAATGCATCAGCTGCGCAGTTTAGCGTCATACCGTTCAGGCGGAAAATCGTACCGATGATCGCGACAACAAAGCCCATAGTGAAAAATTGAGAAGCGATTTCTGGGATGTACCATGCGTTAGCGACTACGCCCCAAACGACCCACACCGTGGTCGCAATAACCGTAAGGATAACGAGTGTGTCACCTAGGTTCCAACGAGAATCTTGATTGCCAAGCTCTTGCTGACGGAAATACTGGTCTGTGCGGTGGCTGTAAGAAAGTTTAGGATTTGACTTCACACGAGCGGCGTAGATCATTGTGAAAGCGATACCGATTAACGTAAAGCCAGCCCATAACCCCATGCGCACTGTCATGCCGGATAAAACAGGTACACCCGCAATGCCTTGCGCAATAGCGACGGAGAAAGGGTTCATCCAAGAAGTAGCAAAGCCAATTTGAGTCGCAACATAGGTAACCATTACCGTAGTGATACCATCATAACCAAGGCGAACCATAAGCGGCGCGATAATAATCGCAAATGCTACGGCTTCTTCACCCATACCAAATACCGCACCGCCTAGCGAGAACAGCAAAAATAGCACTGGAATGAATAGCGCTTCGTTACCTTTGGTCTTATCGATAAGGCGCAGGATACCGTTATCGATTGTGCCTGTGCGCATTACAACGCCGAAAGCACCGCCGATAACCAACATGAACATAATCACGCCGATTGCGCTGCCCCATTTAGAGCCAGAAACTAGCCCTTCGAAAGGGAAGTTCATCAGACCAATGCCACCACCAGAAGCAAACAGGCCAACCTTGTTGTAAACCAATTCACCGTTTTCGTCGGTTGCATAAGAGAAAGAAGAAGGATCGATAACTGTGCGAGTTTTTTCTGCACCGTCGACCATGTAGGTCACCTGTTGGCTATCAAAATGACCAGCAGGAATTAAGTAGGTAAGAATCGCAGCAAGAATACCAACAATGAAGATCAAAATGAGGGTATCTGGCATCTGCCACGACTTAGGGGTAGCAACCGAGTCTGCTGGTTGCGCATGTGTGTGAGACATAACTTACTTCACGTCAAATTCAATAAAGCATGAAATATCGATAAAATAGAATAAAAAGTCAATATTAATGCTTATGTTGAACTATAAATTCATCAAATATTTGAAGTGAAGTTAATTTGATTGTTTTGTGGTCAAATGTTGGGTTAATGTTTCAATATGCGTTGAGTTTGGATGATTCACGAGCTTTCATAGTACATCTACAGGTGATCTAATCACTTGATTTCTGTCTGTTCTGCATAAAAAGCAGCGACATCACGAAGGTCTTCATCATTTAACATTTTTAACTGTGCTGCCATCATTTCTGCAAGTGGCCCTTTACGCTCACCGGCTTGATAAGATTTCATTGCATTGTAAAGGTACTGAGCATTTTGACCAGCAAGGCTTGGATAGGTGTTGTTCGTTGCGATGCCTGTAACACCGTGACAATAGACACAGCTAGGTGATTTGATTTTACCTTTATCAGCATCACCAAACGGCTCGGCATGGATAGCGGAAGAGAAAATAAAAGAGATTAGAAGTACAAATCTGAGCATGGAGGTTATCTATTCGCTAAAAATCATGCCGATACAATAAAGCTTCCCCTTAGGGGAAGCTCAATGATCAAAATCAAATTAAAGTAGAGATTTTATACTTGATAAGAAAGTGTCGATGTCTTTCGCTGAAATATCTTTATGAGTTACAAAACGAATTGGATTTCCAGGGGTTATCGTGATGTTTTGTTCCTTTAGTTTCGCAGCGATACTTACTATGTCCACTTGAGGATCAAGCTTCGCGAACACGATGTTCGTTTGAACAAATTCAGGGTTGACTGAAAAACCAGGCAGTTCTGCTAAACCTTCCGCTAAGGTTTTTGCGTTGATGTGATCTTGTTTTAGCTGTTCCACTTGTTCGGTAAGGGCAAGTTTGCCTGCTGCGGCAAGAATACCCGATTGACGCATACCACCGCCGACCATCTTTCTTAAGCGACGTGCTTTTGCGATGTAGTCTTTGCTACCAAGCAGTAGCGAGCCAACAGGGGCAGCCAGACCTTTCGACAGACAGATCGTCATTGAATCAAAGTACTGACCGATCTCTTTTACCGGAACATCAAGTGCAACGGCTGCGTTAAAAACGCGAGCGCCATCTAGATGCATCTGCAAGTTATGTTTATTCACGAAGTCACGTGCTTCTGCTAAGTAAGACAGAGGTAGTACTTTACCATTAATTGTGTTTTCTAAGCTGAGAAGCTTAGTGCGAGCAAAGTGACAATCATCTGGTTTAATCGCAGCAGCCAGTTTATCAAATGGTAGCGTGCCATCTGGGTTATTTTCGACTGGTTGAGGTTGAATTGATCCCAAAACCGCCGCGCCACCAGCTTCGTATTTGTAGTTATGTGCTTGTTGCCCACATAGATATTCATCTCCCCGCTCGCAATGCGCCATTAAACCGAGCAGATTGGCTTGAGTGCCTGAAGTGGTAAACAAAGCTGCTTCGAAACCAGCAAGCTGCGCAGCAAATTTTTCAAGCTCATTGACCGTAGGGTCATCACCATAAACATCATCCCCAACGGGGGCCTTAAACATGGCTTCTCGCATGGCTTGGGTGGGCTGTGTAACGGTATCTGATCGAAAATCCATGAATGTCTCCTTGGTCAAAGTCCTAAATATATCCGCAAAGGCGCGCTTTGCTTAAGCAAGCGATCGTTTTGGCATCGGTGATCGTGCCATCGACAATCTTTTCTTCGAGTTGCTTGATTGACAAGGTGACGACCTCAATCACTTCGTCTTCATCGCACTCGTAACGGTTTGTTTTATTGAGCTTTTCGGCAACAAATAGATACTGTATCTCATCACAAAATCCGGCAAGAGGGGTGACTTGGCCGAGAGACGTGAATTTCTCTGCACTAAACCCAGTTTCTTCCTCTAACTCTCTTTTGGCGCAGCAGAGTGGCTCTTCGTTGCCTTCTCTGGTACCAGCAGGCAGTTCCAATAGCCATTTATTAAGTGAAGGCCGAAATTGGTGGACAAGGACAATGTGACCCTCCGCTGTAATAGGGAGAATCACCGCAGCGCCCGGATGATGGATTGTGGTGTGCGTAATTGCCTGTCCTGTAGGAAGCATAACGTCTTCTTCAATCAGAGAAATTTGCTTCCATTTATGAATTATCTTGCTCATGCAGTTATGAACCCTAGCTGTTACCGCATTTTTGACGTTTTTCGACATTAACCACAAATGGTGGGAAACAAAAGCAAAAAATACTGCAACACGACGAAAGCGTTTGCACTTTAAGTGAGCAATGTCTCATAAATGGAAACTTTGATTGCTTCGTCAAGATGGGGAAAAGCATCTGCTATAAGGGGAATTCGACAAAATACATTTGTAACAAAGTTATAACAAGTGTATAAAAATGTTAACGCAATACCACTTCAGTAGCCGGAGAACGTATGACACAAACCTTATTTGCCTCAAATGCCGAAAAAGCGCTTCTCTCAGAACGCATCAATAAATTGGCGAAAGCGTTAACGGATGGCGTTTATGAGCGTGAACATACGATCAAGCTCTGCCTTCTTGCTGCACTTGCTGGTGAAAGTGTTTTTCTTTTAGGCCCCCCTGGTATTGCAAAAAGCTTAATTGCCAAACGACTCATCCAAGCGTTCGATAACAGCAGTTACTTCGAATACCTGATGACGCGCTTCTCAACCCCTGAAGAGGTGTTTGGGCCACTGAGTATCCAAGAGCTAAAAGACAACGGCCGTTATGTTCGCTTAACTAAAGGGTATTTGCCAACTGCACAAGTCGTATTTTTGGATGAAATCTGGAAGGCGGGCCCTGCAATTCTTAATACATTGCTGACAGTGGTTAATGAGAAAACATTCAAAAATGGCAGCGATATCGAGCGTGTGCCAATGCGCTTGTTGGTATCGGCTTCCAATGAATTACCCGATGAAGATAGTGGATTGGATGCGCTCTACGACCGCATGTTGGTACGTGTGTTTGTGAATCGAATTCAGAATAAACAAAACTTTAAGTCGATGTTGACTGTGGGCACATCGCAAGAGGCACAAGTACCAGAAGGCCTAGCGATAACTGATGAAGAATATCATCAATGGCAACAACAGCTCGACAAATTGACGCTAACCGACAATGCATTCGAAAAGCTTTTCCAGCTTAAAACGATGTTAGAAAGCAAAGTTGAAGCTCAGTTTGGTGATGTGGCCAATACCGACATGTATGTCTCTGACCGCCGCTGGAAGAAAGCCGTGAAGTTGTTAAAAGCGAGCGCGTTTTTTAATGGTCGCGATGAAATAAATCCGCTTGACCTTCTACTGTTGCAAGATTGTTTATGGAACAGTCCTGAATCGCGAGATGTGGTACGTGAAGTGGTTCAAGAGTTCGCCTTAAAACATGCATTTGATCAACAAGACGCGGAGCAGGAAATTGAGTACTGCCGTGAGTCTTTGGTTGATGTTCAACATGAACTTGAAGATGCCTACCGCATGACGTTAACGTCTGAAGCGGCAACGGGTATTTTGCGTAAAGAAACCATGCGCTTTGATACCTCTAAAGCCAAGATGTACAAAGTTGGCGCAGCCGTTAACTTAGTTAAATTGGTTGTCTTGCAAAGCAACATGTCGGTTTCAGAATCAGAAAAAGGTGATAGCCGCTGGGTTTATGTACCCAAAGATGAGTTAGATCGAGTCATTAAAGAGGGAAGCGGTGATGTGTATGGTTACGTCAATCAAAACACCAACATGTGCCGTTTACGATTTGACGTTGACGCGGCGAACAACCTAGTTATCCGTGATATCGCGAACCGAGGCATTCTGGTTAGTCTAGTGACTCAAGAGGGCTTGGATGTAGAGCTTTACCAAAAGTGGTTAACGCAGAGCGAAAAAGCCGTAAATCAGCTTAGTGAGGCAGAACACCATATGCGTAAGGTGAAAGCGAACTTTCATGATGCGCTTCCGCATAGCTTTGTTGATCCTGAATTACCCCGCCTTATGGAGTCGAGTCTACAACAGGTCAGTCAGAGACTTGAATCAATCCAAGCAGAAAGTGAAAAAGTTATCCAACGCTTTAAAAACTTAAATCAGTTTTTCTCATAAGGAGACGACATGCTAGGTGCAGACGGACTTAACCTCGCGCTGATGGTGGCCGACTCCGGCATCATCGATAGCGCAGTTAATGATTTGATGGCTCGTTCACAAGTCATGATGATGGCAGAAAACCGAGGTGTTAAATCTTCGGTCAAAGGTCACTTGTTAAAGTGGCGAGGCAGCGTTAAAAAACGGATCACCAAGGTATGTGAGACAGAGCGTTTCCAACAAGAGCTGTCTTTATATCAAGAGGTTATTCATTGGGATGAAGAGGCGTTTTTTGAAAACATCGAAGATGTGATTAAAAAGCTGGAATGGCACTCTGCGTTTTACATGCAAGCTCGCCGAATGATGGAAAAGAACAAAGGGATGAATAACCCTATGTTCCCACATTACTTTTGTGACCAATGGTACCAAAGCCTCACCGATGCAATAAAACAAGCGCAAGTAAGCGAGCTTGAAGCCAATAAAGAAAAGGTGCTGAATGACCTGTATCAACGTATGGAAACCATGCGTAATATGGATAAAGTCACGGAGTCGGGTGATGCTGAAAGTGTAGGGCGCCTGTGGGATATGGCATCTGCCAAGTTGAGTAAAACAGACTTAACGGTGATGAAACGCCATGCTGAGTTTCTGAAGAAGCACCAAGGCTTGCAAGAAATTGCGGAGCAACTCGGTCGTATGGCGGGGCAAGTAAATGATCCTGAACTAAATCGTGCGCCCACTGAAGAACTTCAATTGGTCGAAGAGAAAAGTGATGAGGCGACGGATGATATTGTCGGTATTCACGAAAGCGATGATCTAAATAAGCTACTTCCCAACGAAACGATGTTTTTGGCGTATCCTGAACTTGAAGTTGTGTTCTATAAACACTTAGTTGATAAACGGCTCATGAACTATCGTACACAAGGCAAATCGCGCACGTTACGTAAAGTTAAAGCTCACCGACCTGACCATAAAGCGGTAGATATCGAAAAAGGCCCCTTCATTGTTTGTGTGGACGCGTCCGGTTCCATGAGTGGCTTTCCTGAGCAATGCGCCAAAGCCATGGCTTATGCTCTGATGCAAATCGCACTAGCGGAGCAACGTGATTGCTATGTCATTATTTTTTCTACGGAACACATTACCTACGAACTAACCAAACAAGATGGTCTGCGCGAGGCGGCGGACTTTCTAACTTATAGCTTCCATGGTGGTACAGACTTAGAGCCAACTTTGATTAAATCTATCGACTTGATGAGCGGTGATAAATATAAAAACGCAGACATGGTAGTCATTTCCGACTTTATCGCGCCAAAACAACAAGACGAGTTACTGGCCAAAGTGGATGCGCTCAAAGCGAAGAAAAACCGTTTTCACGCGATTAGCTTATCGAAATACGGAAATCCTGCATTAATGTCGATGTTTGATCACACTTGGTCTTATCACCCTAATGTTGTGGGAAGATTGCTAAAAAGGGTCAGCAACTATTAAACGCCTTAATGTTTCATGGGACAAAACGAACTGAAAGCGAGATTTATATTGCTTCGTTTTAAGCCAATAAGATCGAACTTTGGTCGAATTGACTTAAAAGAAATCAAACGAACAGAAAATGAAATGTTTTTGTTTGACTATCTTCCCTCAATCCGTAAAGTAGCCACCAACGCAACGGGGTAGAGCCCTGAAGCGTAATAAAAAGGCGCCTTGGCAGAGTGGCTATGCAGCGGATTGCAAATCCGTGGACCTCGGTTCGACTCCGGGAGGCGCCTCCATTATTCTTTTGAGAGCGAATGGCTTTCGAGAATAAATGCGACACTAGCTCAGTTGGTAGAGCGCAACCTTGCCAAGGTTGAGGTCACGAGTTCGAACCTCGTGTGTCGCTCCAAATTATTCAGATATGGCCATGGCGGTATCTCGATGCCAAGTGCATCAACTTAAAACCAGCGAAAGCTGGTTTTTTTGTATCTGAAGACTGATAAATTCACACCATCTCTTTTTCATTACCTGTGAGCTTAGCAACCCCATCTCTGTCACGAGTTTCTGATATTAAGTGTGACCTGATGTTTCGCACCTCAGCCAATTTCAGTTTACAATACGGGCTTCCAAAGGATTTGACGAAGACGCATGAGAAATACCGACGATTACATCATTTTTTATCACTTGATCGAGCAAGGTTCATTCAGTGCAGCCGCGAGACATATGTCACTGACTAAATCGGTCGTCAGTAAACGCATTGCCAAGCTTGAACAAGAGCTTGGTGTACAGCTTCTCTACCGAACAACGCGAACGCTAACGTTGACTGAAGCAGGACGAGCGTTTTTTACTCATGCAAAAGCGGTTTATCAAGCGGTGGCAACGGCGGAAGAATCCATTGTGGGTTTAGGTAAAAACTTATCTGGAAACATTAAAATTTCGGTGCCTACTATCTCTGGTGAATTAATTCTTCCTCAAGTGATTAATGAATTTAATCAGAAATACCCAGACATCAATATCGATATGGATCTAGATAATCGTTTCGTCGATATCGTGAATGAACGTTTTGATTTGGCAATTAGAACGGGTGTGTTGCCAGATTCTAGTCTGATTGCAAGAAAGCTGGTGGATGCAAATTGGATCATTTGCGCGTCACCCCAATACCTAGCTAAACATGGCATACCTAAACAACCTCAAGCCTTGGCTAAACACAATTGTTTAGTCTATTCCTACCAAGAAACCGGAGCGCATGAGTGGGCGTTTAAAGATGGAGACGAGGTATATCAAATCACCGTCGACGGTAACCTCTGTACTAACAATTCTTCTGTATTGAGAAATGTGGCGCTGTTAGGGCAGGGAATCATCTATGTACCGCGTGTATTGGTTTATGAAGACTTAAAGCAAGGCAGTCTGATTCAGTTATTTAAAGACGAAACCGCCAAATGTTTGGGTATTTATGCGGTGTATCCTTACACTCGTCAGCAACCAGAAAAAATTAAGATCTTTATCGATCATCTATACACAAGCTTTCAAAGTCAAAACCATCGATTTTAAGCCAATAACTCAACACCGATCGTTATGTTGGTGTTGAGCTTATGTTTCCATCTTCATTTCTAAGAGTCCTCTTAAATTTAGGAGCTTACGCTTCTCCTCGTTTTCTTCACTAATATTGATAACAAGATACCCCGCACAACTGTTAACAAATGGTTTTGCTATTGTTTCTTTTAAGAAACGGTCTGTTTCTTACGTTAAATTTCTCAAATGTGAAAGATAAGTGACAGAAAAATAAAGAATTATTTTGTTTGTTGTTTATTGATTACGTATTGCTCGCCCGTCTGACATAGACGCAGAGAAATGGACTGCTTATAGTGGCTCAAACGCTATGCCTGCCGCTAAGCGGTGTTGTGAGCGAAGTACAATAACTAGAGATACGGATATGAAACAAAAGCAGCTGATTGAAGAATTTAAAACCATCGTTGGGGAAGAAAATGTTCTAACCGACGAGGTTAAAACGAAATATTACCGCTCGGGGTTTCGTTCGGGTAGTGGTAATGCGCTTGCTATCGTGTTTCCTAACACTCTTCTAGAACAATGGAAGATTATTAAACAGTGTGTTGAAGCAAACTGCATCATTATCATGCAGGCGGCTAAAACAGGTTTAACAGAGGGCTCGGCTCCGAGTGGTAATGATTATGATCGCGATGTGGTTGTGGTCAATATTACCAAAATCAAGAAGATTCACTTATTAGATGGTGGTAAGCAGGCGGTTTGCTTGCCTGGTGCGAGCTTACACTCTTTGGAGAAAGAGTTGAAGGCAGTGAACCGAGCACCGCATTCTATCATCGGCTCTTCATCCCTAGGTGCCACTGTGGTTGGTGGTATCGCTAATAACTCAGGCGGTGCGCTAGTTAAGCGTGGTCCTGCTTATACGGAACTGGCGATCTACGCGCAGGTCGATAAGCAAGGCCAGTTACATTTGGTGAACCACCTTGGTATTGAAGGATTAGGTGAAACGCCAGAAGAAATTCTAACAAACCTGCAAGAAGGGAACTTTGACCCAGCGAAGATCATTCATGATGAGCGAATGGCGTCAGACAAAGAATACGATGAACGTGTTCGAGACGTGACTTCTGACATTCCTTCTCGCTTTAATGCCGATGAACGCCGATTATTTGAAGCCAGTGGCTGCGCTGGTAAGTTGGGAGTTTTTGCCGTTCGGGTTGACAGCTACCCAGTACCAGAAAAAGAGCAGGTTTTTTACCTCGGCACCAATGACCCTGCGAAACTAACCAAGCTGCGAAAAGACTTCTTATCTACGTTTGATAACTTGCCTGAGATGGGAGAATACTTGCATCGAGATATCTTCAACATGGCAGAGAAGTACGGCAAGGATGTGTTCTTATCCATCGATTTGTTAGGCACAGATAAGCTGCCAAAAATGTTCGCACTTAAAGCTAAGGTAGAAAACTTCTTAGAGCGCATCCCGTTTGTCAGTAAATATCTGCCAGACACCATTCTGTACTACGCGAGCAAGTTGTTCCCACAACATTTACCAGAGCGAATGCTGGATTTCCGTGACAAGTATGAGCATCACCTGGTAGTGAAAATGAGTGATGGTGGTATTGCTGAAGCACAAAAATACCTCAAAGAAGTTTGGGCTGTTGAAGACGACTGTGATTTCTTCGAGTGTACGCCGGAAGAAGGTAAAAAAGCTTATTTACATCGCTTTGCAGCAGCAGGTGCAGCAATTCGTTACGAGACGATTCACCGAAAAGACGTAGAAGACATCGTTGCACTTGATATTGCATTGCGACGTAATGATGAAGAGTGGCTAGAAACTTTGCCTGAAGAGGTGAGTAAGAACCTTGTTCAAGCGCTCTATTATGGTCACTTTATGTGTTACGTCTTCCATCAAGATTACATTTTCAAAAAAGGGACTGACACGAAGTTGATGAAAAAGCTGATGCTAGAGCACCTCAATAGCCGTGGTGCCAAATACCCAGCAGAACATAACGTGGGTCACTTGTATGAAGCCGAAAACTCGTTGCAGAAGTTTTACCACGAATTAGACCCAACCAATACCTTTAACCCTGGTATTGGTAAAATGGACAAATATAAGCGCAATTGTAACTGCTGTGCGTGATGTGCTGTCTCACCATGATTAATAATCGTTGTTCATCGTTAAAATGATGAGCATAAGATAAGCCCTGATGACACTCGTGACATCAGGGCTTTGTGTTTTGGGTCTTTTTATTGATGACTGGTATCGGCGTTGAAACAGCGACTAAAGAGCACGTACTGCAGCGGCGGCGATGATGCCTGCTGCAATTGCGGGTAGAGGCTTTTTCACGATGAACATGACAACGGCAGTAGAAAACAGTGCTGCTCTAGCACCATTATCCCCCTCTACTGCTAGCGGAGCTAAAAGCGCAACCAGTACGGAACCTGACATCGCAGTAATGAAACGTTGAACCCGTTCGCTAATTGGAATGAATGACATAACATACACTCCGCCCCAGCGGGTTATGAGCGTGACTAAAGCCATAGCGATGATGATAAGCAGTGTGCCACCTAAGGTTGTTTCGATGTTCATGCTTTCTTCTCCTTCCAACAAGCACCCAATACTCCGCCAGTAATGGCGCCAACCACTACGTGGCTATTCTCTGGCAAATACCAATATGCCAACATAGAAGAGGCTGCTGCTATGGCCCAAATTGCAAAGATTCTTAAGTCTTTCGGCCCAGCCACCACCATAGACAGCAGGAAGCATCCCATAACCATATCGAGCCCGAGGCCCACCGGATCTTTGATTGCGCTACCAAAATAAATGCCGATCCAGGTGCCCACAATCCAAAAAGACCACATCGCTAAGCCGCCACCAACAAGCAAGCCAAAGCCGGGTTCTTTTCTACCAAATGCATTGAGTGCCATTGCCCAGTTAGCGTCTGATGCAACCAGCATTACACCGTAACGTTTTGTTGGTGGGAGTTGTCGTAACCATGGATAAAGTGTGGCTCCCATCAAGAGGTGACGAGCATTAATAGCAAATACAGTAATAAGAACTGGAATGAGAGGGACTTCTGCTCCCCACATTTCTAACGTGGCAAATTGTGAAGCACCGGCGAAGACCAGTGTGCTCATCAACATAGTGGGAAATACATCTAGTCCAGTCTGTACCGCAGCAACACCGAAAGCGAGGCCAAATATGACCACGAACATAGAGAGGGGTAAAAGTTGGGTGAATCCGTTCCAGACGTCAAGCCGATTAAATTCGTGCAACTCAGCGGAGGAGCGTTGAAGGTGTTGAGTATTTTCTGTCATAGAGATACCTAGCTAGCAGGCAAAGGGGCAGTGCCATACGAGTGTGTTTGTTATTCTTTTGTAAACTTCATGTTTAACATCAATTAGAGGGGCTTTCAAACACTAAGTGCTATATAAAATTGAGCCATCCAAGCGGCTTTAAGAAACAGAGTGTAGAGAGTCGCACTTGGTAGTGCTAAAGGAGATTAAAACAACAGAAATGGTAAGCTCTGTTTAATTGATAGAATCACGAGCTAGTACAGATTAGTAAATAAGAAAGAAAGCGAGCACGAGGCTCGCTTTTTCGCTCTGTTACGAATAACTGAATAGGTTTATTTTACGTAGACACGAGGGTTCGCGCTTCCCCAAACCGTGTATAGTTCAGGGAAGATGACTTCTGCGTGTTTTTCCATCTCAGCAGCTGAAATCGTTTTGCCTTGTTGGGAGCCAAACAAAACAACTTCAGAACCAGGCTCAACATCTTTGATACCTGTAACATCTACCATTGTGGTGTTCATTGAAGCAACGCCCGCAACTTTTGCACGTTGGCCATTGATCAGAACTTCTGCCGCATTCCCCATTTTTCGTGGGTAACCATCAGAGTAACCAACAGGAATGTTCGCCATTAAGCTTTCTTTGCTTGTTGTGTAGCTACTGTCGTAACCGACTGTGCTATTTTTTGGCAGGTGGTGAACGGATGCCACGCGTGTTTTGAAAGACACGATAGAAGGGTACTCAGGGTTAGTCGGTAGGTCTCCGTATAAAACGCCACCAGGGCGAACCATATCAAGCTGCGCCTCTGGAACATTAAGCGCGGTGTAAGAGTTAGCTACGTGCAGTAAAATGTTGTCGCGTTTTAGATTCGCTTCTTTAATCAGCCATGCAGAACTGTCTTTGAATGAAGCTAACTTTTGGCGCACGTCGTCTGCATTGTAGTTAGGGAAATGAGTCATGATACCAACAATACTAACGCCAGCTTGTTGAGCGATTTCTAGCGCTTCTTTCTTGCCCGCTTCTGTCGTCATATCAACACCATTACGTCCCATACCACCGTCGTTCAGAGCAAGGTGAACTTTGATTTCTTTACCAGCTTTCTCGGCTAGTTTAGACAGTGCTTTAGCTTGCTCTGCTGTGCCTATCAACTCTTCGACATTTAGGTCGATTGCGGCTTCAATCTCGCCAATATCCGCTGAGCGTACACGAATAAGTTGGCCTTTAAAGCCACTGTCGCGAACAGTTTGTGCTTCGGCGTTACTTGCAACGGCAACACAAGGAATTTGTTGCTCGATAATAGTCGGCATCAGGCCTGCGATACCATTGCCGTATGCGTCGGCTTTCATCACGGCGCAGATTTTCGTTTTGCCATCCATGTGCGATTTAAACTGCTCAATATTATCGCGGAACTGACCTAAGTTTATTTCTAGCCAAGCGTTAGCACCTTGAACTTGCTCTGCTTTTGCTGCTGTATTGCTAATTTGAAGAGGAGCAGCAGTAGCTTGCATTACAGGAATCGCGATTGCAGCAGCGATAGTCAGTGATAGTAAGGTTTTATTTAAGCGCATAAAGTCTCCGTACGCGTTTTTTGTATTGGTTATGTTATTGAGTACTTGGGGAAAGTACCTGACGAAGTAAAACGCTCCAAGTGGTGCTTTGGAGCGTTTATTAAGATAGTGATTTAATATATACCTAAATATACCTCAGTGATGACATTCAATTTAAGCAAATCGGGATTGATTTGGTATCTACTAAGGTATCCACTGAGTTTAACTCAGTTTAAAGCGGCTCATTACATCTTTAAGAGAAATGGATAGCTGGCTTAGTTCGCGGCACGCCTGTGCGGTTTGCTCCGAACCTTGCGAGACCTCTTGAGATGCCAAATGTATGTTTTCAATGCTGCGGTTAAGCTCTTCCGCAACAGAGTCTTGCTGGTTACAAGCCGTGGCGATTTGGGTACCCATGTCTGAGATGTCCGAAATCGAATGCTCAATGTCGCTCATCAGCTGTTTTGATTGAATACCTTGCTCTGCACATTCTGAAATACTGGTTCTAGAAAGTTCAGTGGCTGATTTTGCGTCTTTTGCAAGTGATTGTAGCTGCTCAATGATCGAAGTGATTTCACTCGTTGAATCTTGCGTACGGCCGGCAAGAGTTCGAACTTCGTCTGCAACGACGGCAAAGCCACGACCAGACTCACCAGCACGCGCCGCTTCAATGGCTGCATTAAGTGCAAGTAGGTTGGTTTGATCGGCGATGTCGCGGATAACATCCACGATCACGTTAATTTTATTCGATTGCTGTTCAAGCTCTGCTACGGTATCGCCTGCAGCGCCAATTACGTTTGAAACTTCTTGAATCGCGTCAACCATACCTTGGGTTTCACGAACACCGTGTTGTGTGCGGCGGTTTGCTTCGTTAGCTTGGTTCGCTGAGTCTTCAGTGTTACGAGCCACATCGGCTACGGCCGCTTTCATTTCTGTCATTGCTGTTGCGATGTGCGTAATTTGCAGCTGTTGATCTTTCATACCAGACGCAGAAATATCGGAGATTTGGTTCATCTCTTCGACAGCGCTGCTTAACTGAGTAACTGCAGCAATCACGTTATCGATAACTTGGCGTAAGTCATCTTGCATCTTAGTGGTCGCGTCTGCCAGTTCACCAAGCTCGTCATTGCCGATTGCTTTACGGTCAATGTCACTTGATAGATCACCTGTCGCGATGGCATTTGCTTGCTCAACAACAAGTTTAAGTGGGCCACAAATTAGGCGAGTCAGCACGTATGTCATGCCTACCATGATCAGTAGAATAATCACGTTACTTGCAATTGAAGAATTACTCAATCCATTTACAGAGGACAGGATATGAGTTTTGTTGCTATCCATAGCTTCTTTAAGGAGACGGATTAGTTCGCCTAACTCTGAGTCAACCGCTTCGAAAGCAGACAAAGAGTTCGCCAAAATAGGGTGGGCCTTGCTTTTGTCGTTAGCTAGCATCGCTTCATTGTACTGGTCCATAGTATCCAAGTACTTTTTCCACTGACGCATAAGACGCTGGTAAGTTTGCTGCTCTTCGCCAGGCCAGATAGTTTCACCGTAAGCGTTGAGCTCTCTAGTGATCTTTTCGCGTTCTCTAATATTGTTAGAAATTTTAGTTTTGACTTGGTCTGCGTCTTCATAAGTGTACGCAGCAAATTGAGCTCGGCGCCAGCGAGACAAATGATCTCGAATCGAATCGACCCTTTCCATTGCAGGAAGCGTATCATCGGTATAGTTTAAAAGCTCAGATTTGATGCTTTTGAGCTCTGTAGATAAAAACACGCCAAATGCAATGTTGACGATGGCAATGAGTAAAAACGATAGCGATATCTTTTTCGCTATAGAAAGATTCTTGATAGACATTAGTGATATACCTTGTTTTTCTTATGTTGTGTCGCCAAAGTAAACCACATCCTTATATGTGATATATGTCCATTAAATTACTGCAACTCGTGTAACGTACCATTATTTATTGATATTTTCGATAATGAATTGAGCTTTGTTTGAAAATAAAAAAAGTCAATGATTTTATAAAGGTACGACCACATTCGATATAAAGTTATCAGTAACAAAATATGATGTTCTGTACGCAATCGTGCCAAGAGTAGGGAATTAAATTGTTACAGATGTTACAGCGGTGAAAAGATCAGCGTTCATAACGTGATAGTCGCGTGTTTACCTCGAAGCAGTTACGGACACTAGTATGCGTATGACTTCAGGGCTAATGAAAGGGAACGGGTGCTTATTGGTCTAATTGAATGCCAAATGTACTAGTCAGATCGCTTTTTAAGCACTTAAATAAAAAAGATAAAATTTATTGTTGACCAGATAAATTAATCCGTTAAAGTACGCCTCGTTCTCACGGCAAAGGTCGATGAGACAGATGGTGTCTAACCCATCGCATGATTGCGTTGCCCTGGTGGTGGAATTGGTAGACACAAGGGATTTAAAATCCCTCGGCGTTCGCGCTGTGCCGGTTCAAGTCCGGCCCGGGGCACCATCAAAATCTTTGGTGACAGAGATAAAAAATCAGAAAGGCGCCTTGGCAGAGTGGCTATGCAGCGGATTGCAAATCCGTGGACCTCGGTTCGACTCCGGGAGGCGCCTCCACTATTTCGAAAGCCAGTCTTAAATGACTGGCTTTTTTCGTTTTTAGTCCACCTTTTCGTAACCCTTCGCGCTTTCCTAAAGTCTCCCATGTTTTGATCACCATTCAATATTTTTAACGCGCTAATCATTGATTTTATAAATGTTAGACAACTCAATAATTGTATAGTGTGATTGGTGATAGTTTCTCTTCGATTGTAATCCGAACTTTTTGTATTACAGGCAGCAACCTAGCTAGCGTCATAGTTAGCATCGCTTGGTGCGTATATGCAGAAAGGAGGATTCTAGTCCTTAACGTGAGAGAAAAATAATGAAAACATTCAACCTTAAACCTACACTTTTACCCTTAACTTTGCTGCTCAGTTCGCCTGTAATGGCGGCACAAAATGGCACCATGATGCAGTACTTCCATTGGTATGTGCCAAATGACGGTGCACTCTGGACACAAGTTGAAAACAACGCGCCGGCACTATCGGACAACGGCTTCACCGCGTTATGGCTACCGCCCGCCTATAAAGGTGCTGGTGGCAGCAACGACGTCGGTTATGGCGTTTACGATATGTATGACTTGGGGGAGTTTGATCAAAAAGGATTGGTGCGAACCAAGTATGGCACCAAAGATCAGTACCTAAGCGCCATCAATGCTGCCCATAAAAACAATATCCAGATTTATGGTGATGTAGTGTTTAACCACCGTGGCGGTGCGGATGGTAAATCCTGGGTCGACACCAAGCGAGTCGATTGGAACAACCGAAATATTGAACTTGGTGATAAATGGATTGAAGCGTGGGTAGAGTTTGATTTCCCTGGGCGCAACGATAAGTACTCAAACTTTCATTGGACGTGGTACCACTTTGATGGCGTGGACTGGGACGATGCTGGCGAAGAAAAAGCTATCTTCAAATTCAAAGGTGAGGGTAAGGCATGGGATTGGGAAGTGAGCTCGGAAAAAGGCAACTACGATTACCTTATGTACGCTGATCTAGACATGGATCACCCTGAAGTTAAGAAAGAACTTAAAGACTGGGGTGAGTGGTATATCAACATGACTGGTGTTGATGGGTTTAGAATGGACGCGGTGAAGCACATCAAATATCAATACCTGCAAGAATGGATTGATCACCTACGTTGGAAAACAGGGAAAGAACTATTCACGGTCGGAGAGTACTGGAACTACGATGTGAATCAGCTGCATAACTTTATCACCAAAACCTCTGGCAGCATGTCTTTGTTTGATGCACCGTTACATATGAACTTTTATAATGCGTCTAAATCGGGTGGTAGCTACGATATGCGTCAAATCATGGATGGTACGCTGATGAAGGACAATCCAGTCAAAGCGGTTACCTTAGTAGAAAACCATGACACTCAGCCTTTGCAGGCGTTGGAATCAACCGTTGATTGGTGGTTCAAGCCGCTCGCTTACGCGTTTATCTTATTGCGTGAAGAAGGTTATCCATCCGTGTTTTATGCAGATTACTACGGCGCGCAGTACAGTGATAAAGGGCATGACATCAATATGGTCAAAGTGCCTTACATTGAAGAGCTAGTAACACTGCGTAAAGATTATGCGTATGGCAAACAACATTCTTATCTCGACCACTGGGACGTAATTGGTTGGACTCGAGAAGGTGATGCAAAGCATCCACATTCAATGGCCGTGATCATGAGTGATGGACCTGGCGGCTCGAAGTGGATGTATACGGGTAAACCAAGTGCTCGCTACGTAGACAAGTTGGGTATCCGAACTGAAGACATTTGGACTGATGCGAATGGTTGGGCTGAGTTCCCAGTAAACGGCGGATCTGTCTCGGTTTGGGTTGGCGTTGAATAATCCATTCCTGTGATTTTGATACAGAGTAGGCAATTCTTAATAAAACTTTTCAATGAATCAATGTGTTATTTGATATTCATTCGACAAATGAGTAACTTATATTTGAGCATAATCTAGAGGAAGATAAAGAATGGAATCTATTGCTGATGTATTGGTTGTGGCTATTGTGTTCGGTGCCATATTTGGGGGCGGGATAATAAAGTTAATCTTGAACCATCGTAAAGAAGTAAGAGCGTTGGAGATATCTGAACGTAATACGATGAGCCGAGAAGAACAAGATAACCTTAACAAGCAAATTGGTGACTTGAAGCGACGTGTTGAAGTGTTAGAGCGAATTGTCACAGATAACAAATATCAACTTGAAAAAGAAATTGCCTCTCTGTAGATCACCACTTAATCGTAAAGCCGGCGAAGTCCGGCTTTTTCGTGTCTGTACGTCATACCTTTCGGATGTTTAACTCAGCGTTCATCAAAAAAGTCTTTGTCGCGAATGTATTTACTCATAAAGTGATAAGAGAACGGTCGCATTAACCAACTAAATAAGGAGCGCCCAAGCCGTATGAGCGTTGGGGTGTTCTCGTATATTCTCCCGTTATATAACCATAGCATTTTGCCTACATGCCAATACAAAAAAGGTACGGGCGGCATAAAGGTCACGATGTCGATGTCGCAACAAATCCTGTATGTTTTGTGCCCCAAACGGTAGCGTTTCTTAAACGTCCAATCCCCGACAGCGGGCTGTCCGAAAGTGACCACGCGTTTAATGCTTTTTGGGTATTTTTTCTCAATATAGTCAGCAAAAACACTGCCAATCGCGCCACCTGAAGAGTGGCCAGTAATAGTGATTCTTTTCCCCCTGAGAATAAGTGGTACAACGATACCTTCGAGGCGTTCGATCACGGTCAACCCTAACCGATCTTCATTCCGGCTCGGTAAACTTTCTTGGAACAACAGATGATAGAAACCCGCGTGAATGCGATAGTTTAGTCCCAACCTTCGACAGCTTCTCGTCCACATCGCGAAGTTCAACAACCAATCACTGATACTGTGTGAGCCTTTAATCACTACGACCACTTCACTCTGTTTTTTACTCCAGAGCACGCGAATCATAATCTTACCGTGTTCATTTCTAATGACTCGTTGCCCATTAGGATCGAACCCGTATTGAGTTTGCCTGAAGACGCGAGGGTAGGCGAGATTACAAAGCACCGCATAGCGCTCGTATTGGTATCGTTTTAATGGTTTCACGTTAACTTTCTTAGTGGAGCCTAACGGTTGACTGTAATTAATGAATATTAAAAATACATGAACCTTGATTTAGGGTCGGTAGAGATTCTGTGTATTGGTATCGCGAATGAAAGACTCAAACTGGCTTAAATGCGTCAAGATGGTTTGGCGAGAGAGTTCATGATGTTCGCTAAGCACGTTAATTAGCTTTTTCAAAGCCTTACGATCTTGTTTATTGAGATTTGCTGTCTCTTTGAGTTGTGCGAAAAATTCAATTTGACTTGAAGTGTCGTTAAAGTCACCGAGCTTATCTTGCAATAGTTTTAGTTGTTTCACGTTGTTTTTGTGCTGTTGGGAAGGATAGAGCGTGGAAAACCCTTCTAACAGATAACGCAGAGCTTTGCACTTTATCCGCATCGAATGAATCACGCTGTCACGACTTTTGTCCGAGATCTTGCGCCGTGCTTTATCAACTTTTTTAAATTGATCGTAGATTTTTTGGCTTGCGAAGAGTAACGCAGGTACGTTGCTATCCACTGGTTCGTGTTGCGTACTTCGCAGCAGACTATTCCTGACCAAAGTGCAGTGCGTTGTGTATTCTTCTGTAGCTAGCCAACGCGTAACTTTTGCCTGTTCGTAAGCACGTTCGGCTTCGATAAAGCCAAAAAGCTGCTCAAGAGACGATTTGTGGTTTGGGAGCATTTCAATGTATTGTTTTTTGCCCAAGATAAATACGTCCAAATCACGCAGCTTATTTGTTTTCTTCATCATTATTTTTAAATGAGGTTTCAAAATACGCTGTTCAAAAGGAGGGAGCAGTTCGCGAAGTAGTAAGCATAGTGAGCGTATGCGCCTCAGTGTGACGCGATATTGATGTGTAAATTCAGGATCTAAGTCTTCGATGACTCCCAGCTCCAGAGAGCGTGCATAATCAAATTCACTCAGGAAGAAGTAGGGCACTACGAAGTCGAGTTCGGAATCAGTATGTAGCGGTAATTGAAATGATGACTTTCGAAACATGATGAGCGCTTATTTATCCCCTGCGGTACGAGTTAAGTTTATACCCATACTGTCAATTTGTGCGACTTGTCGATTCCTCATTGACATGAAGTGATGAAGCAAAGTAAACGAGAGCAAAGCATGCTGATGTTCTTGTGAGCAAAATGATCGCCCTTTGTTCGTTTGAGTTGGCTTTTTAACCATTTGAATAAAAAAGACTAATTTTTTGTTGACCAGATAAATTAATCCGTTAAAGTACGCCTCGTTCTCACGGCAAAGGCCGCAGAGACAGATGGTGTCTAACCCATCGCATGATTGCGTTGCCCTGGTGGTGGAATTGGTAGACACAAGGGATTTAAAATCCCTCGGCGTTCGCGCTGTGCCGGTTCAAGTCCGGCCCGGGGCACCATCAAAATCTTTGGTGACAGAGATATAAAATCAGAAAGGCGCCTTGGCAGAGTGGCTATGCAGCGGATTGCAAATCCGTGGACCTCGGTTCGACTCCGGGAGGCGCCTCCACTATTTCTAAAAACCGGCCTTGTGCCGGTTTTTTACTATCTGGTATTGTCAAACTATTCTAATACACATTTATTATTGAATAATTAATTTTTGTACAAATACCAACCTCAATTATCAGTTAATCACTCTTTAACAGGTTTTCCTGAATTGCTATCTATAGCGTTATATTATCAATGTGATTTTAGTTCAATATTGAAAATAAAGTTGTGCATATATCCTGCTTGTTTCTCTATATGTCTCTAGTTGATATTGCACTGTATCGCTCAGTCTGTCTTTTAATCGAGTATAAAGCTAGGTGAGCAAAAAACTTTCACCACTTTAATTTAACGTAAATTTAACAATTAAAGATGGATAATATTACTCATGAGTTGTTGAGGTATATTATTAGAATGACTCGCTATTAAGTTAATGAATTTAAAGGTTATAACTTTATGCGATGAAATTGAGATTGTTTTAGTTAAATTTATAATTGTTTGATTTTTAATGATTTAAATTGGCTGTAGTGCAAGTGATTTATTAAAGTCATTGTTGAATACAAAGGTTGTTCATATAAAACAATCATAAGGTTATTTTAAGTAACTGACAAAAATGGATAAATTTATTATTACACAAACTTAACCTAAATTACTTATCACTCTGGTTGAATTTTGACCGGTTGCTTTGCTATGATTCCGGCTCTTATATTTTTGGTGGTTATCCTTTTATAACCATGTTGATGTATATAGGAACATATTTGGCTTTATAGGCTAGGGCATTTTATTGCCTAAAATTTATATGATTTTACCCTACCATTTCTGCTTATATTGGCGGGAAGGTGAACTCGTTATTAAATTAAAATTAGGTGAAGCAGTGATAAAAAATATTAAAATAAATAGAACAACCCTAAATAAAGGGTTGTCATTTTTATTAGTAATATTCGCTTGTTTACAGAGCATCCATTACGCCAGTGCAGCAGGAAATACGACGGGACAGCAAAATACATTGGTTATCCTGCTGAACTTCAAAGAAAACCCAAATGAGCAGCCATTAACTTTGTCAGAAGCAAATAATCTAATCTTTGGTACAGTGAATGACTTCTACCGTGAAAGCTCTTTTGATCAAATGTGGCTGTCTGGGAAAGTCGTGGGTTGGTTTAATCTACCGTTGTCTAATCAGGTTTGTGACTTTACCGCTGTTCAAGATGCAGCGGATCAAGAAGCCATCGCAGCGGGAGTGAAGCTTGAAGAGTACGATCGTATTGTTTACTTGATGACAAAAACGGCATGTGGTGTCGCTGGATCCGCAACTATTGATGGCATGCCTTCACGCGCGCACATCAATGGTGATTTTTCTCCGATGAATATCGCTCATGAGCTTGGACATAACTTTGGTTTGCATCACTCTCGTGCTCTTGATTGTGGCGAGCATACGCTTTCAGACAACTGTACGTTGCGTGAATACGGTGATACCTATGATGTAATGGGTGGTCCAGACATCGGCTATTTGAATACTTTCCAGCGCGAGCGACTAGGATGGCTAGAGGGAGAGCACGCCTCAAAGACACTGGAAGTTACTCAAAATGGTACTTACTCCATCGCGAATTACGAGACGACTAGTGAGCAGCCAGTTACGATAAAAGTACCTCGTGGTACTGATCCTTCTACAGGTGCAAAAAAATGGTTTTACATTGAATACCGCCAGTCTATTGGGTTTGACGACTTTTTAGATGCTCGTTCTTACTCGTTCTATCGTGGGGACGTTACGGATGGCATCATCATTCGAAGCGCTGTAGAAGGTGATGGGCGCAGCAGTAATCTGCTTCACTTTAAAACTGATTCTGAATATCGTGCGGTTTTTGGCCGAAATGACTGGTTTGACCCATCTATGCCGGTCGGTGGTAGCTATACTGACCCAGACTCAGGTGTAACATTGAGTTTGGTGAGTGCAGCGAACGGCATCGCCGAAGTAAGCGTTGTCTTTGACGGCTCTGACAATGGTAATATCGGGACTTGTACTGTTAATGCTCCATCAGTGACTGCGAAAGCTGCAACAAACAATTCGGTTGCAGCCGGCGATGAGGTTCAATATCAGGTCACTATTACCAACAAAGATAGTGCAGATTGTTCAGCGAGCAGTTTTTCTGTAAACGCGTCAGTGCCAACTGGTTGGAAAGCAAGCAGCAATGCAATCACGCTAGCAGCAGGTGAAACCGGACAAGTAATGATATCAGTCGTATCTTCGGTTGAGGCTAGTGATAAAGACTATGCTTTGAAGATGATCGTGACGCACGGAGAAGACTCAAGTCTGCAAACCGCAGCATCCGTGAATTACTCTGTAACCAATGAAATCTCGCCATCACCAGAGCTCGTTGCTGTTGATGATCAGGTGACTATGTCTTCGAAACAGTCGGTGATTATCGATGTGATGGCAAACGATGTTGTTGGAGAGCAAAACTCTGCAAGCGTGGTTTCTTTTACTAGACCAAGTAAGGGGCGACTAGAGCTGTTATCAGATGGCACCCTGCGTTACACACCTGAGAAGAAATTCAAAAATAATGACAGCTTTACCTATACCATAGGTGATGGTCAAAGCAGCTCGACCGCTCAGGTCTCAGTGAAGTTAGAGTCCTCAGCTGGTGGCGATTCTGGCAACTCTGGTAACAATGGGAAAGGTAAGAATAAATAGAACGATATAGTTCGAAAGAAAACGCCTGACGAGTTAACGTCAGGCGTTGTTTTATTAAGTTGTAAGTAGACCTTATTCAGGGCAGTTAACAGGCTCTGGACAAGTTGGACATAGCGTACATTCTGCAGACGCTGTTATCGCTTCTACGACAACATTACCGAAGATAGTTTCACCACTCGCATCCACAGTATCTGTAAACGCTCTGACTTCTTCACCCGGTAATGGAAGGCCTTCACCATCTCCTGGGATTGGCTCGTAGTTACCAGTAAAGTCGTAACACTCAGCAGGCGCAAGCATACCAACCTGGATTGGATTCGAGTCTTTGTTGTCGATTACGACAATGCCGTCAATGGTGACATCGGAGGTATTACATACACTACCACTGTAATTGACTTGAAGACCGTATTCATTAATACCAGTATCTTCAAATCGATTCACGACGACGACACTACAGTCTTTCTCTAGAGACAATGAACCAGGGATGTTTTGGCTTGGGCATTCCCAATCTGCGTTGTCAGAAACCGCTACACCACCACCAGTTTCAAGTGCTGCGCTTACTTCTGCATAGTTAGTGATACCGTTTTGGTCAATAATAAACGAACCATTAAACTCTTGCGTTTGTCCAACGGCGAGCATCGCTAAATTGAACACATGGTCACCAGCAGCCATATCGTTGTCAACGGCTGTAGTGTCTGTTGCCACAACATCATACAATGCAAAGTCACCGGTGTTTTCTACAGTGAGTTTATAGTTGTATTTCAAAGTGTTACCATTGACAACATCACCAAATGTACAAGTTTTAGTGATTTTAATGTCTGGTACGCCTGGTGTGTAACAGAATGAAATATGACTTAAGCCATAGTATCTACCATTTTTCCCTACAGGTGAATGCAGCAAGGCATCATCTTGATACAATAATCCATCTGTAAAGTAGTTATATAGGTTTCCGTCAGGACCACCTTTTACGAAGATAGCTTGCATAATCACAGGGCTATCACCTTGATCCCAACTGAAGGTTTTTGCCCCAGGTTGTTGATCAATAACCACTTCAAGCATGCCATCACCGAAAGTGCCGTCTGTAACTGGCTCAAGCTTGTATTCTATCAAACCATCGATCCCTGGAAGTAATTGTTGACAGGTGTTATTCCCTTCAACAAATATTGGTTGCACGCCTCGGCTTGAAGGGTCGCCAGCGGATGCGTAAACAATTTGAGAGCTCAGCACTAAGCTAACCGCTATGACCCAAGTAAACAGCTTAAACATGCTGCTGATATTGATCGCTGTAAGTATATTCTGGCTACATAAAGTGGAACAACGGTAACTCTTATTGCCCCACCAAGAGTTAAATATGGTTTTCATAAAACCTCCTTGTGTAAGTGGGCTCGCTACGTCCTTGAGCCCACATACGTGATAGTTTTCTCAAAGAGTTAAACTGCGTCGGTTGACTAGCATAGAGTGTTCCATATTTAACCTTTTGTATTTGTTGGTTATTTTTTATTTTTGTACAGAGGGGTGAACAGTTTGTTTATGTTTTCATAAATGGTTGAGCTAAAACTTATTCGCTAAACTACTGAATATGTTTTAGTTAAATGAGTATTCAATTAGATGTGTAAAGGGTGTAACACTATGCAAACAGGTGTTACACATCACCTTCACATTAGTTGGAGCAGGTGAGTAAGCGTCTATTTCATATTCATAGTGGACAGTTTCAATACCGTCGTTTTTGTGCACCTGTCACAGGTGTAAACAATAAAGTGTCAATCTGTAACATTATCCTAGAACACGTATATATCTTTGTTATCGTAGGTTTTTTTGTCTCTTTTGTTTTCTTTCTCTTTCTTTAAAATTGAACACTCTGTTCATTCTCTTCGCTGTTGAAAATATTTAGTTTAATAAAATCATAACCTTAAGTAGTGGCATGCTCTATGCGTTATACAAGCCGAAACGAAAGTTGTATCTCGCTTTCACTCTTTCTTAAAAGGCAATTAATGACATAGGGACCTTCGTCTAGCTTTAGAAGCGTTCTAAGGAGTAGGTTATGAATTCTTGTAAGTCAGGTATCTGGCATACGATGAAGAGCTTTCTTTATGCAATATTTACAAGTTTGCTAATAGGTAGCTCTGCATTTGCAACACCAACAGATGGCGTATTTGAGTTAGAAGCAAATGCTAATGCGATAGATGACTCTGGAGTGGGAGCTCCAGATGACTGGTCAACGCCGCCAAACAGTGGTGGAGCATTAGTATTTAGCTTTGAGAATGACACGGCAACACCGGATACAATCTTTACTGGTGGTAATAAAGACATCAAAGACATACCAGAACTCGGTTGGAAGACTGGGACGGTACTTGATAAAGGGGATATTCTTCATGCGTATGCAGCGGCATACAACATTAATAATGACCTTGTACTCACCTTTGGTGCAGACCGCTTTGGTAACAGCGGTGATGCCTTCTTAGGTTTTTGGTTTTATCAAGACTCAGTCAGTACAAACCCAGACGGTACATTCACTGGTCAACATATTGCTGGCGACCTTTTGATTCAGGTGAATTATTTGCAAGGGGCAAATGAGGGGCCAGAAATTTTGGTTCTTGAATGGGACACAACTTGTGCGAAAGCTGATAACAATAATCCACAAGATGGTCAGTGTGCTGCGACAAACTTACGTTTAAAAGTTAAGACAAATGCACTGTGTTCACCGGGCGCGCAAGATGTGTGTGCTTCAACCAATACAACTGACTCACCTGCACCATGGGCGTATACGCCAAAAAGTGGTGTCGAAAATGTCTTCCCTCCAGAAACCTTCTTTGAAGGTGGTGTAAACCTTACTGAACTTCTACAAACAGACACCTGTTTTAGCTCATTTGCAGCCGAAACAAGAGCATCAAGCAGTATTACCGCTCAGTTGAAAGACTTCGTGGTTGGTGACTTTGAGTTGTGTAGTGTTGATATCACCAAAACATGTAATCAAGCGGTCGTGAATGATACAGAAGATGGTTACGTTTACTCATACAGCGGCGACGTGATTAATGATGGTGTTGGTACGCTATACGATGTTGTTGTAGAGGATTTAGAAGCAGGTACTACACATAGCTTAGGTGCCATTGCTTCAGGTGACAGTGCTTCATACAGCGGCAGTTTTGAAAGTACAAATAACGGTCTAACTAATACAGTAAGAGTCACAGCAGCTGCGACTCCGGGTGGTCAAGCGACCATTACTGATACAGCAAGTGATCCATGTGAGTCATTGAGCTTGTCTCCAATGATTAGTGTAACGAAATCATGTGAAAGCGGCTTCAAACTTACTGAAAACGGTATCATTGCAGAAGTGAGCTTCTCGGGAATGGTATGTAACACAACGCCTGGACTTACTTTAGTGAATGTTTCTGTTGTGGATGACTCAGGTACGCCTGAGGATACTTCTGATGACGTGAAAGTGGTAGATAATATCGAACTCGCTTCGGATCAATGTCAGTCTTATACTGGTAGTTATATCCCAACGGCATTTAGCAATGCAGAAACACAATCTTTCCGTGATACTGTGACAGCGGTTGGTTTCTTGAAAATCGATAATACTCAAGCGACGAATACAGCTTCTGCAGACTGTGACATTTGTCCTGCACCAAGCAACTAATTGACGTCTTGTGAATAAAAAGCCTGGAGTATTCTCCAGGCTTTTTCATATTGAATTGCGTGATTTAGTTCGGTTTCCCTTTACCGTTTCCACCACCATTCCCACCAGAACTCGATTGTAAGGTGATGCTAATCGTCGCGGTTGAAGAAGATTGACCGTCACTGATCGTATAAGTAAATGAATCATTATTCTTAAACTTCTTCGAAGGTATGTATTCAATGGAGCCATCGCTCAGTACACGGGCGCTGCCTTTGTTTGACTTAGCGACCGTAATTGCAAGAGAAGTCGATTGTTCAAATGAGTCATTATTTAACTGTTGGATGCGAACGACGGATTTATCACTGATCGTTACGCTATCATTCACCGCTTCAAGTGGTGACGTTGACTCAGATAACACTGTGTAAGGTAGCTCGGTTTTGGCTGATTGTTCATTTTCAGCATCTATAACGTCAACGGCTATGCTGTAAGAGTTCGGTTGAGCATCGCTGTTTGACGTAACCATGACCGTCGTTTCTGCACTCATGCCGGAAGGAACCGTCAAGGCACTTGCGTCATAATTCCATCCGTCAGGAACGCTTAAAGCTGTTGTATAGGTCGCGTCTGCACATTCTGTATTGTTCTGGTTCGTCACTTTTAGATTATACGCTAATGTTTCTCCGGCATTAGCATCAGAACCTGAAAGTGGGGTTAGAGAGAGTAGAGGCGATGTCGCAACGCATTGCCCTGATTCACCACCAAATATGACACTGACCTGTGCGTTTTGACCATTAGCACTTTCCAAAGTAATCGACACGCCTGTTTTTGGATCGGTGAATGTTCCACCGATTGGAAGAGCGGGGTCTTCCCAGTCATTACTCCCAAATAATTGTCTGAAAGTGGAGTCAGGCTTCATGTGTAGCAAGCGGCTACTTTTAAGATCACCGTCTGTCGCTAGGCGCACAACCACACCTTCTGTCACATCTTGGCGGTATACGATGTACGAACGGTCACGTAAAAAGCTGTCGTAGCCAAGAGCTTGTCGATATTCAACGTAAAACCATTGGCGCTGGCCTGTAATTGGATCGGTACCTCTTGGGATTTTTAAAACTTTTGATGAAGTACTTTCAAAGTCTTCATAGGCATCAATAGAGTAAACACCATCACTAGAAATGATTTGAGCAGGGGAGGTCTGCCACCCTAAGTTTTCCAGTTGGAAGGCGCTAAAGTAACCCATATCGTAGTTACCCATCGTATCGTAGCTATCACCGTACTCTATGACACGGCAATCACCAGCCAACGTACCGTCTTTACAGTCGAGTGCGGAAGCGTGATGCAATCCAAAATTATGTCCTAATTCATGGGCGATAACTCGAGGCTCGAAAACCGCATTTATTGACGCTCTAGAGGGAGTTAATCCTTGACTACCAGAGCCTTCTGATGCACATCCAGTTTTGGTTGTTAAGTAGATAAAACGGTCATAGTTTGATAGTTGATATCCCGCAGTTTCAGCCATTTTGTTGGCTTCCGCAGCTACAGCATCATCATCGCAAATTTGGTTTGATATCGGCAAGGTGAATGTTCCAGCAACATCACCAGTTAGCCAAAGTTGCCCCTGGGACATTTGCGAATAGAAGTCGCTAACGGTATTAAAAACAACATGATGGGCGTCTTCTTTAGAGATCGGGATCTCTTGAGGGTTTTCTTGGAAATTGACGAGTACAACTAATGTTTTTTGTTCACCACTAGCCACTTGCTCAACATAAGCCTCTGATGAAAAAGAATATGCTGGCACGAGGGTTACAAAGCCAAGAGCTAGCAAGCGTAAATTTGACGCAACAAAGCCCAATTGAGGGAGGATGACCTTCTTCAATTTATATACCTACTTAATATTTTGATATTAAATGAAATTACAAATTCATAATGTTTTAAATAAAATAAATAACGAGCTCTACCCAAATAGAACCAGTAATTATCAAGTGTGCATTATGTTTTATAAAGTTTGTTTTATATTTGTGTGTGTTTATTACTTTTAAACACGAGGCAAGATATTAGCAGAAGGGGTGGTTAAAATTCAACCATGCATTTCGGTTTTTATAAGTTCATGAATTATAATGTTTAACTAATTTTTACTGGTGGTTTTTATAAAAATAATAAGAGACAATATTGTATGCAACAAAAGTAGTTACAAAGACAGTAGTAATATTACACCGTGTAGTATGCAACACTCTTAATTGTTTGTTATTTATTTTGTTTTATATATAAATTACTTATTAAAAATAAGATGCTATCAATTCCATAGAGAAAATTGTCAAATTAAAGAAATATTAATTTCAAAAAACAAGAGATTTATTATATCTGGATATAGGCAACGCCATTTTTGCCATTTTTCTTTATCTCATACATTGCATGATCGGCTTTTTGATAAACTTCATTAAACTGTTGTTTTCCTTTATCAAATAGACAAACACCGATGCTCATTCCAATCGTTACTTTATTTAAGTCCTGATTTATCACAGGAATGATGGAACTTAAGAGTCGATCACAAAGTTGAGATATTTCTTCTTGATTTGAATAAGAGCTTAAAACGACAAACTCATCTCCTCCTATGCGTCCAACTTGAGACTTGCTTGGCGCAAGCTCTGTTAATCTATTGGCTATATTAATGAGGAGAGTATCACCAGCATGATGGCCTAGCTGGTCGTTAACTGCTTTAAAATTATCTATATCAACAAACACTAAGGCAGACTGCTGAGACGGCTTGGTTTGAGGTTGATGATTAAAGTTTTCCTCAATTGCTTTTCTATTTAACAGTCCGGTCAATGGATCACTCGAAGCTAACTTAGCCAGTTGCTGCTCATATCGCTTTTCTTTTGTAATATCGATATGAGTGCCCATCATGCGTAGTGGTTCTCCATCAGAACCATACTCGACGATGCGCCCTCGATCGTAGACCCAGCTATCACTGCCGTCTTTATGAATCATGCGATGCACTACCTCATAAAGGTCGGTCTTGCCTGCTAGGTGATCTTCAAATGCACCCACCGCAAGATCGTAATCTTCAGGGTGGAGATTGTTTTTCCATGTTTCAACCGTGGCGGTTAACTCATGGGGCTGATAACCTAGCATTTTGCCCCACTGCATATTGAATATAGTCAAAGTACCCGAAGGAATATGCTGCTCCCACAAACACAGTCCATTACTGTCGAGTGCAGCATTCAACTTTTCTTGTAGTCGCGCATTCTTCCGCTTCAGCTCTTCATTTTCTTTTTCTAAGCAGGCAATTCGAGTTAGATATTCTTCCATTTTGCGCATAATTTACGTCGATTTCGGAGCGACAATATACGAAAAATACTTTGCAATTTCTATGATTGAGCTTGGAGATATAAGTATTGAATATGCGGTAAATAATAAAGAATCGGTGATGTTACTTAAGAGCAGCAAAGTAAATACTTGGAAAAAAGAAGGAAATAGGGGGTAAGCGAGGGGCTCTCCTGGTGCAAAGTCTTAAATGGAGGCCTTTGCACCGGGACTACTGAGGGTTAGCGGTTTAGTGCACCACAACGCTCAGGCTGGTAGGTGATATCGACAATTTCAATTGTCTTCACTTGATTATTTGGCATTGGCCATTCAAGTTTTTGGCCGACAGACAAACCGATCAGTGCGCTGCCTACGGGCGCAAAAATAGAGATATCATCACTGCTTTTCAGTTCAGAAGGGTAAACCAGTGTCTTTGTCATGGTTCTATCTTCACCTGAAAATTTAAACTCTACAGTCGAGTTCATCGTGACCACGTTATCTGGCATTTGTTCTGGCTCAAGAACTGTTGCTCGGTCGAGCTCTGCTTCTAATTCCACAAGCTCCGCTGCGATGTTTGGCATTTTATCCAACAAGGCTGTGATTCGGTTCATATCTAAGCTTGAGATGTAGATAGAATTGTTTTCTGACATTTTATGACTCCCAAATAAAAGGCCGCCTCACAAAAATGGGACGGCACTCTATATGTCAATTACGGTATCAATCATATGGACGCTATTCCATATGAACTAAACCTGATTTTAGTCTTTATAGTGCGACTTAGCTAGTAAAAAATTTTTGTTGTGAAGCTTGATTTTTCTAAATCTTTCAATCACTTCAGATATTGTTCTCTGATCACCTTGAAACGGTGAAGTCAAGTGAGTGAGTCGTTTAGAAGCAAAGCAGGATTTATCGTAGGTGTGCTCGGTTTCGATGGTCAGCCTAACTTCATAAAAGCAAAACGGTATAGTCCGTTGCTAACATGGCTTCGGTTATCTCAGTTTGTTAAAACTACCAATATCCGTTAATAAATTACTTTTTATTTCGCAATAGTCAGATAAATACGTTCATCTACCCCTTTAGGGTAGTTTGAAATTGTAATTGATTTACATCATGTATTAATTTTCTTTCACAATTAACAATGAGCTCAGTGATAAGAACCTAACCCTTAGGAATTATAATGAGCAAGTTGAAGCTAGTAGTCATCGGTAACGGTATGGTAGGGCACCGTTATATTGAAGACTTAGTCGAGAAAGCTGATATGTCTAATATGGACATTACGGTTTTCTGTGAAGAACCTCGTGTCGCATACGACCGTGTGCACCTTTCCTCTTACTTTTCTCACCATACTGCAGATGAACTTTCTTTAGTAAAAGAAGGCTTCTACGAGAAACACGGTATTAACATGCTGATCGGCGAACGCGCGATCAACATCAACCGTGAAAACCGCATTGTTTACTCAAGCACTGGTCGCGAAGTTCAATACGACAAGCTGATTCTTGCTACTGGCTCATTCCCATTTGTTCCACCTATCAAAGGTCACGAAAGCAAAGACTGTTTTGTTTACCGTACTATCGAAGATCTTAAAGCGATCGAAGCGTGTGCGAAGAAGAGCAAATCAGGCGTTGTTGTCGGTGGTGGTCTGCTAGGTCTTGAAGCAGCAGGCGCATTGAAAGCACTGGGTGTAGAAACGCATGTTGTTGAGTTCGCACCGAAGCTAATGGCTGAGCAACTTGACCTTGCTGGTGGTAACCAACTTCGACAAAAGATCGAGCGTATGGGCGTGAACGTTCACACTAGCAAAAACACGCTTGAGATTGCGCCAGAAGGCACAAACGCACGCAACGTTATGCGTTTTGCTGACGGCTCAGAGCTAGAAACAGACTTCATCGTATTCTCTGCAGGTATTCGTCCACAAGACAAACTAGCACGCCAAATGGAGCTGGAAGTGGCACCTCGTGGCGGTGTTGCTATCAACGACCATTGTCAGACTTCTGATGAGAACATCTACGCTATCGGTGAGTGTGCGTCTTGGAACGAAATGTTCTACGGCCTTGTTGCTCCTGGCTACAAGATGGCGACAGTTGCCGTTGATCACCTACTAGGTAACACAGAAAGCAAATTCGAAGGCGCTGATATGTCTGCGAAGCTGAAACTTCTAGGTGTAAAAGTAGGTTCAATTGGTGACGCGAACGGTCGTACTGAAGGCTGTAAGAGCTACGTTTATCAAAACGAAGAGCAAGAAGTTTACAAACGTCTTATCGTTTCTAAAGACAACAAGAAACTGCTTGGCGCGGTTATGGTTGGCGACACCTCTGACTACGGCGACCTGCTTCAACTTATGCTGAACGAAATCGACCTACCAGAGCACCCAGATGCGTTGATCCTTCCTGCACACGCAGGCGCTGAGAAACCAGCACTAGGTGCAGATGCTCTACCAGAAAGCGCAGTGATCTGTTCTTGTTTCGACGTGACAAAAGGCAAGATCGCACAGGCGGTTGCTGATGGTAATCATACGCTTGCTGACATCAAAGCAGTGACTGGCGCAGGTACAGGCTGTGGTGGTTGTATTCCTCTAGTGACGTCTGTTCTAAATGCTGAGCTTGCTAAATCTGGTATCGAAGTGAAGAACGACGTCTGTGAGCACTTTGCATACTCACGCCAAGAGCTGTTCCACCTAATCCGTATTGAAGAGATCAAAACGTTTGATGAGCTTCTAGAGAAATACGGTAAAGGTTACGGCTGTGAAGTTTGTAAACCACTGGCTGGTTCTATCTTGGCTTCTTGCTGGGGTGAGCACATTCTTAAGCCACAACTGGTTAAGCTGCACGACACGAACGATAACTTCCTAGGTAACATCCAAAAAGACGGTACTTACTCTGTTATCCCACGTATGGCGGGTGGTGAAGTAACACCTCAAGCACTGGGTGCGTTAGCGAACGTTGCAGCAGAATACAACCTATACACCAAAGTAACCGGTGCTCAACGTATTGGTCTGTTTGGTGCTCAAAAAGACGATCTTCCAGAGATCTGGCGCAAGCTTATCGACGCTGGTTTCGAAACAGGTCAAGCGTACGCAAAAGCCCTTCGTATGGCGAAGACCTGTGTTGGCTCAACGTGGTGTCGTTACGGCGTTCAAGATTCTGTTGGTCTGGGTTCTTACATCGAGAACCGTTACAAAGGCATTCGTACACCTCATAAGATGAAGTTCGGTGTTTCTGGCTGTACTCGTGAGTGTGCGGAAGCACAAGGTAAAGACCTTGGTATTATCGCGACTGACGCAGGTTGGAACATGTACGTATGTGGTAACGGTGGTATGAAACCTCGTCACGCAGACCTACTTGCAAGTGACCTAGATAAAGAAACACTAATCAAGTACATCGACCGCTTCATGATGTTCTACATCCGTACTGCTGCGCCACTACAACGCACATCAGTTTGGATGGAAAACATGGAAGGTGGCGTTGACTACCTACGCGAAGTGATTGTTGAAGACAAACTTGGCATCAACACTCAACTAGAAGCTGATGTAGCGAAGCTTGTAGACGAGTACGAGTGTGAGTGGACTGCGACCATCAACGACGAATCACAACTGACTCGTTTCGCGCACTTCATCAACTCTGACAAGCGCGATGAAAACGTTGTGTTTGTACAAGAGCGTGAACAGCACCGCCCTGCAACCTTCACGGAAAAACATCCTGAAGCGAAAGGCGACATCCTACACGTAGCGATCACTGAAGCATAAGGGAAGGTTGATTATGTCATTTGAAAAGATTTGCCAAATCAGCGACATCGTACCGGGCACAGGTGTTTGTGCACTGGTTGATGGTCAGCAAGTTGCGGTATTCCGCCCAACACAAGCAGAAGAAGTGCTGGCGATCAGCAACACAGACCCGTTCTTCCAATCAAACGTGCTTTCTCGCGGTTTGATCTGTGAGCACCAAGGCGAGCTTTGGGTGGCTAGCCCACTTAAGAAGCAACGCTTTAACCTGACAACAGGTGCGTGCATGGAAGACGAGCGTTTTAGCGTGAAAGCGTACAAAACCCGCGTAACCAACGGCGAAGTAGAAATCTCTGCGTAAGCTTGGTTTTCATTCCCTCCTCTTAGGGGGAGGGAATGAACTGAAACCTAGATTCAATAGACAAAGGCTTTCCAAGCATCATCTCAGGGGAACAGGGAAGCGAGGTGTTGTAGACAGCGTTCAGGTGTCAACGGGAAGCCTTTCTCTATTCAATCTTTAACTTTTTAACTTTCAATTTTGGATAAGGACACATTCATGTCTACTGATTTTAAGCCTGCAGAATTCGTGCAAACCATGATCAATGTTGGTGAAGCGAAAACCAATACAAGCACGCGAGACCTTCTGCTTCGCGGTACGATGGCTGGCGTTATTCTTTCGCTTGCGGTGGTGGTTGCTATTACCGCGATTGTACAAACGGGTATCGGTCTTGTAGGAGCACTTGTTTTCCCCGTTGGTTTCGTAATTCTAAGTGTGATGGGGTATGACCTAGTAACCGGTGTTTTTGGTCTAGCGCCTCTGGCTAAGTTTGCTAACCGTCCGGGCATCACTTGGGGTCGTATCTTCCGTTGTTGGGGTCTTGTAGGCTTGGGTAACCTTATCGGTTCTCTGATCGTTGCTTACCTAGTGGCTATCTCTCTAACAGGTAACTTCTCTCTAGAACTGAACGCAGTAGCGAAGAAATTTGTGGCTGTTTCTACCGCGCGTAGCCTTGGTTTTGAAAACATGGGTATGGACGGATGGATCACGTGTTTCGTACGCGGCATCTTCTGTAACCTAATGGTATGTCTAGGCGTTATCGGCAACATGACAGCACGTTCAGTATCTGGTCGCGTAGCAATGATGTGGTTCCCAATCTTCATCTTCTTCGCTCTAGTATTCGAGCACACAGTAGTAAACATGTTCCTATTCCCACTAGGTATGATTCTAGGTGCGGATTTTGGTATCGCGACTTGGTTGAACTTCAACCTTATCCCAACCATCCTAGGTAACATTGTTGGTGGTCTAGTAATGACTTGTATTCCACTGTACCTAACTCACGCTAAAACTGCGCCTTCTATCAACGTAGTTGAAGAAGAAGTAAAAGCAGAGCCTGCAATCGCAAAATAAACCGCTTTTATCTGGCCCTACCTATGGTAGGTAGGGCTGTTCAACTCATTTAACTTTCGATAAGTATTGTATTGATTTAGCTATAAAAAGTAATAACTCCTTGGGGTGATTTTAACCTTGAGTTAATGACTTGAGTGTTACTTTTTATGTCCAAATTTTCGATAGGCGTTGATATGACAACTGCTCACTCATCTTTAAACAGCGGCTTTGTTTCTCTTGTTGGTGCAGGTCCTGGTGATCCTGATTTACTCACAGTAAAAGGCTTAAAAGCCATTCAAGCGGCTGAAGTTGTTGTGTACGACCGATTGGTATCAAAAGATATTCTTGAGTTGGCCCATACATCAGCAGAGATGATTTACGTAGGAAAAAAATTGGACTTTCACTGTGTGCCTCAAGATCAAATCAACCAAATCTTGGTGCAAAAAGCGCAAGAAGGTAAACGCGTTGTGCGCCTAAAAGGTGGGGACTCATTTATCTTTGGCCGTGGTGGTGAGGAGCTAGAAGAACTAGCGGAATTTGGTATTAAATACGAAGTGGTTCCGGGGATCACAGCAGCAGCGGGTGCAACGGCTTACGCTGGTATTCCATTAACACACCGCGACCATGCGCAAAGCGTTCAATTCATCACTGGTCACGTACAAAAAGATGGTCGTGAGATTGAATGGCATTCTCTAGCACAATCCAACAACACACTTGTTTTCTACATGGGTTTGAAGCAAAGCGGCCACATTATGGATAAGCTGATCACTCATGGGTTAGATCCTGAGATGTCATGCGCCATTATTGAAAACGGTACGCGCCCAGAGCAGCGCGTGTTCCAAGGAAAGTTGAACGAGCTATCGATCATGGCAGAGCAAGCCGTGAGCCCAGCATTGATTGTGGTTGGCAGCGTGACTCAACTTCACAACAAGTTGGATTGGTTCGCAAAGTAATACTGCCCAGAAGTGACTATATTTTACAGGGGCTTTGTTGCCTCTGCATTTCTTGCTTACGCATCGGCATTTGATCAATGAGGTTGTTGATAAACGACCAGTCTGTTTCTGCGCCCCAGCGGTGCTTTTCTAGACCATCTTTACCAAGCAAAATAGCTGTATGAGAACCTTTTTCGACCTCATAAAGACGAGCTAGCATTTTTAGGTCGAACTCTTCTTTAAGCCAAGCAGGAAAAGTATAACCTTGTTCTGTAATGACCAGCGTGACGACATCTCTGTCTTCCAACTCACACTCATTCATAAGTGTTTCTAGCAAGAATTGTTTGACGTATTCATCATTTTCTGGCGCAAAGTAGAGCACGCTTCTATGTGGCCAGTATTTGGAGTGCGCTGGATAACCAAATGCTGTCGATGACAAGATACAAGAAAGCAGTATCACTAGTAACTTTCCGCCCATGACAGTTCCCCTAGAAACCCAAATAACTTTTTATACGTTAAGTTTAGTGGAATTGGCTCATTGTGCTTTTTCCAAAACTGGCATAGGGTAGGCAGCAAATAAATTGAGCGTAGAAATAGATGAGTTCGGAAAGCAAACAAAAAATCGCCATTTTGGTTGATGTACAGAATGTGTATTACACCTGTCGCGAAGCGTATCGAAGCAATTTTGATTACAACCAGTTTTGGTATGTCGCCACACAAGGGAAAGAGGTGGTAAGTGCTCGTGCTTATGCCATCGCGAGTAACGATCCAAAACAACGTCAGTTTCATCACATTTTACGCGGTGTTGGATTTGAGGTGATGCTTAAACCCTACATCCAGCGTCGTGATGGCAGCTCGAAAGGCGATTGGGATGTGGGTATTACTCTCGATGCAATTGAAATTGCTCCCGAAGTTGAGGAAGTGATTCTAGTTTCGGGAGATGGAGACTTTAGTCTGCTAGTAGAGAGAATTCAGCAGCGCTTCAATAAAACGGTGACCGTTTATGGTGTACCTAAACTTACATCTCAAACTCTGATTGATTGTGCCGACAATTTTGTCGCGATTGATGACGATTTCTTGCTGTAGTGAATAGTGCAATAAAGAAAGGCGAGTCACTCAGGCTGTACGAAACGTACAATGACTCGCCTCTAATTTATCCTTGATTTGGCTAGTTACGAAGGAATGATCATTTGCCCTAGCAAGTAACCCAAGCAACACGCACCAATCACGCCGATTAAGCCCACAGACATGAATGAGTGGTTGAAGTACCACTTACCAATCTTAGTTGTGCCCGAGGTATCGAAGTTCACAGTCGCGATATCTGAAGGGTAGTTTGGAATAAAGAAGTAGCCGTATACCGCTGGCATCAAGCCGATAAGCAGCGCAGGTTCCAAACCTAAGCCGAGACCAACAGGCAACATCATGCGAGCCGTTGCAGCTTGAGAGTTCACCACAACCGACACAATGAATAACGCAAGCGCGAATGTCCAAGGATAGTTGGTTACCATCTCTACGATGCCAGATTTAAATTGAGGCATAGCGTACTGGAAGTAGGTATCTGACATCCATGCAATACCGAAGATAGCAATCGCCGCCACCATACCAGATTTAAATACCACCCCATTTGGTACGTCGCGCGGGTCAGTTTTGGTCGCAAGCAAAATGATACCGCCGAAGCAGAGCATCATCATTTGAATCACAACTGCCATGCTGATTGGCTTCGAGCCATCTACGATGGTACGAATGTCTGGCCACATTGCGATAACGACGATAACCAAGATAGAAGCAATGAACAGCAATACAGAGTTACGAGCACTTGTTGGTAGTACTTCATCAAGAGACGTTGCAGTTGTGTTGAGGATTTTTTCTCTCCACACAGGATCTTTCAAACGCTCTTGGTATTCTTCATCGTCGTCTAGTTCTTTACCACGCTTTAGGCTGTAAAGTGACATCAACAACGTACCGAATAAGGTTGCAGGTACAGTAACGAGCAGAATTGAGAGCAGAGTGATCTCGTGTTGAATATCAGAGAGTTGCGCCAAGTAGTAAACTACGGCCGCTGAAATTGGTGATGCCGTGATTGCGATTTGAGAGGCGACAGAAGCGGCAGCCATAGGACGCTCAGGACGAATGCCGTTTTTAAGTGCAACGTCGCCAATGATTGGCATGATAGAGTAAACCGCGTGACCTGTACCAAGTAGGAAGGTCATAAAGTAAGTCACGAACGGAGCAATAAGGGTGACGCGTTTTGGGTTCTTACGAAGCACACGCTCGGCAACTTGCAGCATGTATTTCAAACCGCCAGCGGCTTCAAGAATGGAAGCACATGTTACCACCGCTAAAATGATCAACATGACGGTGACAGGAGGGGAGGTTGGCGGCATCTTAAAGATGAAGACTTCAATCACCAAGCCAATTCCGGATACGACCCCAAGGCCTATACCACCATAACGTGAGCCGATATACAGCATCACGAGCAAAAATAGAAACTCAAGATACAACATGTGGATTTCCTTATTCAAAACAGAGGGCTACATAGCCAAATTACCTCTTTGTATTGTCTCGATATTCAGAAAGAAAATACTTCATGTTGTTCACAATCCGCTGGATAAGAAACAGCAATATTCAATTATTGGCAATAACTCACGCTACACAGGGGAACTGTTAACACAGTTTTATCAGGGTGTTTTTATGCTGTGTATTTTTGCGATCATGTGAGCGTTAAATGCGAAGAGGTTTAAGAGTTTGTTGCTATTCATCGCATACGTAACCAGACCTTACAGTTTCACAGAACGCGGAAATACATTCATAACTAACCCTAAGAGTGCGTCTTTGTTATGAAAACGCAAAGGATAATAGTTTGCATTGCGATTGGTGCTTGGGTATAAAGGTGTCAGAATGACTACACCAACAATAAGCCATCATGTCTGAGCAATTTTTCCCGCAACTGTTTCAAACTTCGAGTGAGATTACACCTTACCTACACGGTGATATCGGCGAGATAGGGCAAGAAGCTATCCATATCGAGAATGATATCAACCCGATCATCCAAGGCCTTTACCAGCAAATCTCGGAGGCTCATCCGGAAGCGGGAAAAGCATATTGGTTGACAAGAACGTGGGATTTACTTTGTTGGCAGCCAGTTTATGTCGCATTCATCTCTATTTACGGTTACCACACGTTGCCAAACATTCGCGAGATAGCGCAGCACCTCAAACCTTGTTTTGTTTCTGGGTACCGATTCGCCGACGAAGCGCATATACATGGCGAGCCAGAAGCGTTGATAAAAGAGGCGGGGCGTCAAATCCGAGAACTGTTCGACTTCTATCAACAAGAGATGAGTCAATGGACACGCATTCGTCCTGGCTTCACCCATCAATTGATGTCGGACGGAATCATGGCTTGTTTAATTCGTCTCCAACAGCGCTTTCCGCAAATGACTAACTCGACACTTCAGGAGCATGCGGTCTTGTGGCTAAGCGCAATGGGTTTGGATGTTGATAATAGCCGCTCACTTCATGAGACGGAATCTGATCAGCCGCTAAAGTTAGTAAGAAAAAGTTGTTGTTTAGTCTATAAGTGTGAAGGCAGAAAGCTTTGTGCAGATTGTCCTCGTTTAGAGGAAAATCGACAGCTTATGAGCAAGAAGGTTCTTAATTAACATTTATTTAACTTGTGTAACAGTGCTCGATTTGAGAGTGAGAATAAGTATCATTGCATGCTCTTGTTGACAACAAAAAGATAAATACAATGATGAAAAGGACGTTTTCTTTCAATCTCATCGTACTTGCGATGAGCAGTGGATACGCAGTTAGCTCAATAGCAGCAGAAGATCTTCAACAAACATCGACTCCGAGCGATGAGCAATTGGTTGTTGTAGGCAGTGTGATGCCGAAATCGATCTCCGATATTCCAGGAACGGTTTGGTTTGTTGGCCAAGAAGAGATTGCTCAGCAATATCGTGCGGGCAAGACACTGGGTGATATTCTTTCTGCAACCATCCCTTCTTTAGACGTCGGCACCGGTGGTCGAACTAACTATGGTCAGAACCTTCGCGGTAGAGCAATGTTGGTAATGATTGATGGTGTCTCGTTACAGTCTTCTCGCCCGATTAGTCGTCAGTTAGACGCAATAGACCCATTCAACATCGAGCGAATTGAAGTACTATCTGGTGCAACCTCCATTTATGGTGCAGGCGCTACTGGTGGTGTTATTAACATTATCACCAAGAAAGCGTACTCGGATGACTTGTCGTTTGAATCCTACGTGAGTGGCACTACAGGCTTTAATAGCAGCGATGACTTTGATTACAAACTCGCTCAGTCTATCTCGGGTGGTAATGAGCGAATTACCGCTAGAGGTTCGGTTGTGTACACCGAGACACAAGGTGTATTTGACGCAAATGGCGACATTGTCACCCCAGACATTTCACAGGGCTCTTTGCAGTATAATTCAACGCTCGATGTTATGGGATCGACCGAGATTCAAATCTCCGATGCCAGCAAGTTAAACCTTGTCGCACAATACTATGACAGCCAGCAAGATTCGCCATACGGTTTGTACATTGTTAACAATAAATTTGTTGATGTACGAGAGGGGTTCGATTCCGACCGTGAACATGGTACAGAGCGAGTTCTCTTAAGTGCGAACTACGCTCACGACAGCGTATTCGGTCATCAACTGATAGGCGAGTTATCTTACCGTAGTGAAGACCAAACCTTTACTCCTTATTACCAAAGTGCCTCTCAACAAAAAACAGAAGTTTTTGCTGGGCGCTTAGCGTTAGCTAAAAGCTGGGAGTCATTCAAACTTGTTTATGGTGTCGATGCGTACTTAGACCGTTTTGAAAGTAACCAGGCTCTGTTCGATCCAACCATTGCGAACAGCTCTGGGAACTTAATTAATCGAACCTATGCCGAAGTGGGGCGTTACCCAGATGTTGATGTGGCGTCTTACGCAATGTTTGTCCAAGGGGATTACCAAATCAATCAAGATTGGTCAGTACAAGCAGGCTACCGCTACCAATACATGGACAATAAGATTGATGATTTTGTTGCCTATAGTATACAAAAGAAGATCGCATCGGGTAATGGTGTATCAGCGGATGCGGTACCAGGTGGCAGCACTGACTACTCTGTGAGCTTATTTAATTTGGGCACCATTTATCAGCTTAACGATGAATCTCAGCTTTGGGCGAACTTCTCTCAAGGTTTCGAACTCGCTGATCCTGCAAAGTACTACGGCCAAGGTAGCTACGATGCCGCGGATGCAAATGGTCACTACGCGTTGAACAATAGCATTAATGTATCTGACTCAAAAATGTCGGGCATCAAAACGGACAGCTATGAAATTGGTTACCGATTAGATACGGATACTGTCGCACTGCAAGCGGCGGGTTACTACTCGGTTTCGGATAACTCAATCAAGTATGACAAGAAGACGCTCCTAATCACCAATGTTGATGACGAGCAACGTGTATACGGTGCCGAAGCAAACATTAACTACTGGGTAAACCGTGATATTTTGTTAGGTGCATCAGGTCACTATGTGGTTTCTGAGCTGAAAACCAACGGTAAGTGGGAAGATCTAAGTGCGGGTAAAGCAAGTACATCAAAAGCGAACGCGTGGGCGGCTTACTATCAGGATGGCTATTCAGTACGTTTACAAAGCCAGACGATGTTTGATTACGAAGATGACGCAAACAATAAACTAGATGGATACACTACGTTTGATCTTCTTGGTAACGTAACACTACCTATCGGGCAGTTAGGTTTTGGTATTCAAAACCTATTTGACGAAGACTACACAACCGCTTGGGGACAACGTGCGCAGATTCTTTATGCAGCACACTACGATGCTGCAGCGTACGACTACAAAGGAAGAGGTCGCACATTCACACTGAACTACAGTGTCGAATACTAAAGCTAACTACCTCCGAATATCAAAAAAGCCGCTTGAAGCGGCTTTTCTTTTAGGCTTGATCTGTCTGCGCTGTGTCTACAACGTTTTCCGTGTGTTCTGAAGCTTGGTTTTGTTCTTCAGCTTCCATTTTCGCGCGTTCAGCTTTGGAGATATAACGTGGCTTATTGCTCTTATGTAGCTTAGCGTTATGCTTCTTCTGCTTCGCTTTCAAGATCTGATTGATTTTCTTCTTGCGGTTCATGGTGGTGGTCCTTTAATTTAGCGAGGCAGGATAGTTACTTTTTTATCAAGTTACAACTAAATAAGCGCCGGTATCGGTCGCAAAATTCAAGTACGTTCCTATGTCCAATCATCTATCGCGTTTTAATGGAGCCCAAATGAAAACACTGTACACCGAACGTTTGATACTGCGTCTTGTGAGTGTAGATGATGCACCATTTATACTAGAACTTTATAACCACCCAGACTTCTACCGTTTTGTCGGAGACAAACAAATTCGTACCGAATATGAAGCGGCGCGTTACATAAAAGAAAACATGCTACGCATGCAACAAATTAAAGGCGTGAGTTTACTCGTTGTAGAGAAGAAAGAAGATGGGCAACCCATCGGGATTTGTGGGTTGGTTAAACGTGACACATTACAACACTATGATCTCGGATATGGATTTTTACCTTCCGCTTATGGCTTCGGCTACGGAACGGAGTCTGCAACCGCAGTGCTGGAATACGCTAGAGAGGAAATGAAACTCGATAATTTGGTTGCCATCACCAATAATGACAATATTCGTAGTATAAGTTTGCTCAAAAAACTGGGCTTTGAGTTTGAACGAGTTGAGCAGCAATATGATAATGGCCGCACGTTAGAACTTTACACAATGATGTTGTGATTTTTGGATAGCGCATGAGCGATATTTTACTTGGCAAACTCGCCACTGAATTTAAGACAGTAAAAGCCATGGTAGAGGTTTACTGTCATGACCATCATGGAACAAAACGTGACTTATGCTCAGAATGTCGTGAGCTGCTTGAATACGCAGAAGTGCGCCTCGACCGCTGTCCTTATGGAGAGAATAAACCGACGTGTAATAAATGTCCGATTCACTGCTACAAACCAGAGCCGAAAGAACAAATGCGTTTGGTCATGCGTTACTCTGGCCCCAGAATGTTACTGAAACATCCCATCTTGGCGGTTCGTCATTTGCTTCATGAAAAGCGCATGGTACCGGAAAAGCCTGCAGCGAACGCGTCAAACCGTCACAAGCGTTTATCTAAACAAAAATGCGAAGAATAAAAAAACGAGGGCGACATGCCCTCGTTTTCGTTGAGTAGAAGCGGCGTGATTAGAGGTCAGCGGCCATACGCTGCTTGGTTTTGCTCGCAGCAAGTAGCATGTATACGCCAGTCGCAACCAAAGCGGCAAACAAGTAGCCTAGTAAGCCGTGTTCTTGGCCCATAAATTTATCAGCGACAACTGGGCCAGCAACAGAGCCGATGCTGTAGCTAAACAGCATGACTTGTGTCGCAGAGACAATAAAGCGTTCATCAAGTCCTTCGCAACCTAAGTTGATTGCTATCGGGTACAAGGCAAAAGTAGCTGCACCTAAAAAGAATAATGCAGCAGCCAATACCACGGCTGACGAGGAAATAAAGGTCATACCGATCGAAAAAATACCCAAAATACAGAAAAACGCCATTAGCACTGTGCGGCTCATGTATTTGTTTAACGCGGTCACCATTGGTTGAACTAGCATGCCACCTAGAATCACTAGCGCCATCAATGTACCAATGTCTTGATGGCTAATTTTACGGTTAGTTAACTCAACTGGCATTAATCCGTAGATCGCACCTAAGGTCAAACCTGAAACAACACAACCAATAATTGCTGCATGGTTTAGTTTGGCAATTTGCTTAAATGATAAAGCGGTTGATTCATGGCTGTTTGGCTGCTCACACTCAATGAACATTAACACCAGCATAGCCATTAGGATCAACGTCGTGATCGCAATAAACGGAACGCCGCCACTTACGCCAAGCACGCCAATACCAAACTGACCTAATGCTGAACCACCATAAAGCGATAGCATGTACAAGCTCAAACGTTTCGCACGCGATGCTTCGTCTCCAGACATTAGCCAAGACTCAACAATGACAAAAACACCAGCAACCGCGATACCCGCAATAAAGCGAGCGGCAAGCCACATCAATCCGTTAGCAAACACGGGTAGTGTGACGATAGTTAGCGAAAATACGGCCAAGCAACCAATAAACGCGTTACGGTGACCAACTTGACGTACGATACGTTCAATAAAAATAGCACCGGTTAATAAGCCGCCATAAAACACACTCGCCAACCAACTCGCGTAATCTGCTGAGATGTTGTATTCACCGAGCATGAGAGGGATCAAGCTCATTAAATAGCCCGAAGCCACCGCATAAAGAGACAGTGCGACGACTGGAACTGTAACTCGTGGTGATGCTGCAGGAACGACTGTGTTTTCCACTGTTTTGCGCCTATAAGTTAAATGAAATCTAAGGGTTATTCGGCGCGAATATGAGGCTAATAGTTAGGCAAGTAAAATGATAAATTTAAGTCGTTTCGATAAATAATATTTGTTAACTAGATAGGTTGATAAGTTGCATAAAAACGCCAACCTACAAACAAGGTTGGCGTGGAAGATTATTTAGTAAGTGCTTGATTTAACCATTGATCGAATTGAGTTTTAGGTAACGCACCATTGATCATATCAACGCGTTGACCATTCTTGAAAACCATAATGGTAGGAATACTGCGAATACCAAATTGCGCCGCAAGTTGTTGTTGAGCTTCGGTATCAATCTTAACAAAACGAGCCGTTCCGGCTTGCTCATGAGCAACATCAGAGAAAACAGGAGCAAAACCAACGCACGGGTTGCACCATGGGGCCCAAAAATCTACTACAACAGGCATATCACTTTGTAATAGAGCAGAAAAGTTATCTTGTGTACCTTCGATAGGCGAGCCGTCTAAAAGTGCACTTTTACATTTACCGCAAGTTGCAGATTCGGCAACGCGCTCATTAGGGACACGATTTAGACCGCCGCACGAAGGGCAGCGAGTTTTAAACGATGACATGACTTCTTCCTTTATTACGTATTGATGAAAACATGACTTACCAGTCAGCCTCATTATTTGTATACTTATTTTTTAACCTGCCGAAATAACGCAGCGCAGGTTTGTATTTGAGCCTAAGGTTCTAAGAAATTTTATTAAAATACAACAATAAATAGGTCTGCGATGACAAATTACTACGCTGAAATTACAGGTTGGGGGAAATGTGTTCCGCCAGCCGTGCTCTCTAACGATGATCTTAGCACTTTCCTCGATACTTCCGATGAGTGGATTCGTACCCGCACTGGTATCGAAAACCGCCGTATTAGTCATGTAAACACGTCAGACATGGCGACCGTTGCTGCTAAACATGCATTAGCTCGAGCAGGCGTCGATGCAACAGACGTGGATTTAATCATTGTGGCGACTTGTTCACCAGATTCATTGATTCCAAATATCGCGTCTAAGGTACAGCAGAACCTAGGTATTCGTGCAGCCGCTGCCTTTGACTTAAATGCCGCATGTACGGGATTTGTCTATGGCCTAGAAACGGGCACACGTTTGATTCAATCAGGTAACTATCGTAACGCGATCATTATGGGTGCGGAAAGATTGTCTTTCTACATCGATTGGGCAATGCGAGATACCGCTGTTCTATTTGGTGATGGTGCGGGCGCCGTTGTGTTATCAAGAACGGAAAAAGAAACGGGTTTACTACAGTCTCAAATCGGTTGTGACGCAAAAGGCCGCGATATTCTGTCCGTACCAAAGTTTGGTACTTGTATGGATCGCTTTGCGGAAGACAACGGTTACTGGGATTTCAACTTTGTAGGACAAGAAATTTTCAAACGTGCAGTAAAAGGCATGGGTCTAGCTGCGAAAACCGTACTGAAAGCATCACAGTTAACGACGGAACAAATCGATGTTGTGATTCCGCATCAAGCGAATATTCGTATTATTCAAACCTTGTGCGACCTGTCTGGAATTCCACACGACAAAGCGTTTGTTAACATTCAAAACTATGGCAATACTTCAGCTGCGACGGTGCCAATTGCATTGTGTGAAGCGGTAGAGCAAGGTCGAGTTAACCCAGGTGATAACATGCTTCTTGCTGCGTTTGGTGCAGGTTTGACATGGGGTGCGGCAGTATTGAAATGGGGTGACCGCGTAACGCCAATTGGTGAAAGTGATGCGGTTCTGCCTGAATGTGAGCAATCCGCGCTAGAATTACTTGAGCGTGCCATCAAGCTGTGTAACGAACGCCGTCGCGACGAGGTGTAACGGACACTTTGCAAACATAAGATGAGTAAGGGAGCGCGAGGCTCCCTTATTTGATGATGTGTTCTACAGCTACCTGTAAAATATCTTACGACATAAAACCCAGGTTTGAATGGGTAAAATTACGGATGTTCGGGAACACGTATTCCAGTGCAGCGTTATCACTCACGCCCATCCACTGCGCTAGTGTTGAACCAACTTGATCAGCGGCAATTTTGGGTATGAGTCGGCCTTGAGAGTAATCATCGTTTCCGCCCAGTATTAGTTCCGGCCATGTACCGATAGGTTGTTTCCCATTTACCGCGCCTCCAATTAATAGTTGATGGCCACCCCAGCCATGATCGGTACCATTTCCGTTGCTCATCATCCGTCGACCGAAGTCAGACATAGTGAAAGAGGTGACTTGCTTGTTTAGCCCTAACCGTTCGACCGCACGATACATTGCTAAAAGGTTTGTCGCGAGATCCTCAAGTAACACTGGATGACGTGCCAATTGCGAATCGTGCAGGTCATACCCAGAGTGTTTAACGAAAAAGACTTGTCGTTGCTGCTTCAGGACATCTTGGCTTGCTATCAATTTGTACACGGTTTGCATTTGCTTGCCGAGCGTCGATGACGTAAACAGCGGCTCGTCAGCAATGTGGTTGAGTTGCTCGCTCAGTACACTGCTCATTACCATCGACTCATCAACCATCAAATTAAAATGACCATTAAATGGATTGTCAGTTTGATGAGAGAGAAGGCGATCATAGATACCTTTGTATAAAGGGTTATCAATCGCGGTAAGCTGAACTGCGCGATCTTTTTTCAGGACGGTTTGGCGGTGTTCCATTGCCCGTAACCAAAGCGAGTTGCCATGCACACTGTATAGCGGTGTTATTTCTGATTCAGAGTTTAATACATCCAACATTCTGCCAGCCCAACCAAGATTTTTAGACTCGCTCATTCCACCAAGTAACCAAGCGTCTGTTTGAGAATTATGAGAAAACAGTTGCTCGGGAAGTGATGCTTCACCTTGCTCAATAGCTTGTTTGGTGACGGGATGGTTGAGAATGCCACTATTGAGCACGATGCTGGCATCGCCTTGTTCGAAAACGGAAGTCAACGCATTTAACTTTGGGTGTAAGCCGAGCTTCACTGGGTGATTTGAGCTATCGACAGCACTCAAATTGATAGGGAGTATGTCTTCTTTGGCGACAGAGAGTGGCCCTCTGACTTTGGAATATTGACGATAGTGCGCCTCCGATAATGGCAGTATGGTGTTGAATGCATCGTTTCCGCCTGCTAAATACACACATATTAATGCTCGAAAGTCATTGGATGGCGCTGCGAGAGAGTAACCTGGCAGACTAAGAGAGGCTAATGCGCCCATCGATAGCGTGCTTTGTATAAAATGTCGTCGTGAAATATCCATAATTCACTCCTAATCCTGAATATAGAATTCGTCGCCAGAAATGGCGGTAAATATCACTAGAGCGAGTTTTGTTGTTGGCACATAGTCCCCACGATAATCATTCAGGGCGGTGAGCATGAGCTCTTTCAATTCAGCAGAAGCCGTTCCAGCAAAGAAACGCTCGTTAACCAATTCGACTAAGGCACGGTGATCGTCCAGAAGAAGATAAAACTCGTTAAGATCGAAGTGGTAGGAATCACCACCTCCTCTACGAGTGCTGGTTAACATATAGTTGACCAAATCGGTATAAACAGACCAATTGAGAAGTTCATACTCTGGAGAGTTAATACCAGACTCCGTAAACTCGTTAGACGGCTGATAGTCTGGAGAGTAAAAATTAAACACGGAAGGAGAACGAAGCGGCCCTTGATTAGCGATGTTCATCATCGTTGTTGCGTCTTCGTAACGTGATCCTTTAACCGTAAAACCTGATGCTCGATGAAAATTAGTCAGGACCAGTATCGGTTCTTTCACTTTTATAGGCGGGGTATCCGTCATCCCTAATGCTTCAGGGTCGAGCAATATGGCTCGAACAACGGCGGTTAGATCGCCTTTTTCTCCTTCCCCATTGTTGTTAAATATCGTAGCAACACGCGCGACGTACGCTGGGCTTGGATTTGAACTGACCAAACGTTGGATAAGTAACTTTGAAACAAATGGAGCAACATTTGGGTGAGACATCAACATATCAATCACTTTTGAAAGCTCTTCTTGTGCGGTTAGACCTGATGGGATCACGTTCCCTAGAAATCGCTTCTCGCCGGTGTCGTGTCTTTGACTGATAACTCGCATCGGTTTCACGAATGCGATGTCGGAATTTTTCCATCCAGTTAATGCTCGCGCGAGCTCTTGAATATCAGTTTGATTGTACGTGGGGATAGGTTTGCCTGTTGCGTGGTTTAGCTTTTTACTGCCATCTAAATTGAGTTCATACAAACCGATAGTGAATAACTGCATTAACTCTCGAGCAAAGTTCTCATCGGGAAGCGTTCCTGTCGCACTATTTTCTTTTGCACTACCGAGCATAGACAAATAGCTCCCCATGACTGGATGGATGGAAACGTCATACAACAGGTCTCGGTAGTTGCCAAACGCATGCTCAACCAACAGATCGTAGTAATTCACTAACCCTGTAGGTTTGCTGGAAAGAACGCCGCCATAACGAGAAACGACTACGATCTGACTCAATGCATAAGCCATTCGCTGTCTGAGCTGATCTTCAGCAGTAACAACAATTTGATACCAAGCATTTTCGCGGTTTGACTGTAGGCCTTTAGAAAAAGGCGTTTGATAAAGTGGTTGATGGTAGGTTGCTGGCAGGTTGATTTGTTTCTGTATCCAATCCTCTAACCCGTTTTCCCTAACCTCATTAATTAACGCAGGTGTTGGTCCAAAAGAGGTTTGATAGAGAAAACGCGCAACGGTTTGATCGGATGGGGATTGCTGTATTTGTGCTGATACATTAGACACATGGCTCAGCAATAAGATAGCCAATCCTAGTACCCAAGCAGAGATTTTATTTAGCTTCTGACGTCTCATAGTTAACTCGCTTACCCGAAGTAACGATTTAAGTCCATTTAACGGGAGTTATTAAGCTCTTTTGAGCTGTTTAGTAAATTTATGAAAATCAAGCAGCTGCATAGGCGAGTATAGTAGCTATAAGTGGTGAACAAAAAACTCAAACGATGAATTTGGTACTATAGTGCTAGAAGTTTTTGATGCTATTTTTTCTAAGATACTGATATTAAATATGGCCAATGAAGGGTAACAAGCAGAGATATCGCAATGGATATATAAGGTGGACAGCTAAAGTACTGTTAACAAGAGATTGGTATGTTTGTTAAGGCTTAAGTTAGTTTCAAGAAATTATTGAGCCAATAAATAAAGTCCATTGGTTTGCACAAGAGAAAACCACACGGATGTTCTCTTGTACCAAGCAACAAAGGTTATTTTCGGGCAAGCTTATGGTGAGCACGAGAAAAGTGATCGGCACAAAATGCGCCCACAATCGAGAGTTCGCCAGCCAGACAAAGCGCAGCTGCGACTTCGGCTAACGCTTTCGCATTGCCGTTGCCGTGCAAACCCAAAATATCCAAACATGCTTTTTGCGTTGGAAGGCCAGTACCACCACCAACCGTCCCCACCATGATGTTTGGCAAGGTCACGCACGCGTACAAGTTGCCTTGAGCGTCCACATCCATACGAGTGATTCCAATGGCAGACTCTGCAACACAAGCTGCATCTTGACCACAAGCAATGTACAGCGCGGCAAGGGCATTTGCGTAATGCGCGTTGACGCCAATTGTCCCGCTGAGTAAACCACCCACCGTGGTCATTTTGCCAAATTGAACTATAGACTCCGGCGTCGTATGCAGATATTTTTCCACTAACTCAGCAGGAATGGTCACTTCGGCGGATACTTTTTTACCTCGTACCGAGCGCAGCGTGTGCGCGTTTGGTTTTTTGTCACCTGATAAGTTGCCATCCAAGAATGCTTGAGTTGGTTTGATTGGGCTGGTCGCCAAAATATGATGGAACACTTCGTTTGTTGCGATGGTCACCATGTTTTGTCCGGAAGCGTCACCAGTCACGTATTCAAAGACCAAATAAACATGGTTTCCTTCGATATTTACATTGATGTCTTTGAGTTTGCCATGTGAGGTGGTGGATTCCGCAATTTGTCGAAATGCGTCAAACTGGGTCACAACCCAACTGACGAACTGGCCGGCGTCAGCAAGGTGATTAAAGGCGAATACTGGTGTTCGGCTCACCCCTTCACTTAGTAACAATGCGCTCGCGCCACCAGCGGCGGTGATAAGATTTGCGCCACGGTTGTAGGAAGCGACTAACGCGGCTTCTGTCGTTGCGAGCGGAACCAAAAAGTCATCGTTCGCATACAAGCCGTTGACGCGCAAAGGGCCTGCAATGCCGACCGGCACATTAACAGTACCAATGAAGTGCTCGATGTTGTTGGAGTAAGCATCGCAATGTGACTGCGTGAAAGGATCAAGGAGATGATCTTTATTGGTCACGTGTTCCAATACTTGCCAACGGCGCGCCAAATGCTTATCCGACAGGCCAGGGCTTAAGCAGAGACGTTTCTCTGGCTTGTGAAACTTCGGTTCTAATGCCGATTGAATCTTACTGCTGGTTTCGATATCGGAAAGGGCGGAGCTTTGAACAGGGTTATCTTGGTTTAACTTCGGCATACAAACGTTAACTGAAAAATCGAACCAGAGATTGTAGTGATTGAGGCTTTGATTACAACGTTGATTATACGTTTTGCAACAAATACCACTGTGCAAGCGCCTTTATTATCCAAGTGATTTGATATTGGAGCGACGAATTTACCGGACATAAATGGGTTTTGACAATGAATGTTGCAGTAAATGGCAGATCCGGGAGGTTATGGCTTTTAGAGAAACTGGCCTGTAGGTGTTTGGATTCGACAAGGTGTAAGCATGAGCGCCTTAAAAGCGGAATGGTTCAATCTATGAAAGGAATAAATTGTCTAACCCAGTCCCTTGGGTCAGACGTTAGTTTGAATCGGTTGTTCAAAAACTAGTTGAAGGCGCGAGCCACACGTCCCGCACTTTGAATACGGTAATGGCCAACGTAAGCAGGAACAAATACAGATTGTCCCTTCGCGGCGGTTAACGTCTCACCGTTATCACTGATGAGTGTCAGGTCGGCATCAATCGCCATCAAAATCTCTGCGCTATTGGCATCAACCACTTCATTGTTCGGTTGGTTAAGAATGCTGAAACTAAAGTCTGCCACTGGGACCGGATAAAGGCTTTGGCAACCATCGGCATTGGGTTCTAGAACAAGGCTGTTAAACGGCTTAGGCACAAAGTCTGTGCATTTAACCAGTTCTTCAACATCCATGTGTTTCGGCGTGAGTCCTGCACGCAAAACGTTATCTGAGTTCGCCATGATCTCTAATCCCGTACCTTTAATGTAAGCGTGTGGCGTTCTTGCGCTCAGGAACATCGCTTCGCCAGGTTGCAGCGTGATGACATTCAACAGTAATGGCGCAAACAAGCCGACATCGCCAGGGTATTGAGTGGATAGATCCAAGATGAGCTGGAAAACGTCGCTGTCAGTGCCTTGCTCCGATTGACGTGAAGCGTGGGCAAGAAGCTGTTTCAGTGCTTGCTCTTTTGTTTCTCCTTCCATGGTAAGAATGTGCACAAAGAAATCGCGTAAACCTTGTGAGTTGATTTCGCGTTTGAATGTGTCAAGAGGCGCGCGTAGCTCATCGATATCGCAAAGGCTAAATGCCTCAATAATCTCGGCATACGAGCGAAAACCGTTCATGGCTTGGTAACTTGTCAGCGCGTACACCAACTCAGGTTTGTGGTTTGGATCCTTGTAGTTACGATGGCTTGCGTTTAGTGGGATCCCGGCACTTTGTTCTTTTTCGAAGCCTATTTCGGCATCTTGTTTGCTTGGGTGAACTTGAATCGACAGTGCATGTTCGGCCGCTAAGATCTTAAACAGAAAGGGCAGGTTGCCAAATTTTGCTGCGGTTTCTGCTGATAAGTAAGCGCGTTGGTTTTGTTTGATCAGTTCAGACAAAGGCAGCGTGTTTTGCTCAACCTGAACTTCAGAGCAGCCGTTTGGGTGAGTACCCATCCATACTTCTGCTTGAGGCTCATTCGTTTCGTTAGAAAAGCCAAACAAATCGTGAATAGAAGAGGTGCTTCCCCAAGCGTAGTTTTGGATTTTGTTGTTCATTTGAAAGAAGCTATGCGATGAAATAGTGTTCAAATTCATGAATTTTTCCCATAGTTAACCCTCCGAACTGAATCGGAAGAAAAATTGAGCAGAGATACGTTAAATAAGGAGGGCGAGCGCGGTTAGGTCACTCGCCAATTTGCCCTAAGGGCGATAAGTCGATTTACAACCGAGGTTTTGGTTCGAGTGGTTTTCGTGATGGTTGCGCTTGCAAAAATGGCAGTAACAAAAGGCCAATGACGGCTGCACAAACTGAAATGGTGATGAAGAAACCCGTCCAATGCTATTCTTCAAGAATTAACGCCAGTGGATAACCAGACAATGCTGCGCCCATGTAGGCGAACAAGCCCACGAATCCTGTTGCCGCGCCGGCAGAATCTTTGTGAGAGCACTCCGCCGCCGCCATACCGATCAGCATTTGTGGTCCAAAGACAAAGAAGCCGATGGAGAATAATCCCGCCGCTTGGAATGCAAAGTTGGTAAGAGGCATTAGCCAAAGCGCGGAGACAGATAAGAAAATCCCAATCGCGAACAGCAAGTTCATTGGCCCACGGTTACCGCCAAAGAGTTTGTCTGAGCCCCAACCCGCAACCAATGAACCAACAAAACCACCGATTTCAAACATCGACAGAGCAGCGTTGGCGTTAATCAGGCTATAGTGATGCTGCTCGGTTAAGTACAGGTTTCCCCAGTCATTGATTGCGGTACGAACGATGTAAACCAACACATAACTGAACGCGAGCAGCCAGATGTATTTGTTGTTAAATACGTACGATTTCAGAATTTCGCGGTAGGTGAGGCCACGTCCGTAATTTTCTTGCGCAAGTTCTAGCGCGTCGTTGCGCCATTGTCCGACACTTGGTAAACCCATTGTTGTGGGTTTGTCGCGCAATCGCCAACAAACGAATAGACCGAGCAATACCCCGATGATGCCGGGTAGAATAAAGCCTTCACGCCAGCTGTAGTGCAACGTTAAATAGCCCACCCAAATAGGGATCAGCGCGCCACCAACGTTGTGTGCGGTGTTCCAAATGGCCCATAAGAAGCCACGCTCGGAGCGTGAATACCAAGTGGTTAACAGCTTGGAGCATGAAGGCCAGCCCCAGCCTTGGAACCACGCGTTTAAGATCCACAGAGTAATGAAAGCCGCGAGTGAGCTAGAAAAACCGAACGCGATATTGACCAGACCTGTCGCAATCAATCCTAATCCCATGAAATAACGAGGATTAGAGCGATCTGAAATCGTACCGGAAATAAACTTCGAGCAGCCGTAAGTAATGTAGAAAAGTGTACCGATAAGACCCAAATCGCCTTTATCTAAGCCAAGATCGGTAATCATCGCTGGTGCGGCGTAGTTAAAGGTCTTACGGGTAAAGTAGAAACCTGCGTAGCCGATGTACATCCCCAACATAATGTGCAAACGCCAATGGTGGTAACGCTGGTCGATTTGCTCGTTGCTCAGGCTCGGTTGAGTAAATTTAGGTGAACGTAAAAATCCAAACATCTTGAGTTACACCTTAGGTAAAGTAATGCTGATTTGTGTGCCGATCACTTGATCGCTGGTGGAGTAGATAACCATTTTTCCACCTAACGCGTGCACACGTTCTTGCATGCCGCGAACGCCCATGCCTTTCATGCTGTCCTGAACTTTGAATCCGACACCATCATCGTGAATCATCAGTGACACCGCAGCTTCTCCAATTGTCAGTTCAATATTGATCAACTGCGCTTCTGCGTACTTGGCAGCGTTATTTAATGACTCTTGGCATAAACGGAATAGGGTTACTTTGAGTGTGTCACTCAGGCTGGTGTAATCGCCTTGCCAGTTCAGTTGAACAGTTGTTCCGTGATTGGCGAATTCCATCTCTCGCGTCAGTTGCTCGACGGATTCTTTTAAGTCCAAATCATCCAGCATTTTTGGTCTTAGCTTGCTTAACAGTCGCTTAGTGGTGTCGTACACGTTGAGGGAAAGCCCTTCGATCATGTCGGCGCAACCCACGCTTGTTTCGGCGTTATTTACCCGCTTAATGATGTTGGCTTGTGTGCGGATCGCCGTGATGTTCTGTCCAATTTCGTCATGTAGCTCGCGCGCAATATCGCGTCTTACCGATTCTTCCGCTTTGATAAGCTGGCGAGACAAATTCTGATTGCGTGCAAGTTCGCCGCGCAGTTTGTGATTGAGGTCTTTTTGTTTCTGAACCCCTAAGCCGAGCATAATGCCGGTGATGGTTTGCGCCGAGAGAGATAATAACAAATCGGTGATTTCTAGATTTGATACGCCGCTGCGAGCCGCAATCAGCGCAATGCTGTTGAGCATGGTGGCGAGCAGAGCACCTTGCCAGCCGTAACGCAGAGCAAGCACGATGATTGGAATCGCCATACAAAATGGCGCAAATCGTTTTAGCTCTTCAGGCAAGCTGGTTTGCACCAAAATACTGCCGATCAAAAGCAGCGCATAAAGCACGATATGACGTACCTGAAATACAACGGCATTACTAAGTAGGAGAGAGCTAAGCGGAGACCAACGACTTTGGAACAAATAGCTCCACAACAGGTAGCACATAGGCACCACGAGCAAGCCTCCAGAAATGCTAGCCAGCCATACCATGTAAACAGAAGGCACGTGAAATCCGACCGCCATTACGTTGATGAAGGCGGTAATGATGATCACAATGCCCATGACGGCTAAGTGGCGGTTTTGGTCACCGTAGTAGTATTTTTTCGCAATCAGTGTAACCGGGATACTGGTAATGCTCGCAATCAGCACGGTAAGCCACTGCGGTTGACCCAGTAACATCGCAAGTGCGATGGAAAGTCCCCACTCCGAAAGGTAAATCGTCGGCCAATAAGCGGTGCGAGTGTGTAGGGTGACACCTAATCGTAAAGCGAAAGGAAACAATAAGATCGCCAACTCGGGATCATTGACAAAGTAATAGGCAATCACCCACAAGCAAAACCAGGCGCAAGCCATAACAAATAGTCCGCAAATGGTGGTAACAGCGTAAGCTCGCATTAAAAGGACTCTTGAGAAAATAGTTTGGCGAGCTCAACGTTGTTTTTCACGCCGAGTTTGTCGATGGCATTCGCACGATGCACATGCACGGTCTTGTGGCTCAAGCCAAGCTCTGCCGCGACAGACTTTACATCCAACCCGGTCGCAAGTAGCTGACATACCTCGTTTTCACGTTTTGTCAGTTGGCATAGAGAGGTGGTGTTGTCGCTAGGCGTTGCAAGTTTAAGTGCAATATCTGATGTGAGGTAACAGCCGCCACAAGCACTGGTTCTCACGGCTTGAATAAGTTCGTCTGGGCTACAGCGTTTACTAAGATAGCCTTTTGCACCTAGCTTTAGTGATTTTTCCACCATCGCAGGGGAGTCATGCACGCTAAGCATCACGCAGGCAATGCCAGTTGGTATTTCGCTAAGAAAGTTTAAGCCGCTTTCATCTGGCATGGAGATATCTAGGATGACGACATGAGGGTGTACCGCAGGCAAGCCTTTTCGCGCTTCGGCGACAGAGCCGAATTCACCAACAACGGTAATATCACTTTCTAAATTTAATAATTGTGCGAAACCTGAACGCACGATGACGTGATCATCAACTAGAGCAACATGAATCATTATTACAACCAAATAGAGCAGACGACTAACAACAATAAGCTCCAACAGGAGCCAATAGAAAAACCTTTAATGATACTGAATTGATCAACTCATTTTAATGATCTTGCGCGCTTTACCGAAGTAAAGCGCGCAGAGAAGTTAGGCTTGGTTTTGTGCAAGTTGAAGCTTCTTCGCGTGTCGAATCTTCTTCTCTTCCGCGATAGCAACGAAAGCAAGCAAAACAATACAAATCATGGCGGAGGTATCTAGGGCTGCGAAGGTACCTTTCCAGCCTGTTAGACCGAAGATTGGTGTACCGTCTGCAATCATACCGAGACCAAGTTTCGCGAAGCTGTCACCGATTAGGTAAGCGAATGTACCTTTTACGCCGTCAGCCACACTGATTGCTTTTTTAGGGACAAAACCAACCGCGGCAACACCGATAAGAAGTTGCGGACCAAACACCAAGAAGCCCAATACAAATAGAGAGGCTAAGTACATGAACTCGCTAGTGGCGTGTTGGTAGAACTCAAGCGATACGATGATCAAACCAAGAGACACACAAGCAACCAATGCGCGGCGACCGTTTGCTAAGTCAGATAAGTAACCCCACATCAAAGTACCCACAAGCGCACCGACTTCGAATAGAGTAAAGCCAGAGATTGCCGTTTCTTTTGACAGACCAAGTTCTTGGTACGCGTATACCGTTGACCATTGGTCGATACCGATACGAACGATGTAAAGGAAGATGTTGGCAAAGCAAAGTAGCCAGATAACTTTGTTTTTAAGAACGTATTCAACAAAGATTTCTTTTTTGGTCATCTGGTTTTCTTCAGCGGCGGTGTCTTCTTCACTCACTGCTTCATCGAAAAGTTCTTCTACTTTACCTAGACCGTAAGCTTCTGGAGAGTCGCTACCAAAGCGCATACCGATAAAACCAACGATGATCGCGATGATAGAAGGGAACACGAACATGCCGATTACGTGTCCGTCGAATAGGTAGTTGGCACCGAAAAGAGCAACACCCGCTGCGCCCGCACCACCAACGTTGTGTGACATGTTCCACAAGCCTAGGTAAGAGCCGCGTTTGTTACGAGGTGTCCATTTTGTAATGGTTGAGTAACTAGAAGGGCCACCAGTACTTTGGAAGAAACCACTCAGAGCGTAGAAAGCCACCATCAAGAACAGGCTTGCACTACCGCCGCCCATGCTGAAGCTGAAACCAAGCATTGCAAGACCAGAAAGGATCAGCATAAAAGGGAGGAATTGCTTGGTGTTCTTACCGTCAGCGTAGTAAGACACAACGGTTTTACCGATGCCGTATGTGATGGAGAAGCCAAGGCCAATAAGACCTAGGTCTGTCATGCTCAAACCGTAAGTTGAGATCATGTCGTTTTGCGCGACATTGAAGTTCTTACGAATCAAGTACATGGTTAGGTAGCCGATAAATACGACCAAGTAAGATTGGATGAACGGTTTAAACCACATCTTTCTTCTAACTTCGACAGGAAGATCGAGGGTCGGCTTCCGCACCTGTTCGAGGAATTTTAACATGATGAACTCTCTTGTAATTGTTTTAGAAACACAACGGAGACCGTTATGCGCTCTTGTTACCTTTGACTGAGCGGAATTCTAGAGAGTGGTTTTGTGAGGCACATGAGATGGTTGCCTAGATCGGCTAGGAAAAATTCCTAGAAATGCCTAGTAAGGCGGAAAAGCGTGAAAAGAGTCACACAAAATCCTTACTAATCTATGGGTTTTTGACTGGGTTCTTATCAGATTGGAAAGCGTTCAAATCCAAGCGGGTTAATATGCGTAAGCTTAGTGCAGACAAGGGGTGAGCACGTTTGGTTGGAGAGAATGGTGGCTTGTCGCTAAGTATCAATTGGGAATGAGAAGCAAACAACAGAAACCCGGAGGTCTCTGTTAGAAATATTAGGAATTCGGCTAGGTTGACGTGTTAAGGCGCAGGGCTGTATAGACGCGGCGAGCCGTGTTTTGGTAAGTGAATTAGGTTCAAATGGTTTCTTCTTGCCCATTCGACGGTTAACGCTGTAGGTGCAGATAAGCAAACCAGAGTGGGGATACGCGCGCGAACGGCTTTGTGGATCAACTCTAAGCTGCAACGGCTTGTCATGATTGCGAAGCCACTTTGAGGCTCGATGTGATTGTTGGCCAATGCGCCAATCAACTTATCTAGCGCGTTGTGGCGGCCGATATCCTCTCGGCACAACTTGATGTTGCCTTGTAAATCTGCAAATAAGGCGGCGTGTAACGCGCCAGATTCACGTGCGGCTTCTTGATGCAGTGCGACTTTGTCTCGCAGCCCTTCGAATACATCGGAGCGCGGAGGAAGAGACGGTGTCAGCGGCACCAAATCAGGCAAAGCTTGTTCCAGAGCCTCGACGCCACAAATGCCGCATCCGGTTGTGCCAGCAAGATTTCGGCGTTGTGTTTTTAACGCCCAGAAAGCGCGGTTGCTGATTTCCACTTCCGCATAGTGAGATTCGTGATCGCCGCCAATTTCAATGTCTTTGATCTCTTTGAAATCGTGGACGATGCCTGTGCTTAGGCTAAATCCTTTTACGAAGTCTTCCAGATGGCCTGGCGTCACCATCATGACCGCTTGGCTAATGCCGTTGTAGCTGATAGCTAAGGCGGATTCACTCGCCAGCGACATTTGTTGTACTGGGCGGCCATCAATCAATTCTCGGTAATTGAACGCACTTGGTTGAGGTGGTGCTTGATTGAAATCGGACAGTTCAAAATAAGATTGAGTAGTACATCTCATGAAATCACCTCATAAGCCGTTATGTATGCCAAAAATTGACGTGTGGATTCTTGTTATCGATTGAATATGTTTTTTGCTTCTGCGAAGCACTGATCGGTTAGCGCGGAGAAGGGTTCTTGTTTTCGCTTTAACAAACCTAGTGGGGCGTGAACGGCGGCTTCTTCGATAGGGATAATGCGAAGCGTATCGTTCAACTCTTCCAATCCACAATTCAGAGGCATAATGGCGCAACAAAGGCCACTGGTTACTGCTTGGATCAAGTGAAAGGTGGAGTTACTTTCAATGACGGTTTGCGGAACCAGCCCTTTACTCACAAAGCTAAGATCAATGGAGTGGCGATAGTGCATGCCCTTCGAAAGCAGCCCTAGCGGAATGTTATTGAGTGACTCCCATAACACTTCAGATTCGGCAAAATCAAAATGACGCTCATCGAATAAAACGCCAAGTTTGGTTGAATCTAGCTCGATAACATCGAAGTAAGCGGTGTTGACTTGATCGACATAACACATCCCTAAATCCAGTTGATTGCGATTGAGTTGGTCTATGATCTGTTCGGTCGTCATGGAGAGTATTTGAAAGCGTAACTCAGGGAACTGTTGAGCTAATGGTTTGAGCAATTGCATAGGGTTTTGGCTGGCGAGTGGCACCATTCCAAGCCGAAGAGAGCCGACCAACTGACCACGGCAGTTGGCGGCTTCGGCTTGCAATCCATCATGAGCTGCTAAGACGGTTTTTGCCCAAGCTAAAATGCGTTCTCCGGCTTCAGTAAATCCTTCAAATCGTTGACTTCTTTGGATTAATTCGAGATCGAGTTCTTCCTCTAAGCTTCGGATTCTCATGGACAAGGTAGGCTGCGTAATGTGGCACAATGCGGCGGCTTGACCAAAGTGTTTGGTCTGTTCAAGTGCGATGAGATATTTAAGTTGTTTTATATCCATAATGGCTTGTTAACCTTGCGTTGTGAGTCACATGTACGGGGGAACTCCCTAAAAAGGGCACAGCACTACCGTACTTTTTAAGCGCTGGAGCGTTTTAACTGGGGAATGGAAAACCAAAACCAAGTCAAGAATAAAACCACACTCAAAATTGATCTGAATCAAGGCTATTCCTGATATTAATTAGGGTCAAATTTAAAGTATCTATAGTGTGATAGATACTATCTATTATCAAGAGGGCCGATTTTATTGAGTTCGTTAAGCGAACTAGGTGGAATCGAATGGGAAAACGATTAACCTCATAAGTTGTATTGATTAAAAATGTGCTGACCGTCAGTGGAAAAAATCGTCATAGATTTTGTTTATCACTCGGTCAGGATTATCAATTGGACGCATATTGAATAACGACTTAATCTTTGATTTAGATCAAGGCGCAACAATGCGAATTGAATCTACCAGTCTTAGAAACAGTAGGCGGGTATCCGATATCAAGAATCTAGATAAGTAAACGCTCGGACAAGCGAGAGTATGTTGAGTGGTTACTTATTTGGATTAAAAAATACATGGATTAGAAACTAAGCCCTTCAATACTTCCGCATTATCTCAATAAATAACGCGCTTGTTTTCACGGGCACCCTGCTTGCTGGTATATCTGCGAGGAGTAAAGTCGTGAGCCAAAAAGAACAAATAAAAACATACAAAGGTCCAGCTGGTGGTTGGGGTGCACTGAAAGCCGTAACCAGAAGTTGGTGGGGCAGTGAAAATGCAGTTAAAAACATTCGCACTATGCTCAAAACCAACCAAAATGGCGGTTTCGACTGTCCGGGATGTGCATGGGGTGAGTCGCCAGATAGTGGTAAAGTCAATTTCTGTGAGAATGGCGCGAAAGCGGTAAACTGGGAGGCGACCAATCGTCTGGTTGATCCTGAGTTTTTTGCCAATCACAGCGTATCTTCTCTCTCAACGCAAACCGATTACTGGTTGGAATACCAAGGCCGTATCACGCACCCAATGCGATACGATGCTGAATCCGATCACTACGTGCCAGTCTCTTGGGATGAGGCTTTTGCACTTGTCGCGAAACATCTCAATCAATTGGATTCACCACACCAAGCTGAGTTTTATACCTCTGGTCGTGCAAGCAACGAAGCGGCGTTTTTGTATCAGCTATTTGTGCGCGCATTCGGTACCAATAACTTTCCAGATTGTTCCAACATGTGTCACGAAGCCAGTGCAATAGGGATGAAAGACACCATTGGCGTTGGTAAAGGCACAGTGATCTTTGATGATTTTGAAGAAGCCGATGCGATTTTCGTGATTGGTCAAAACCCGGGCACGAACCACCCACGAATGCTTGAACCTCTGCGCGAAGCGGTAAAACGTGGTGCACAGGTTATCTGTCTAAACCCGCTGAAAGAGCGCGGATTAGAGCGTTTCCAAAACCCACAAATGCCGATTGAGATGTTGAGCAACGGCTCAGAGCCTACCAACACGGCGTACCTGCGTCCTGCTTTGGGCGGAGACATGGCAGTGTTTCGTGGCATCGCAAAATTCTTGTTGCAATGGGAACGCGAGGCATTGCAAAACGGTGGCAAAGCGGTATTTGACCGTGAATTCATCAAACAACACACGATAGGTATTGATGAGTATTTGGCTGAAGTGGACGCAACCTCTTGGGAACACATCGCGGAACAATCGGGTCTTGATTTAAGTGAAATCGAGATGGTGGCGAGCATGTATCGACGTGCAGAACGTGTGATCATGTGTTGGGCGATGGGGTTGACTCAGCATCGTCACTCTGTGCCAACCATTAAAGAAGTCGCAAACGTGCAAATGTTACGAGGTAACGTTGGTAAGCCGGGAGCGGGGCTTTCACCAGTGCGTGGTCACAGTAACGTTCAGGGCGACCGTACGATGGGCATTGATGAAAAACCTTCAGATCTGTTGTTGGATCGCATTGAAAGTCGATTTAACTTTGACGTCCCGCGTGGTGAAGGCCACAACACTGTGCAAGCCATTAAAGCGATGGAAGAAGGGCAAGCGAAAGTATTTATCGGTTTGGGCGGTAACTTTGCACAAGCAACGCCAGACACAGAACGTACGCACAACGCGATGCGAAACTGTAATTTAACCGTACACATTTCGACGAAGTTAAATCGTTCTCACCTTGTCACAGGTAAAGATGCGCTTATTCTTCCATGCTTAGGCCGTACTGAGATTGATCAGCAAGCGACTGGCCCACAAGGTGTGACGGTTGAAGATACTTTCAGCATGGTACATATCTCATTTGGTCAGCTAAAACCGCGTTCGGAGCATTTGCGTTCAGAACCAGCGATTATTGCCGGTATTGCCAATGCTACACTCGGGGCAAAACCAATTGATTGGTTGTGGGCGATTGAAGATTACGACCGTATTCGCGATTTGATTGCCGACACGATTCCGGGCTTTACCGACTTTAACCATAAGCTTAAACACCCGGGTGGATTCCACTTGGTAAACCCAGCTGCTGAGCGTCGATGGAACACACCAAGCGGCAAAGCGCAGTTCAGATCTAGCGAGTTGCCGAAGCAGTTGATCAGCGAAGCGATACTCGAAAAAGGCCAAAAGCCAGATTTGATCTTGCAAACCATGCGCTCACACGACCAATACAATACGACACTTTACGGCTTGAATGACCGTTATCGTGGAGTATTTGGTATGCGCGAAGTGCTGTTTATCAATGAAGCGGATATTCGTAAACTCGGTTTTGAACCGGGCGACAAAGTGGACATGGTGTCATTGTGGGAAGATGGCGTTGAGCGCCGTGTGAGCGGATTTACGCTTGTTGCCTATGATGTACCAGCAGGTCAGGCGGCGGCTTACTATCCAGAAACAAACCCATTAGTTCCTTTGGACAGTTATGGGGATAGAACGTTTACGCCAACCTCTAAGTTTATTGCGATCAAATTGGAAAAATCGACATCCGATAAGATCGCTTTGGTGGAAGCGGAATAGTGACCAAACCGGCACAACGACATTTCCGATAAGCAAACGGCTGATATTAATTATCAGCCGTTTTTAATTGCGCTCAGTCTGCATTTAGTGCGCATAGCTTGTGTATAATGTTAATGACATTATGCTGCTCGATGATAGACAGATAAGGCCGATTTGAATCTAATTTCAAGTAGTAAAACTAATAAGAAGATGCTTATGACCTTGAAAAATATAATTAAATTAACAATCAGTCACTTAGTGGCAGTTTCTATTGGCATTGCGATAGGTATCTATACTTTACCGATCCTTATTGCACCACCTGCGCCGACCGATGAACAAGTTGCTAAGAGCAAGCAAGGTGCAGAATACAGCGCAGTGTTTAAGAGGGAACTCAAAGGTAGCGATGCTTTTCATTGGGGAGAGGGAGAGATTCATTTGAGTTCTGAAGTCATTACGTTGGTAGGAAAACTCGCTCCCGGACCAGACTATAAACTCTATCTATCTCCTAAGTTTGTCGAAACGGAACAAGCGTTTAATGACCTTAAATCTGAGATGAGCTTAATTGGTGATGTCAAAACGTTCGATAACTTCGTTGTTGAGGTTCCTCAAAGCACTTCAATTTCTGAATACAATACGGTTGTTGTATGGTGCGAGACATTCGGTGAGTTCATTACTTCGGCAAAGTATCAATAAACCTTAGCAGTAGAGTGAAAGGCTTTTCTTTTCACTTTACGCTAGGATGTTGTTTCGCATAATTAAGAGGCAAAGACTCTTAAACACTCTAAATTTAAGAGCCTTTGTTTAGAGTTATTGACAGAACCATTCGACCTGTAAGTCGTTTGCACCTTTCAGGCTACGTTCTGGAAAAACAAGATTTCGAACTATTTAGAGTTATTCTCTGTTTGGCTTGTTTCGTTCGATGACGCTAATCGCAATGGCTAAAAATAGAATATCTTTTACTAAAAAGAAGTTTGTCACCAAAACCCCATCAGACACTTTCCATGTATTCGGTGTCGTAATTAGAAAGCTGAGTGTCGCAAGAAAAATAATTGCGGCGGCTATGCCAGAAAAATAAGCGACTCGTGTGTTTTTAAGGCCAACGATTAATCCAATAGCGACAATGATTTCTGTTGCGCCAATGATGTTTGATACGGCTTGAACTGACATCACATCATACAACCAACTCATCAGAAAATGATTTTCAACGAGCGGTTGTATAAGCTTGGCCTCTGTAGGTGTGAATTTATAAATACCAATCCATATTAGAACTAAAGAAACGCCGAAAACTCCGATAAGATATCCAATTGAGTCACATTGATGATGGCTTTTTACGTTTTGCATAATTAACTACATTCTCCTGTTTGTTAGCGCTTCCAACAAGACCTATAAGGTTGGTAGAAAATTTCATAGGTTTTTTTCGCTCAAACAACAGATATTAAAAATCACGTGATACAGAATTACGTGTTTGATAGAACTTAAGGATATTTCGTGGAAGTTAAAATTTTTCAGGTTGACTCGTTTACATCAGAGGTTTTCAAAGGTAATCCCGCGGGTGTTTGTATCACAGAGTCAAGCCTTGATGAGGAAACGATGTTGGCCATCGCGGCCGAGATGTCGTTATCTGAAACGGCATTTCTGTCACTCAATACAATGCAACTTCGTTGGTTTACACCGAGGACGGAAGTTGCTTTGTGTGGACACGGCACACTTGCAACGGCGCACGTTCTGAAAGAGCAGGGGTTATATAATACTGGAGATACGATTGAGTTCGTTACGCTATCTGGGGTTTTAACTGCACAACTCGATCATGAAGAAATTCATTTGGTGTTTCCTGCGCCAACTTTAGATATGAGAGCGAGTATTAACAAAGACTTACTTCATGGCTTGGGGCTAGATGCCGCCAATGTAGTCGCCTACGGTCAGTTTGATAATAAGCAGTTGATCGTCATTAATGATGAATTTGTGCTTGAACAGCTCGACCCTGATTTTGGTGCGCTGCTTAAACAAAAAGGCCGTGGCGTCGTCATCACTGCTCAATCAAGCACTGACGCCGATTTTGTCTCTCGATACTTCGCGCCTTGGGTAGGTGTTAATGAGGACCCAGTTACAGGCTCTGCACATTGCGCTTTATGTGTTTACTGGGCTAAAGAGCTCAACAAAAAGCAACTGAAAGGCTTCCAAGCCTCCAAGAGAAGTGGGGTCGTCCATACAGAGTTGTTAAGCACTGAGCACGTTAAGCTTTCTGGAAATGCAGTAACGATATTGCGAGGATATATGAGAATCGCGTAGCGGTCCTTGTGGGAATGATTTTATTTTCGTGTTACCCAATACTCAATAGTGAAGACGCTTGAATGCTGCTTATTTAAGTGGCTGATTTTTTTTTAAAACACCCCTGGCACGGTGGTGTATAACGATTGGAGAGTTATATGAAAACTATCGGTCTTCTAGGTGGTATGAGCTGGGAGTCGACGCTTAGTTATTACAAATTGATCAACGAAGGAGTCAAAGAGGCGTTAGGCGGCCTAAATTCCGCAAAAATTTGTATGTATAGCGTGAATTTTTCGGAGATAGAGAAACTTCAACATCAAGGTAAATGGGAAGAAACGGCAAGCATTCTATCTGATGCTGCATCTTTAATAGAAAAAGGGGGCGCTGACTTCATTCTTATTTGTACTAACACAATGCACAAAGTTGCGCCTCAAATTGAAGCCAGTATTAATATCCCCATACTACATATCGCAGACGCGACTGCTGAGTTACTTCGTGAGAAAGGGGTTCAAAAGGTCGGACTCCTTGGTACTCAATTCACAATGGAGCAAGACTTTTATAAAGGAAGGCTTTCAGACCTCTATGGGCTTGATGTCGTCATTCCCGATCAAGACGACCGCTCTAAAGTACATAACATTATTTATAAAGAGTTATGCCAAGGTGAAATCAAAGAGGAGTCAAGGACGATATACTTGCAAATTATTGAAAAACTAAAAGAGCACGGAGCTGAAGCTGTGATTCTCGGGTGTACTGAAATTGCCTTACTTGTAAACCAAAGTCACACCGATGTTACACTACTCGATACCACTTCTATCCATGCTCAAGCAGCAGTCCGTTTGGCAATTGAAGGTGAATGATCTACGCTTTCTTTCCTGCAAAAAAAGAGAAAACCAAGCACGTGGTTTTCTCTTTTTTATTATCAAGTTATAAGCGAGCAAATTTGAGAGTTCTGTATCCACCAATCAAGTTGCGGGCTTTGTAACCATTGTTGACCAGCTGACGGTATGCTACGTTACCGCGTAACCCAACTTGACAGTAAATCACGATCTCTTTGTCTTTAGGAAGTTCGTGCATGCGACGACGTAGTTGATCGACAGGAATATTAATTGCACCTTCAAGATAACCAACGGACTCCAATTCACCAGGATTACGAACATCAAGTAACAGTTGGTCTTCTGTCAGTGAATCCATTTCATCATAATGAATTGCGGTCGCATCGCCTTTGATGATGTTATTTGCCACAAACGCCGCTTGGTTAATTACATCTTTAGCAGAGCCATAAGGTGGCGCGTAAGTTAGCTCGAGGTGTTGCAGTTGCTCTACCGTCATACCAGCACGCTGAGCAACTGCCATTACGTCGATACGTTTATCAACACCGTCTTTACCTACTGCTTGCGCACCTAATATTTTACCTGTTACTGGATCAAACAACATTTTGAACGACACAGTTTCTGCACCTGGGTAGTAACTCGCGTGACTTGCTGTATGCACATACACTTTTTCATAAGCGATGTTTTCACGTTTCAGCTGTTTCTCGTTTTTACCAGTAGAAGCGACGGCTAAATCAAAGATCTTACAGATCGCCGTGCCTTGCGTACCTTGGTAAGTTTCTTGGCGGCCAAGCATGTTGTCTGCTGCCATTCGGCCTTGACGGTTTGCCGGGCCCGCAAGTGGCACTAGAGTTTGCTCGCCAGTCACGAAGTCTTTCTCTTCTACCGCGTCGCCGACAGCGTAGATCGAAGGATCGCTGGTTTGCATGTATTCATTGGTATAAATACCACCAAGAGCGCCGATTTCTAAGCCAGCTTCTTTTGCTAATTTGGTCTCGGGGCGAACACCAATTGCCATAATCAGAATATCGGTGGTGAGTCTTTCACCATTGTTTAGTGTTAATTCCAATTCACCTTCTAGATGTTGGTGTTTTTCGCTTTCACCAGAGTCGAAACTTGCCACGTGCTCGTTAGGTACGAATTTCACCGACTCAAGTGCGACGCCAAGTTTAAGGTCGATGCCTTTCTCACGAATTTCAGCATGTGCGAAGCCAGCCATTTCACGGTCAACGGGCGTCATCACTTGATCCGCCATTTCAACTAATGTGGTTTTTATGCCTAGCTGGTGGAAGGCTTCCATCATTTCCAAACCGATAAAACCACCACCAACGACCGTAGCGTGTTCAACTTTGTTGGTTTCGATCGTTTTAATGATGCGATCCATATCTGGAATATTGCGCAGCGAGTGCGTTAACGGGTTATCAATACCCGGAATAGGCGGCACAACTGGACCTGCGCCAGGGCTGAGTAGAAGAAAGTCGTAGCTCTCTTGGTATTCCGAGCCATCAAGCAAATTCTTAACCGTAACCGTTTTGTCTTGACGGTTAATAGAAACCACTTCGTTCATCACACGGACATCAACATTGAAACGCGCTAGAAAGCTCTCAGGCGTTTGAAGAAGCAGTTTGCTGCGCTCTTGGATATCGCCACCAATGTGATAGGGTAAGCCACAGTTTGCAAATGACACAAATGGACCGCGTTCAAACATAATGATTTCTGCGTCTTCACTAAGACGACGAGCGCGAGCTGCTGTAGATGCACCGCCAGCAACCCCACCAATAATCACGATTTTGCTCATGGATTTCTCCTGCTGAATGATCGAAAACGCCTACACCTTACTTAAATAAATTAGCTAAGTCTAATGTTATTTAATCTACATTAGCATTGACTTAATAATATTAATTAGTAATATCTAATAAAATGTAATGTAGTAATGAAGAGGCATAAGAATGGGCGACAGTATGCTACAAAGTGCGACCGAAGCGAGTGAGCTGCTTAAAATTATGGCTCATCCAGAGCGCCTAATCGTGATGTGTAAGCTGATTGAAGGCGAGAAAGGGGTCGGTGAACTTTTTGAAGGTTCATCATTAAGCCAATCTGCTTTTTCACAACATCTCACCGTATTGAGAAAGCACGACATTATTAAAGCTAGAAAAGTTTCTCAGCAGGTATTTTATTCAATTTCTGATGAAAGAGTTGGTCCGCTGGTTGAGGCCTTTAAGCAAGTTTTCTGTAAGTAATTAGTTTGGCGGTTGCTATGTTTGAAGTTCCTTGGATGTCGCTGTTGGGCGGCATAATAGTTGGCGTATCAGCGATAACACTGATGCTATTTACTGGCAAGACTGCTGGGATCAGTGGGATCTTAAACGGTGCCGTTGAGAACGCAGATCGCGTTTGGCGCATTGTTTTTTTAATTGCGATGGTATTAGGTGGCGTGTTTGCTGTTTATGTTCTTGGCGGGCATGTACCAGAACAGTACAGCGGCTCTGTTGTTTTAGTTATCGTTGCTGGCTTGTTAGTCGGTGTCGGTACGCGTATCGGCAATGGTTGTACTAGTGGTCATGGCATTTGTGGGATAGGGCGTTTCTCAATCCGTTCTGTGGTCGCGACGTGTACTTTTATGGCCACAGCCATGTTAACCGTCTTGCTAGTATCGTGAGGAATAGTGCCGTTATGAAAACTCATGTAATGAAAAGTATTAAGCAAATGTCCGTTGTTGCATTTTCTGGTGTGCTCTTTGGTATTGGTATGGTGGTCTCTGGTATGGCTGAACCGGCAAAAGTGATTGGCTTTCTCGATATTACTGGAGCATGGGATCCAAGCTTAGCCTTTGTAATGGGCGGAGCACTTGCGGTGTTCGTTCCAGCTTATCTTTTATTAATAAAGCCAAGAAGCGAATCTGTGTTTGGTGATGAGATTGTATGCCCAACTTCTAAAGCGATAGACAAAAAGTTAGTCGGTGGTGCTGTACTGTTTGGTATTGGTTGGGGGTTACTGGGTGTGTGTCCTGGTCCTGCGGTTGCCAGCCTTTTCACTGGCAACACACAAGTTCTGCTCTTTATAGTGGCAATGTTGGCTGGGTCATTCACCGCTAAAAGAGTGGTTCGTCAATAAAGAAAGTACTTCAACGTTAAAAATAGTACTTAAACGCTAAAAAGTGAGTGTCGTAGAAACCGGGCAATGGTCACTCAGTTTATAGTCGAGTACATCTTGTGTTTTGAAAACGGTTTGAACACCAGACGACGCCTTTAAATCACCACTCACAATAATGTGGTCTATCACCGAGCGGAATTGGTGGGTTTTATTCGGATTACGATTAGAACGCACTTTACATTCCGCTTTAGTGTCTTTAGTCACTAGATTTGCACTAGTATTGTCCGATATCACGTCCCACAACCAATCTCCTTGATAACCCAAGTTGTGGTTAAAGTCGCCAAGCACGACATAATGTTGTTTGTTGTCCTCGCGCGCCTTTATCCACTTAGCTAGTGCCTGTCCTTGTTGTTTCACTATCTTACAATCGCGGTTATTACGATACGTGCCACTGCAACCCGCTTTCAGATGTACAGAGAGTAGGTGAGTCTCGTTTTCTTGGTTTGGATTTAATATAAGGTAGCTCGCGAAGCGCAGCTTGCTGTTGCCTCGTGTGATAGAGAAGTCTGGCTTGTCTAATACGCTTACACCATTGCGCACGGCAAAGCCTGTGTATTGGTTGGTGTCGTTAAACTGAAGGTGTCGGTTGGAGGCGTTTGAACGATCGGAAAGATAGATAGTGAAGTCATTGCCAACAGCTTTTTGCATTGCAGCGACGCTTTCGACTTCTTGAAAAGCAAGAATGTCGGCTTGTGTTTTATCCACATAGTGGGTCAGTTTTTCAAAATCTTGTGGTGTTCTCGACACTTTTCCACCATCTATAGATAACCATTCTATGTTCCAACTGGTTAGATTGATGGAGTTTTGAGCAAATGAAAGAGAACTAAAAAGTAATATTAACGTAACAAAAAGTGATCGCATTTTGGCCTGTTGCACTCCTATCTTTTAGCGTATTCCTTTCCATCCTTTATCCTACAAGACCTCCAAAAATAGCAAGTAGATTTAGTACCAATTTTGCAATTTTCATGGTTTTCTTCGCAACTGAGATCAACGCCAATAAGATCGATTTCTTCTTGTTCGCTAGCCAATCTTTATTGATCAAAATCAATGTTTTCGAGTGGTGCTTCTCGTTAAATACGCCACAATATATTGTGTTGCTAGAATAAAAAATAACCCCATATAGTGTGTTTATGGATAACTCTGTGAGTATGCTCGGGTAAGGAGAACAAGGTGAAACCAATCGTAATCAAACGCGACGGATCAAGAGCTCCGTTCAACAGGGATCGTATCCAAGCAGCAGTTGAAGCAGCAGCGGAAAACAAAGATAAAGATGTCGCTATTTATGCTCTTAATGTGGCTCTTGCTGTCGAGTTACAGTTAAGAGAACACGATGAAGTTCATATCCATGAGATTCAAGACTTAGTCGAAAATGAACTCATGCAAGGTCCTTACAAAGCCCTAGCGCGTTCTTACATTGAATATCGCCACGATCGCGACATCGCTCGTGAGAAGCAAAGTGCACTAACTCGCGAAATCGAAGGTTTGATTGAAGAAAGTAATCTGGATCTAATCAACGAGAACGCGAACAAAGACGGCAAAGTAATTCCGACTCAACGTGACTTGTTGGCTGGTATCGTAGCGAAACACTACGCGAAGACGCACATTCTTCCTCGCGATGTGGTTCAAGCGCACGAAGTGGGTGACATTCACTACCACGATTTAGACTACGCACCGTTCTTCCCAATGTTTAACTGTATGCTTATCGATCTTAAAGGCATGCTGACGCATGGTTTTAAAATGGGTAACGCTGAGATTGATACGCCAAAATCAATTTCGACTGCAACAGCGGTAACAGCACAAATCATTGCTCAAGTCGCGAGTCACATTTACGGCGGTACAACCATCAACCGTATTGATGAGGTTCTAGAACCGTACGTAATCACAAGCTACGAGAAACACCTAGAGATTGCAAAAGAGTGGAACATTGCTGAGCCAGAAGAGTTCGCAAAAGCGCGTACTGAGAAAGAGTGTTACGACGCATTTCAATCTCTAGAATACGAAGTAAACACGCTGCATACAGCGAACGGTCAAACCCCATTCGTTACGTTCGGTTTTGGTCTTGGTACAAGCTGGGCATCACGCCTGATCCAGAAATCGATTCTGAAGAATCGTATTGCAGGTCTAGGCAAGAACCGTAAAACAGCGGTATTCCCTAAACTTGTATTCGGCATCAAAGATGGTTTGAACCACAAATCAGAAGATCCAAACTACGACATCAAGCAACTTGCGCTTGAGTGTGCGTCTAAGCGTATGTACCCAGACATTCTTAACTACGACAAAGTAGTGGAAGTAACCGGTTCATTCAAAACGCCAATGGGTTGCCGTAGCTTCCTTGGTACTTACGAAGAAAACGGTGAGCTGATTCACGAAGGTCGTAACAACCTTGGCGTCGTGAGCTTGAACCTTCCTCGTATCGCTATCCGTGCAAACGGAAGCGAAGAGAAATTCTACGAGCTTCTAAATGACCGCCTACGTCTTGCTCGTAAAGCACTAGAGACACGTATCTCTCGCCTTGAAAACGTGAAAGCACGTGTGGCCCCAATCCTATACATGGAAGGCGCATGTGGTGTTCGCTTGAAAGCAGACGACTCAATCGCAGATATCTTCAAGAACGGTCGTGCGTCTATTTCTCTTGGTTACATCGGTGTACACGAGACAATTAACGCGCTATTCGGTACAGAAGCGCACGTTTATGATGACGCTGTTTTGCGTGAAAAAGCGGTCGCGATCATCAAGCATCTAAAAGATGCTGTGAATCAATGGGCTGACGAAACAGGTTATGGCTTCAGCTTATATGCAACGCCAAGTGAAAACCTATGTAGCCGTTTCTGCCGCATCGATGCGAAAGAGTTCGGCGTAATTGAAGGCGTAACAGACAAAGGTTACTACACCAACAGCTTCCACCTAGATGTTGAGAAGAAGGTGAACCCATACGACAAGATTGACTTTGAGATGCCTTACCCAGAAATCTCAAGTGGCGGCTTTATCTGTTACGGCGAGTTCCCGAACATGCAACGCAACGTTGAAGCACTAGAAAACGTATGGGACTACAGTTACACCCGAGTGCCTTACTACGGAACTAACACGCCAATTGATGAGTGTTACGAGTGTGGCTACAACGGCGAGTTTGACTGTACAAGCAAAGGCTTCACTTGCCCAAGCTGTGGTAACCATGACTCAACTAAAGTATCAGTAACACGTCGAGTTTGTGGCTACCTAGGCAGCCCAGATGCACGCCCGTTTAACTTCGGTAAGCAAGAAGAAGTGAAGCGCCGAGTTAAACACCTGTAAGGTTAACTACCACTCGTTTTACACTTTGAAAATCAACTTTAAACAGGTTGATTTTCTCTTTCTCGATAACACAGAGACGCATTATGAATTACCACCAATACTATCCAATTGACGTTGTTAACGGACCGGGTACGCGCTGCACGCTGTTTGTGTCGGGTTGTGTGCATCAGTGCCGTGGCTGTTATAACCAGTCGACGCAACGTTTGGATTCTGGTGTACTTTTCACGCAAGAAGCGGAAGACAAAATCATCGCTGACTTAAACGACACGCGTATCAAACGCCGTGGCTTGTCGTTGTCGGGTGGAGATCCGCTTCACCCTGCTAATGTGCCTCATATTTTGAAGATAGTGAAAAGGGTGAGAGAGGAGTGCCCAGGTAAAGACATTTGGGTTTGGACTGGCTACACGCTGACGGAACTGAATGACGCGCAAAGGGAAGTGGTGCAATACATCGATGTTTTGATTGATGGTAAGTTTGAACAAGACAAGAAAGACCTCAATCTCGAATGGCGTGGCAGTTCAAACCAAATCATTCATCGCTTTACGGACATCTAATCAAGCATTCTCCGCACATAAAAAGGGCTCACGCGTGCATAACGGGTGAGCCCTTTTGGTGTGAGTTCGTTAATGTCTTTTTGGTTACGCTGTCACCGATTGGTCATCTTCAACCATATTATTTATCCAACGTTTAGATTGAATACGGTAAGTCGTCAGTACGCCTTTCACTAACTCTTCCGCGAGCAGAGACATCAAGACAAAATGCAAAGGCAGCCCTAGCACCATGCCTGTGTAATAAGTAAGGGGGATGCCAATAGCCCACTGACCGAACGTGTCGATGAAAATGCTATAGCGAATATCAGCGCCACTCTTTAGTACGCCGCCAATCCCAACCATGTTAAACACCCTCAAAATCATACCTAGCGCCATGACTAAACATACGTTAAGTGCCATGTCTGCATCGGTTAACGGGCTCAGTACCAATAGGTGATGAATCATGGGCGAGCTCAACCACACTAGGAAAAACAGCAAGGTGGCTAAGATTGCGCTGGTTAACACATACCACCACGCCGTTTTCTCGACTCGGTCATAATGTTTTGCACCAATATCATTCCCAAGAAGAACGGATGCAGCGACCGCAAATCCCATAAAGGTTGAAATCAGTACCCCTTCAATCGGTGATAAGAATGAGATGATCGCCAGTTCTGAAACGCCCAATTGCCCATAGATGATGCTGTAAACGATCAATCCACCAGTCCAAAGCGCATCGTGGACCAACATGGGTAAAGAAACCTTAAAGTACTTTTTTCGATACTGTTTTAGGCGGCCTTGTACCCAATCGAACTTAGTCGGAATTAGGTAAGCATATCGTTTGTAGAAAAAATAAATCAAGACGGCGGTTTGGAAAAATCGAGAAACAAAACTACCTACGGCTGCACCAAATACGCCCCATTGAGGGAAACCAAATAAACCAAAAATCAAAACATAATTAAGCGCGACGTTAACGACAATGGCGGAGATACTAACGTTGGTTGCCAGTTTGGTTTGGCCCACGGAGCGCAATACCGCTTCAATCGGTACTACTATCGCCGTAGCAATGAGGCTAAAGCCCGTAACCACAAGATAATCACGTGCATAAGTGACGTATTCAGGATCGTCTGACATAAAAGAGACGATCTCTTCATCAAAAATCGCATAAAGAACGATAAACGGCAGCGTCACCAAAATGGAAATAAACCAAGATTGCGCCAACGTTCTGCGAATTCCGGCTAGGTTTCCTGAGCCGTAGTATTGAGAAGCAAGTATGGTAACTGCACCGCACAGGCCAAAGACAACCGCTAGGTTGAAGAAAAAGATACGATTTCCAACACCAACTGCTGCCGTTGCAGATTCACCGAGTAGGCTTACCATGAAAATATCCACGACGCCGAGCAAAGCAAAAAGCATGGACTGAAGTGAAACAGGTAGGCCAATCGTAATCAGCTTTTGCCAAAATGCTTTATCGATGTATTCGCGTGTTAAGAGCATCGCATTTCTCCTTAAAGATTAATGCGAGTAGTTTATCCTCATGATTTGGCGGTGTATTTTTCAAAGGAATCCAAAACCTTTGTAAAACTCTCTACTAACGCACATGTGAGCCAATAAATCATGGAAGATAAACAAGAACGCTACGCGATTTCAGAAAAAACTTATCAAGAGTTTATTGATCACAGTCGAGTATTAGCACTTGAGGAGAGAGGCATTGTGCAGTGCGGCATTGCCACTTGTCGTGACTTCTTCTCTGTTTATCGTAAAAACCAAAAGAAACACATGCTGCTCTATACGGTGCGTGGTAAAGGGTGGCTAGAGAGTGGGACTTATCGATACGATTTGGAACCGGGCTCGTTGATTACAGTACCCGCAGGTGTTGAAAACGGTTTTGGTATAGAAGAAGAACCTTGGCAGATCGCGTGGCTTTTTCTTGCTCCTGATAGAGAGTGGCCGATATTAGAATGCGATGTTCGCTACCAGCTTTCATCTACACCTGAAGTGATGTATGCATGTATCCAAACGTTACTACGCAGCATTAACCTTCCAATCGATTATGGTGGTGCGGTAGGTGAGCATAGTGTGGCTCAGTTAGAGCTGATGTTAAACATGCCGCCCTCAGAGTCGATATCACGCAGCCAATTGAGGCTTCGGCGTGTATTTGACCTTGTCCAACGTCAGCTCCATAAGGATTGGAGCGTTGAGCAGGTGGCGGCTCTATATCCATGTTCGGAGCCTCATTTGCATCGACTGACTCAAAAGCAGTTTGGTCGAAGCCCAATGGCACATTTAACGCGTATGCGCATGGAATATGCTGCTAGGTTACTTCGTTCAACAGAATGGCCAATTCAGCATATTGGAGAAATAGTCGGATATCCGACCAGCGCTAACTTTAGTACACGTTTTAAAGCGTGGTCGACCATGACACCAAGAGAGTTTAGAAAAAACGGTAGAGTGGATTGGTACAACGAGGAGTGAATCGTTCTTTTTCTGAACGATAGAGCGCACAAAACTCACCGCAATCCAGAATTTTGTTCTCTAATTGATGAAATAAGTGAAAAATCATTTCGTCATTTTTTGCGATGGTGTTAACGTGAGGTTCGGTACTTGAATTTCAAAGGGTTATGACTTTCATGTTTTCTAATCTCCCAACTCCCGTATTAGATCCTATTTTATCTCTATCCGTTGCATACCGTAACGATGAACGTCCAAACAAGGTTGACCTTGGCATTGGCGTATACAAAAACAGCGCAGGCGAAACGCCGATTATGAAAGCCATTCAAATGGCGCAGGATGTCGTTGTTGAAACTCAAAAAACCAAGTCTTATGTTGGTCTTGCAGGTTGCGAAGAATTTAATAAAAGCATGATCAATTTGCTACTGACGGGAACGTCTGCAATGGATCGTGTTGCAGCTATTCAAACGCCAGGTGCAAGTGGTGCGCTGCGTATGCTCGGTGATCTAATGAAGATCGCACAGCCAGATACGACGGTTTGGATTTCCAACCCAAGCTACGTAAACCACAAGCCAGTGATGGAAGCAGCAGGCCTTAAAGTTAAGTTCTACCACTATTTCTCTTCGGAAACGAAACAAGTAGACACCGAAAAAATGATGGATGATCTTGCGAAAGCTGGGCCTTCAGATGTGGTACTTCTTCATGGTTGTTGCCACAACCCAACTGGTGCGGATATTGACTTCTCTGCTTGGCAAGCCATTACAGAATTGTCGCAGAAGAACGGTTTCATCCCATTTGTGGACATTGCTTACCAAGGCTTCGGTGATGGCCTAGAAGAAGACGCAAAAGGCCTTCGTTTTATGGCAGATAACGTTGAAGAGATGTTGATTACTACTTCATGTTCGAAGAACTTTGGTCTGTACCGTGAACGAACTGGTGCAGCGATTGTGGTTGGTAAGAACATGCATGATGTAACCAATGCAAAAGGTAAACTCCTCACTCTAGCTCGCTCGACTTACACGATGCCACCCGACCATGGTGCAGCTTTAGTTAAGACCATTCTGCAAGATGACAATCTCACTTCCGTTTGGAAGCAGGAATTGAGTGAAATGCAACATCGTTTGGTTAGCCTTCGTCAAAGTTTGTGTAACGAGTTGAGAAACAACCATAATACAGATCAATTTGATTTCATTGAGGGTCACAAAGGCATGTTTACTGTGCTAGGCTTTAGTGGAAACCAAATGGCGCAACTGCGTGAAGATTATGGCATTTATGGTGTTGGCGATGGTCGAATTAACATTGCCGGACTTACCGAAACTCATATTCCATACGTAGCGGACGCAATTAAGAAAGTATCTCAAGCTTAATTGGAGTGTGGATGAAAAACTGGAAACTGATTCTGCCGCTTATGATGAGCGGCAGTTTAATTGCTTGTACGTCAACTCAAACGACGCAGGAACCTGTTGAGCCAGAGTCGCCAAAGGTCGAAGAGCCCGTTAAAGTCGAGCCAGAAGTGAAACCTGATGTAGATCCAAAGCCAGAGGTGGAGCCCAAACCAGAAGCGAAACCTGAGAAAAAGCCGGAACCAAAGCCTAAGAAGCCAGTCAAGGTCACAAAAACACCCGATGGCATGTTAATTCTTGGTTCTGAAGAATGGGTTTATGTTCCTGAAATTGACCAGACTTTCAAGGCTAGAGTCGATACAGGTGCGACAACATCATCAATTAGTGCGACTGACATTGTTCCGTTTGAGCGTGATGGTAAAGACTGGGTTAAATTTAAGATAGATTTAGGTGACAAAGACACTAAAGAATTTAAAGTACCCGTTGAGCGCTGGGCTAAAGTTAAGCAGTCTTCGTCAGAAGAGGTGGATAAACGAGCGGTGGTAAAAGCCTACATTACCGTTGGGGATCACAAAGAAAAGACAGAGTTTACGTTAGCGGATCGCGGACATATGACGTTTCCAATTTTGCTTGGTCGAAGCTTTTTTAGAGATATCGCCGTTGTAGATGTATCGAAAAAATATGTGCAAGATAAACCTAAAAAAACCGCTAAAAACTGATGTATTAAAGCTAGTTTCTGCTACAAGCTAATAATTCGTGATTAACAAAAAATGGCCTCCAAAATCGGAGGCTATTTTTATTGAATCATATGCTTGCTTGTGATGCCCTAGTAGTCATGTCCACTAAAATGCAAAACGAGCAGACATTACAATTTGCTGGCCATAGACACCATTATTTTTGAAATCTGCACCAAGCGATAGTTGCTGAGTTGAGTGGAATCGTGCGCCCAGATTGTAAATGGTGTTCGAATCGTCATTATCTATGATTTGGCCGATACGGCCATGTAGCTCAACATTTTGCATAAACCAAATACGAGTGCCAATATTCACTTCCGTGCGCCACTCGTCGCCCACTTTATCACTGCCGTTCTCTTTAATGTTGTGTACCAACATTTGGCCATAAATATCTGCAAATTGGCCTGCTGGCCCATTAAAGCCTATACCACCAGCAATGTCCCAGTCTCCGCTAAACTCACTGTCTGCGCGAGCAATGAAATGGGTATTCTCTGTAAAGTAGGTATTGAACTCGCCACCAAATGTACCAGGGCTAGTACCCATGCGAAATTCCATCGTGTTGTAGTTGAAATTATTTGCATGTGCGGAAAGTGGCAAAATAGCACACAAACCAAAGGCTGCAACCTTTAGAGCTTTACCTAGCATGGTGTCTCCGGGCAAGATGATTAAAATGAACAAAAAAATGGTCTGCAAAAAGCAGACCAAGATTGATAAAGCTATCATTTTAAGTGCTTGCCGTCACTATTTAGCTGTAATCGTCACTACATCATGTTGATATGCACAGCAATCGGGGTTTGTTTTACATGACCACGAGTTGTTCGACTTCAATCTCTGGTTTGTTCCCGCCTTCAAATTCGCCAAACAAACGGACTTTAGTCTTGTGATCAATCGGAGTATTTAGCTGAATATCATCATCGAGTTCGACCATCACTTCACCGGAACCATCGCTAAAGACAAACTTATCCGCGCGAACTTGACGCAATAAGTTACCTTCAACGACCACATCTTTTTCAGTAAACATATTGGAGTCGTTTAGCAAGGCATCCAATTTTTCCACAGTGACAGGACCGTTAAACTGCAAGTTTGATTGGTTTTGAGCGTTATCTTTCGCGAACGCGATAGAAGGAGCAATAGCTAAGGCGGCGATTGTTGCGATAATTGTATTCTTTTTCATGTTACATCCTCATCGGTTTGTTTTGATGGGGCCATTAAAACAGGGCTTGTTTGAACCAATGATGATTTCAACATTCATATTCTATTCATTTGCTTGAGTAAGTGGGGACGATGACGTTATGATTGTTCATCTTCCTCTATTCCTTACAAATGTTCATGAAATCAGCGATCCCATCTTTAATGGTTCAAGGCACCACTTCGGATGCCGGAAAAAGTGTCCTTGTGGCAGGTTTATGCCGTGTATTAGCAAGAAAAGGGATAAATGTTGCCCCATTTAAGCCACAAAACATGGCATTAAATAGTGCGGTAACCAAAGATGGCGGTGAAATAGGTCGAGCACAGGCCGTTCAGGCACAGGCGTGTAATATTGAGCCAACCGTACATATGAATCCGGTTTTAATTAAACCTAACAGTGATACAGGTGCTCAAATCATTTTGCAGGGTAAGGCGATTTCCAATATGGATGCGGCTGGCTTTCATGATTACAAGAAAGTGGCGATGGACACGGTGTTAGATTCCTTCTCTCGTCTGACTCAAGAATTTGATTCGATCATTATCGAGGGCGCGGGGAGTCCTGCTGAAATCAATTTACGAGAAGGCGATATTGCAAACATGGGTTTTGCTGAGGCCGCTGATGTACCAGTGATCATTGTCGCTGATATTGATCGTGGTGGAGTGTTTGCACATTTGTACGGAACACTTGCGTTACTTTCTGAATCTGAACAAGCGCGAGTAAAAGGATTTGTTATCAACCGTTTTCGAGGTGATATTCGTTTATTGCAATCGGGCCTCGATTGGCTAGAAGAAAAAACAGGTAAATCTGTACTTGGTGTACTTCCTTTTCTTCATGGTTTGAATTTAGAAGCAGAAGACGCGATCACTGCACAGCAAGAGTTGCACTCTGAGGTAAAACTGAATGTTGTTGTGCCTGTTTTAACCCGGATTAGTAATCATACTGATTTTGATGTGCTGCGATTGAATCCAGACATCAATCTACGTTATGTAGGTAAAGGCGAAAAAATAGATAAAGCCGACCTGGTTATTTTGCCTGGGACCAAATCGGTCAGAGACGATCTGGAGTATCTAAGAAGCCAGGGGTGGGATAAAGATATCTTGCGTCATATTCGTCTTGGTGGAAAAGTGATTGGTATCTGTGGCGGCTACCAGATGCTTGGAAACTTGATTGATGATCCAAACGGCGTCGAAGGCCAACCAGGTCAAAGCGAAGGACTTGGCTTGCTTGATATCACTACGACGCTAACTAACAGCAAACAGCTTACAAACACACAAGCACAGCTTTCTCTTAACGGCAAAACAGCCAATGTAAAGGGTTATGAAATCCACGTAGGGCGAAGTGAAGTACGGGGCCTGCAACCTCTTACATTCAGTTCCGGTGAAGCGGAGGGGGCGATCAGCGAGTGTGGCCAAATCATGGGAACCTACCTTCACGGGTTCTTTGACGAGGCAGCTGTCTTAAGCCTGGTATCAGAATGGGTAAACGGCACCCAAATCAAACAACAAGACTTTGAAGAGTTAAAGGAGCAAGGCATTAATCGCATCGCAGATGCGATAGAACAACATGTGCGCCTTGATTTTTTGTTTAAATAGCCCATTAACTGATTGAACTTTATATTTAAATAACCTGTTCTTTCGCTTGCCTTGTATTGGAGTATCTCTATGAAAGCATGGAAACAGTATGCTTGCCTTACGGTAGTATTAAGCATTTCATTTTCAGCAAACGCATCAACGAACCTAAAAGTGTATGCAGCCTCTTCTATGACGAATGCGATTAACGAGATCGCGCAAAACTTTGAAGAAAAGTATGACGTTTCTATCACTCCCGTTTATGGTGGTTCTTCTTCTATCGCTCGACAAATTATCAATGGCGCACCAGCGGATGTATTCATTTCTGCGAACACGAAATGGATGGATTATTTGGTCGATAAAGACGTCATTTATCGTGACAATGTCACAAATCTAGTGCGCAATAGCTTAGTGTTGATTGCTCCTCAGTCTTCAGAATTAACCTCATTTAACTTTTCTGATGCAAAGGTATGGGAGAAGGCATTGCATGGAAATCGTCTTGCTTTAGGCAATCCGACGTCAGTACCTGCTGGTATGTACGCGAAAGAGTCATTGACTACACTGGGTGTATGGAAAGCGGTTCAAACTCACGTCGCACCAGCAAAGAATGTGCGCTTAGCTTTGGCGTTGGTTGAACGTGGAGAAGCGCCTTTAGGTGTGGTCTACAAAACCGATGCTCAGTTAACTGATAAAGTCAAAATTGTCGGCGAATTTGCGAGTGATACGCATGCGGCTATTGTTTACCCGGCTGCAATTGTGAATGATTCTACTGAGTCGGAGCAGTTCTTCCAGTACCTAAAATCGGACGAAGCCGCACGCGTTTTTGCTCAATATGGCTTTCAGCAATAAACCGGCCTTCAATTATAGGAACGAAGCGTGACAGAACTGGAATACCAAGCCTTAATGTTAAGCCTCAAAGTAGGCGCGTACGCAGTACTTTGGCTGATTCCTCTCGGCGTTTTTCTTGCTTGGCTACTTTCTCGAAAAACGTTCTTTGGTAAATCGATTCTCGATAGCTTAATTCATTTACCACTGGTATTGCCGCCAGTGGTAATCGGCTATTTGTTGTTGATTTCTTTAGGACGACAAGGGTTCCTTGGAAAGTGGCTCTATGAAAACTTAGGGGTAGTCTTTAGCTTTAATTGGAAAGGGGCAGTAGTCGCTTGTCTTGTCGTGGCTTTGCCTTTGATGGTTCGTTCAGTACGCTTAAGCTTAGATAGCGTCGACCCTAAATTGGAGCACGCAGCCTCTACGTTAGGCGCTTCTCCTTTAAAAGTGTTTCTCACCATCACGTTACCACTGACCATTCCCGGAATTATTACGGGCACGATGCTGTCATTTGCTCGTAGTCTTGGCGAATTCGGGGCGACGATCAGTTTCGTCTCTAACATTCCGAGTGAGACCCAAACGATTCCGCTGGCAATGTACAACTTTATTGAAACGCCAGGTGCAGAAATGCAGGCGGCTCGTCTGTGTATCATTTCTATCGCGTTAGCCTTGTCTACATTAATGATCTCTGAATGGCTAAATCGTAAAGCGGCAAGCAGATTGGGTGCGAAGCAATGACGATTAAAGTCCAATTTAAACAAATGCTTGGTGAGACTGACTTCGACATCAAACTTAAGTTACCCTGTAACGGAATTAGTGCCTTGTTTGGACGATCTGGTGCTGGTAAAACGACGTTGATTAACATCATCAGCGGATTGGTCACTCCAAGGCAAGGGTATGTTGCGGTTGGTGAGCATGTTTTGTTTGACAGTGAACAGGGAATAAACCTACCAACGCACAAGCGTGGCATTGGTTATGTGTTTCAGGATTCACGTTTGTTTCCTCACTATTCGGTTCAAGGCAATTTGTTGTATGGCGTTAAAGAAAAAGATGACGAGTATTTTGATGCAGTCACCGAACTCTTGTCTATCAAACCGTTACTAAAGCGCTTTCCGGTATCACTTTCTGGTGGTGAAAAGCAACGTGTTGCGATTGCGCGCGCATTGCTATCTAAGCCCAATTTGCTTTTGATGGATGAGCCACTTGCCTCACTCGATATGCCAAGAAAGCGTGAGGTAATGCCTTTTCTCGAGGAGTTGTCGGAGAAGGTAAATATCCCTATTATCTATGTCACACACAGTCTCCAGGAAATTTTAAGGCTTGCTCAGCACCTTGCAATTATTGACCAAGGTAAAATTTCGAGTTCAGGTAAGCTCGAAGAGGTGTGGGCTTCTCATGCTATGCGTCCATGGCAATCTTTCTCAGATCAAAGCAGCTTATTTGAAGGCCGGATTGCTGAACATCATGAACGTTATGCACTGACTTGTATCAGCCTTGCACCTAATGTATTCCTGTGGGTGCAAAAGATTGACGGAACACCAGACACGCCAATACGCTTGCAAGTGCGTGCCAACGACGTTTCTATCACGCTCGAGCAGCCCAAGGCGACGTCGATTCGAAATATTCTGCCTGCTATTGTCGATTCCATCGAAGTGTTTAACGCAGCCGATGACAAACAGAGTATTAATGTATCACTCAAGCTAGACGAGAAATGTTATTTGTGGGCAACGATCACACCGTGGGCCCTTGATGATCTCAACCTAAAAGTTGGTAGCCGTGTTTTTGCACAAATTAAAGGTGTCAGTGTGACACAAAAAGATATGGCACTAGCGCCTCATTAACCGTTTAGACTGATTTACGCTTCATGATCAAAAAAGGCCGCAAAGTGCGGCCTTTGTTACTAGAAGAATGTCGGAATTACTTCGCGAATACTTCTTTGAATTCACGCTTAAGAAGTGGGTCACGACGTGCTTTCTTCAGTTGCTTAACCATGTCTTTCACGCAGTTGTGAAGCACATTATCAAGTAGTTGAGCACGGTATTCTTCTTTATCTTCATCTGTCATGTTTTCTGGCAGATTAAGAGTAGGGAACTCTTCCATCACATTAATACCAGCGAATGCTTGGCCTACAGAAACTAGAGCATGAAACTGTTCAAAGTTGTCTAGAATGTTCTGTGCACTTGCTGGCATTTCGTCCCATGATTCACGTACCGCTTCTTCAGACACTTCATGGATAGAGGTAACCATTTCGAACATTTGCTCTGGAACTTCGTCAAATTCGATAACTTTACGTAGCTCTGGAGAAATGCTGGCTAGATCGATTTTTTTGCTTTCGCTGTTAGTTGCTTCTGACATGGTGTGTCTCTCATTACAAAAAGGCGGGAATATTAATACCAAATGCATCAAATAGCTATACCCATTAGTCCGCAAGATGACCAAAGTGAATGAGTTTGTTGAACTTCTGCTCACAGGCCATGATTAGATAGGGTAACGTTCAGTCTAATTGCTTTATGCAATGGATTCCGTGATATTCAAACAAAAATATAGCACTTAATTATGAGTCGAATGCAACAACTCTATGAGTATGGTATATGTTTAATAAAGACATAATTAAAAATGGAACGCGTTATGCAACCGATAGGGACATCGATGCGAATCCTTCTGGTTGACGATGTTCAGCTAGACAGGATGCAGCTGGCTATTCGTCTAAAGCAACTTGGACATATTGTAAAAGCCGTAGGTAGTGGACTAGAGGCGTTAAATACCTATGAGAGTTTTGATCCGGAACTGGTGTTACTCGATATATCAATGCCAGATATGAACGGTTTTGAAGTCTCTCTTCATATAAGAGAAACGTTTCCGGATTGGATCCCAATTATTTTCTTGAGTAGTCACGAAGAGCCAGAAATGATTGCTAAAGCCATAGATGCGGGCGGTGATGACTATTTAATTAAGCCGGTAGATAAACTGGTACTGAACTCTAAACTTATCGCAATGCAGCGTATTGCTCATATGAGACGAGAGCTTAAGCAAGCGACAGCTCAATTGGAGCAGGTTAATCAACTTTTGACTCAGCAAGCGAATGAAGATGGCCTAACCAAACTCTATAACCGCCGTTATATCGACCATAAGTTGGAATCGATGGTTGCATGGCATGGCCGTCACAACATGCCAATGGCTTTGATTCTATTGGACGTCGATTTTTTTAAACCGTTTAATGATAATTACGGTCATATTGAAGGCGATCGTTGCTTGCAAGCGATTGCGAATCAACTCAAGGCTACTTTTTGTCGCTCTGGGGAATATGTAGGTCGATATGGTGGAGAAGAGTTTGTTGTGTTGCTAGGGTGTACCGACACTCAAACAGCAGAAAGAGAAGCCGAGCGTATACAAGAGGCTATGTATTTTCTCGATTACCCACATGATTATTCTAGTGTGTCAAATAGAGTGACAGTGTCACAAGGTGTTTTTGTTTTTCAACCGACAGGGAAAGAAGTGCAATCAGACTTGTATGCAACCGTTGATAAAGCACTATATACCTCGAAGTCTTTGGGAAGAAACACACATACTGTAGTTAATTCTTTTTAAAAACAAAATCTTATGAATGCTACTCTTTTTGTTGCGTTGTCACTTTTTAGTGGTTATTTTAAAGCTAACTCAAAGTAAGATAGGCAAACAGTGCGAACGGAATGTCGCAATCGGGCGTATACCTTATACCTTTGATTAGATAGATGACATCGGGATAGTGGCAACGATGAGTGCAGTTATTATGCTGATGGGGAAGTTCGGTTTTGTTTTAAACCCAGACAAGCTTGTTAACTTTCACGATTGGTTAGGGCCTAACGAAGCTTTATGCAGTTACGTCCCGCCTTTTTCGCTTTGTAAAGTGCTTCGTCCGCTGATTTAACAACGTCCAGAGGAGCTTGCCCATTCCGGCTATCAGCAACTCCGAAACTTGCGGTAACAAAAACCGACTTTCTTTTCGAACTGTTGCTACCACGACGTTTTTGTCCTTGTTTATGGTTCTCAGGGCGAGATTCTTCATCGCGTAATATCATCTCGTATTCTGCAATCGATTTGCGAGCTTCTTCCAAAAAGTTCTTACATTCGTCAGCGTATTTGCCTTTAAAAACGATGGTAAATTCTTCTCCGCCAAATCGATAAACTTTTGCGCCGCCTGGGGTTTTAGTGAGGCGCGAAGCGACCATTTTTAGAACGTCATCACCAGTATCGTGACCGTAGGTGTCGTTAAACTTTTTAAAATGGTCAACATCAAGCATTGCGATCGTGAACTTCTTACCCATGTGTTTTAGATCGAGATCAAGTGCACGTCTGCTCGGAATCAGCGTTAGGCTATCGGTGAAAGCCAGTTGATGGCTAGCGGAAGCGGCATAAATAATGATAAGCAGCCCTGTTAGCGTAAACATGGTGCTTGATATGTACTGCACATCAAAGAAAATGAACGTCGCAGACGCCAATACCATGGCAGAGTAGGTCATCGCATGGATAATTTCATTCTTCTTTAAAACAAGGATTCCAAGAAAACAGACAATACCCACGCAATATAAAACAAGAATTAAAGGCAGTTTAGAGACGGTCGGTACAATAAATAAAATACCGCTTGTCCATTGTTCAAACCCTCCTTCAACGTAATATGCTAGCGTTAGATAAGACCAAAGAACGAACATTGCTAACATCAAGATATAAGTCAACATGGCTCTGGAGTCAAAACCTTCTTTACTAAACAAAAATACCGTAAGAAACGAGACAGGAAGTAACGTGGCTAAAATGGTTAGCTCAAGTAAAGCGGTACCACTTTGAAGCGGGACTTGTAGGCGGTGCTGTATCACGAAGTAGGCTAGCAACATTGCCAAGCACACCATGGACTCTCTGCCTTGCTTAAATGAATAACAAAGGAGTAGCGCACAACCTAATAGTATGTACGGCAAGTTTGCGGCAATGCCCCAGTTTGCCTGAGTCATCTGAATAATGCTGTCCATGCCCGAACTCACTATGCCCAGTAGCAAAAAAGGGAATAAGAATCTGAAGCCTGATGAAGTCATTGACGATGAGGACATCTATTACAAACTGCCTGAAAATAGTTGACTATATAATTGGTTAGGTAAATCGTTTTATCAATATGGATATTTATCCGTTATTGAATTTCGAACTTTGAGAACTAGCAAGAATACGTCTATTTGTTCCTTTTCCCAAGTATTTTGGAAGACATTACGGCAAAAAGAGAGAGATTGATTAAATTAAGAGCAATCAATAAGTTGTTATAAACAAGTCGTTGCTATACTCATTTCATAGGAAAAAGGAGATTTACAGATGCAAATAAGCTCAGATGTGCACAACTACATGGAAACATTAGTAGGCCAGGTTCTCAGTTTGCCCGAATTTTTAGAACAGTATGACAACGAACAGTTAGCCGATATTGCTTGCCTTGCGCTTATCCAGCTCAAGCCTGTCTATATCCGTCATGATATTGATTTTTTGTCTTCACTTCCTGAACAAAAATTAAGCCAGTTTAAGCAAAGCGCGGATATAGCGGTGAAAAACGCCGCAGAAATGGTGAAAGAAGACAGGCGTAAGAACCGAGAGTATGATGTGCCTGTAATTTTTTCCCATACTAGTTATGATGATGACAAAGAGTTGGATTGGTATGAAAAACCGATCCTTAACGTTAATATTAAGTAAGAGTCGCTCAGTTGACTAGTGAGCTGACCCAAGGAGGAATCGTGGGATTTTTTTCGCGTTTGTTTGGTGGTAGTGAGAAAACGGTTGAAGCCAAAAATATCGAACCAGTTGAGTATAAAGGTTTCCTTATTTACCCAGAGAGCCTTTCAGAGGGCGGACAATATCGCATCGCTGGTCGAATAGAAAAGCATGACAATGATGAAGTGAAAACACATCGGTTTATTCGCTCCGATTTGCTTGGCTCAGAGCAAGATGCCAATGACCTTATGTTGAAGAAATCTCAAATGTTTATTGATCAAATGGGCGATAAAATCTTCGACTAGCAATTTACTGCAATTTGATTCCAGTCATCTTAAAAAGAGCCATTAGTGTATATGCTAGTGGCTCTTTCTTTTTAACGCTTAAATCTCTGTTAAGTCAGTATTTAATCGTTACCTGGTTAGACCTCAGTCTAGTACGGTGTTGCGTTGTTATTTTTCGTGCACAGAGCGACAATAATTCATTACTTAGCGTTATATGTAATGAAATTTAGTATTTAAATTACAAAACACTTGAAGTAATGAGACGCGTTCGATACAAACAGAATAATAACAGGGCTGTTAGTCAAGGTGTTATTGTGCAAATGGGTGTCCCCAAACATCATCTTTCGTTTGCAATTGTCTTGCGTGGTAAACAGATAGAAATAAAAAAGAATTAGAGTAGAGCGACGCTCTGTTTTGGGACTAATTTATTGATATGTATACAAGGAGTATGCGTTTTGCAAATCGGTGTACCTAAAGAGATACTCGCGGGTGAATCGCGAGTGGCTGCATCGCCGAAGTCGGTTGAGCAGTTAATAAAATTGGGATTCGATGTCGCGATTGAATCCCAAGCGGGGGTGCTAGCGAGTTTCGATGATGCCGCTTATGAAGCAGCTGGTGCGAAAATCGTTTCTAGTGAAGAAGTTTGGGCATCTGGCCTTATTTTAAAAGTTAATGCGCCAATTGTGGATGATGAGCAAGGCATTGACGAAATTGCGTTACTGCAAGATGGAGCAACACTGGTTAGCTTTATTTGGCCGGCTCAAAATGCTGAGTTGATGGAACAACTTTCCAGTAAGAACATTAACGTTCTTGCCATGGATTCCGTTCCTCGTATCTCACGTGCACAAGCCTTAGACGCGCTATCTTCGATGGCTAATATCGCTGGTTATCGTGCAGTGGTTGAGGCAGCTCATGAGTTTGGTCGTTTCTTTACAGGTCAAATTACGGCTGCCGGTAAAGTACCTCCAGCGAAAGTATTGGTTGCGGGGGCTGGCGTCGCTGGCTTGGCGGCTATCGGTGCTGCAGGTAGCTTAGGTGCCATTGTCCGTGCGTTTGACGTCCGCCCAGAAGTAAAAGAGCAAGTTGAATCGATGGGCGCTGAGTTCCTGACCGTTGACTTTCAAGAAGAGTCAGGCTCTGGGGATGGCTACGCAAAAGAAATGTCTGATGACTTCAACAAAAAAGCGGCAGAGTTATACGCAGAGCAAGCTAAAGATGTTGATATCATTATTACGACCGCGCTCATCCCTGGTAAACCTGCGCCGAAGTTGATCACCAAAGAAATGGTCGACAGCATGAAAGCGGGCAGTGTAGTTGTCGACTTGGCAGCTGCTAATGGCGGTAACTGTGAATATACAGTGAAAGACCAAGTTATCATGACGGATAACGGCGTAAAAATTGTTGGTTACACTGACATGGTTGGTCGTTTGCCAACACAATCTTCTCAGCTTTACGCGACAAACCTTGTCAATCTTCTAAAACTGCTGTGTAAAGAGAAAGATGGCAACATCAATATTGATTTTGAAGATGTTGTTATCCGTGGCGTTACCGTGGTGAAAGCAGGTGAAGTTACTTGGCCAGCGCCACCAATTCAGGTTTCAGCTCAGCCGCAAGTGAAACAAGAACAGCCTGTAAAGCCAGAGCCTAAAGTAGAAGAACCTACGTCTCCAACGAAGAAAATTATTGGTGTGGCAGCGGCTGTTGGAGCCTTTGCATGGGTAGCATCGGTTGCTCCGGCAGCGTTTCTTTCTCACTTTACTGTATTTGTTCTAGCGTGTGTTGTCGGATACTACGTAGTATGGAATGTTACCCATGCACTTCATACTCCACTAATGTCAGTAACGAATGCTATCTCTGGCATTATTGTCGTTGGTGCATTACTGCAAATTGGACAAGGTAATGGCGTCGTTTCATTCCTATCTTTTATTGCCGTATTGATCGCGAGTATCAATATCTTCGGTGGTTTCACCGTCACCAAGCGTATGCTTGAAATGTTCCGCAAAGATAAATAGGAGTCACAATGTCTGCAGGATTAGTACAAGCAGCTTACATTGTTGCTGCATTATTTTTCATCATGAGTTTGGCGGGGCTTTCAAAGCAAGAGTCTGCTCGTAATGGTAACTACTACGGTATCGCTGGTATGACGATCGCGCTAATAGCGACGATCTTTAGCCCAGATGCGCAAGGTTTTGGTTGGATCATTATCGCGATGGCGATAGGTGGTGCGATCGGTATTTTCTATGCGAAGAAAGTAGAAATGACCGAGATGCCAGAACTGGTTGCGATTCTACACAGTTTTGTAGGTTTAGCTGCGGTTTTAGTTGGCTACAACAGCTACCTAGATGCGCCAGAAGCAGCAACACATGCTGAGCATGTTATCCACCTTGTAGAAGTATTCTTGGGTGTGTTCATCGGTGCCGTAACTTTCACCGGTTCAATTGTCGCATTTGGTAAGCTGCGTGGTGTGATTTCTTCGTCGCCACTTAATCTGCCTCATAAGCACAAAATGAACCTCGCAGCGGTTGTTATTTCTACGCTTCTTATGATCTACTTCGTAAAAGCAGATGGCAGCATGTTCGCTCTTATTGTGATGACTTTGATCGCGTTCGCATTCGGCTACCATTTAGTCGCTTCAATCGGTGGTGCAGATATGCCAGTTGTTGTCTCTATGTTGAACTCATACTCAGGTTGGGCAGCAGCGGCAGCAGGTTTCATGCTAGCAAATGATCTATTGATTGTAACAGGTGCTTTGGTAGGTTCATCAGGTGCGATTCTTTCTTACATCATGTGTAAAGCAATGAACCGTTCGTTTATCAGTGTTATTGCCGGTGGTTTTGGTCAAGAGATAGTGATTTCAGGTGACGAAGAGCAGGGCGAATATCGTGAAACAACGGCTGAAGAAGTTGCAGAGATGTTGAAGAACTCAAAATCAGTAATCATCACTCCAGGATATGGCATGGCAGTAGCTCAGGCACAATACCCTGTTCATGAAATTACTGATGTACTTCGTTCACAAGGTATTGAAGTTCGCTTTGGGATTCACCCAGTAGCGGGTCGTCTACCGGGGCATATGAATGTGTTACTCGCTGAAGCAAAAGTACCGTATGATATCGTTCTTGAAATGGATGAAATCAATGATGACTTTGCAGAAACCGATACCGTATTGGTTATCGGTGCTAACGATACGGTCAACCCAGCCGCACTGGAAGATCCGAACAGCCCAATCGCTGGTATGCCCGTATTGGAGGTATGGAACGCGAAAAACGTAGTGGTATTCAAGCGCTCAATGAATACTGGTTACGCAGGAGTACAGAACCCACTGTTCTTCAAAGAAAATACATCAATGCTATTTGGTGATGCGAAAGAAAGTGTTGAGTCTATTTTTAAAGCACTTTAACCATTCTTGATTTAAAACTATACAGGGTCAGCAATCGCTGGCCCTTTTTTGTTCCGTTTCAATGTTATAGTAATGCAAATCCTTCTGTTAGCAGATGTCAATTGCTTGTAGATTGATGTATAGTTTTGGCTAATGTAACAAGTGACGGTAACAGTTTGATTAAAAAGTTTTTGCTCGGTTTTGCAACTGTATTGCCGCTTTTTTCGGCACCTGCATTTTCCGATTCACTACCAGAAAGAATAGATACGTTTACAGAGCTATTTAACTATGAAGTAGCTCTTAAGTCGTACGATATTCGTATTCTGCAATCAAATTATCCTACCAAGTTACTTGCGCCAGATTCGCTTCTGCCGCAAACGTCTGACTATCCGTTAAAAGATATCCAACAGCTTTACAGCTTGGCGAATACTTGTCGTGGCAAATTACCATTAAGTCCTTTAATTACTGAGCCTTTAGTATTTACAAGGGCGATTTGTAAAGGGACGCAGCTGACACCTCGTTGGTTCTCGCGTAGTGGTCTCATTCACCCTGGTGGTGGGACGTATGCGGCACGTTATGTGGATAAGTATCCAGAACTCAAACCCAAACTATCTCAGTACATGCATATAAAAGAGCGTGATAACGAGGAAGGGGATGAGTTGCTAGAAAGCTTGAAAAACATGGATGACGACGCCATTAATGCTTTGATTGCGGGCGCGAGCATGTTTATTGAAGGTAACGAACTTTGGCTAAGACGTGGTGACCGTTACTTTGTTTTCGAGAAAGATATCTGGCAAGAGAACGTAGCGAATGCGGGTCTGTCATACGCTCTAGCCTCTCAAAGCAAAAGTTGCTTTGTTAAACGAGGCAATATTTGTTGGGATGTAGAAGATCACTCGCAAGTTTTGCGGATCAGTATGATCATACTGGTAATCGCCAATATTCTTTTGGTGATTGGTTGGGCGGTGTACCGTTGGAATAGCAAGCGAGAAGAACTACGTAGTAGAATGCTCGTGTTGCAAATTTTAACGCATGAGCTCAGAACACCGATTGCATCTCTGTCACTAACGGTTGAGGGCTTTCGTCGAGAGTTCGAGCATTTGCCTGAAAGTGTGTATGACGAATTCCGCAGATTGTGTGAAGATACGCGCCGCCTGCGTCAATTGGCAGAAGCGAGTAAAGATTATTTGCAATCTGATAACCAAATGCTTGCAACAGACTGGGTACCATCCGTTGCAGATTGGTTAGAATTTAAGATCGAAGAAGAATTTGATAGTGCCGTGCTTTTTAACATCAATGAAGATGTGGCTGCTAAAGTTAATGTGTACTGGTTAGGAACTTGTATCGATAACTTGCTTCGTAATGCGCTTAAGTACGGTGTCGCACCGGTTGAATTAGATGTCTCAACTAGTGAAGAAAAAATAGTATTCCAAGTCCGAGATGCAGGAGGCCTAACGGCTAAAGATTGGGCAAATTTGAAGAAACCGTTCGTAAGTAAGAGCGGGTTAGGACTTGGATTAACAATCGTTGAATCTATGGTAGGCCGCATGGGCGGAAAAATGTCCTTAATGGGACCACCTACAACTTTTATATTGGAGATACCTTGTGAAACAGACACTGCTTCTCGTTGAGGACGATAAAAACTTGGCTGACGGCCTGTTAGTAAGCCTGGAACAAGCAGGATATGAGTGTTTACATGTGGAGCGTATTGCAGACGTAGAGCCACAATGGAAAAAAGCTGACTTGGTAATTCTCGATCGCCAACTCCCAGATGGTGACTCTGTACAATGTCTCCCAGAATGGAAACAGATTAAAGACGTACCAGTTATCTTGTTAACGGCACTTGTTACCGTAAAAGATAAAGTTGCAGGCCTTGATTCCGGCGCGAACGACTACTTAACAAAGCCTTTTGCTGAAGCGGAGCTTTTTGCGAGAATCCGTGCACAGCTACGAGCACCGGATTCAGCAGAACAAAGCAACGCTGATAAAGTGATTACAAAAGACTTAGAGATTGACCGCTCGACTCGTGAAGTGACTTATAAAGACGAGCTAATTACGCTTACTCGAACAGAGTTTGATTTGCTGCTATTTTTGGCGTCAAACTTAGGTCGCGTGTTTACTCGTGATGAGCTACTTGACCACGTTTGGGGTTACAATCACTTCCCGACAACACGTACGGTTGATACACATGTATTACAGCTTCGTCAAAAACTGCCAGGACTGGAAATTGAAACACTTCGTGGTGTTGGCTACAAGATGAAAGCATAAGTCGTAATGAAAATACTACTCCCTGTAGTTGTCTCATTAGCGTTAGTGAAACCAGTCCATGCGATGGACTGGTTTCAAACTAACACGCCTTTAACACAGGCACATCAACACTTACTTGAAGATGATCTTGCGGGTATGTTCAACTCTCTTGTTGAACTCTGGCAAACGGAACCAAGTAAAGATTTGACTCCTCACCTTAATGATCTTCTTGGTCAGTCACTATCTAAAAACTGTGGCAAGGCTCTCACTGGTGTAACGCTGCCTGATTGGATAAGTGGTGTGAACGTTATTCGTCAGACTATTCAAAGCCCTGGGCGAGATACATTTAGATTGGTGATCAAGCTAAGAGCTACAACTGACATCGAAAATATTTCATTTAATCGATGGGTGGATGATTCTATATCCGCGGACAGTTCATTCAGCTATGAACAACAGCCGAACGGGACAGAACTTGCCAACGAGCGTAGTTACTCGAAACGCTATAACTTAACAGGTAAGCTTGAAGCTGGTTTATATCACTTAACCGTTGTTTCTACTGATAAACAAGAGTATCGAACTTGGGTAATACTTGGAGATTCAAACTCTTCTCAATATGTTCGTTGGACATCTAAAGAGAATTGGAAAGTAGAAAAGAGCGCACTTCGTAATCCCCATTGTCCATTACCGCAACTTGAAGTCGGTTTGTATGACTACATTGATGGCCAGTACGAGCAAATGTGGAAAAAGACTTACGAGTCTAATTATCCAAATTCATTGGAGCTAGCGGGTGTCCCAAACGATAGATACGTATTGGCGGTAAGTATCAATAGTCGCCGTTGGCAGGGCGATATAATTGTTGAGCAGGCTCAAACTATTAGCCGAACCTATGATCTTTCCCAGGAAGAATAGTTAAAGAAATACTACTTGTGCCGATAAAGGTTCAGGACGAACTAAAATCACAAGTGTAGTATGAAAAACAAATATAAAATTCTTGCCACTTCTGTTGCTACTATTCTTTTCGCTAATGCTGCCTCTGCTGCTACTTATGCGATAGAGGCTCGTAGTGATGCAATGGGTGGCGTTGGTACCGTATCAGCAACTTATCTAACTGCGTCTTTTTTCAACCCCGCTCTTACTGCGATTTATCGCCGAAATGACGATGCAGGCATGATCGTGCCAAGTTTTGGTGGCAGCTACGATGATCAATATGATCTAGTTGATGAGATCGAACGCATCAGCAAATTGACAGACGTCGATGAAATCAAAAAATCGATGGATGCTATCGATGGGAAAAAGACAGACTTTGATCTTGGTGGTGTCGTTGCCATTGGTATTCCCAACAAATTCTTATCTGCAACTGCATACGGTAAGTTATACACTGAATCATTCGTACAACCAAATGTTGATACCTCAGGTACTAATCCATTAGATGATAGCTATGTACAAGGTGTTTCTATTGGCGTGGCTGAAGCTGGTATTTCACTTGCTAAATACACTAATTTCATGAACCAACACCTTTCTTTTGGTGTTACTCCTAAACTTCAGCGTATATACACATACTCATACGCCACGAGTTTTCAGAATTTTGATACTAAAGACTTACGTGAAAATGAGACCGCGGAAACGATGTTCAACTTAGACGCCGGCGCACTTTGGTTCTTTGGCCCATATCGTCTCGGTATTTCAGCGAAAAATTTGATCGGAAGAGACGTTAAAACAAAATCATTCCAATATGGCAGCGATACGATAAAATCATACGAATATAGCATGCGTCCTGTATACACCGTTGGGGCAGGGATTGTTGCCGATTACTTTACGATGAGTGTTGACTACGATCTTAACGAAGAAAAACGTTTTTCATCCTTTGATGATAATACGCAAATGATTCGAGCTGGTATTGAATTTGATATTTTGCGTCAAATGGCATTACGAGCAGGGTATATGAAGAACTTAGCTCGAAGTAATGACGAAGGAACCATTACTGCTGGTATCGGGTTGTCTCCACTTAAGTTGTTCGAATTGGATATCGCAGCTCAGTACACAAACGAGAACGCTATGGGTGCATCCATTAATTTCCTTGCTACCTATTAATTGAATCGTTATAGTCAGCTCCTCAAAATGAGGAGCTTTTTATGTTTGACGATTTACCCCCTCTATCTCACCAAGAACAACAACAAGCTGTAGAGAGAATTCAAGAATTGATGGCGAAGGGCACAAGTACTGCAGAAGCTATCAAAATTGTTGCCGAACGGATTCGTTCTGAGTACGCAGAAAAACAACAGCAACAAAACTAATCAATTCATGGACAGGGCATACGCCCTGTTTTTTTGCCTTTCTATTTTCTATTCCTTTACACTCCCAAACACCACCCTGGTTACGCTGTAACTAAAATTTACTATACCTCTATGATTTTAATCTTGTTCAATTACCTTTAAAACTAAATAGCGGGTTAGTAAAATTTTACCTCATCATATTAACCTTGGCTTACACAGTGCAGGTAGTTAGGCATTTTTTAAAGAACTTATAAGTTAAACTCTATTATATCAATTGTTTACCTCGGTCTTTTAATCTGCCAACCATATTGGTCGCGATTGATCTTGTAATTTAATTACAAAACCCAAGAGAGCTTCGTTCCCAGGTAGAGGATTATGCTGAAAAAAGAAAAAAGATACACCGTAACTTATAACGGTAATTAAACTAGACTTATTAAATACGCGATATAAGAACAGTAAGCACTCGCAGACATATGTAATAGATGAATCGAAATTCATCTTATTTAGCTGCTTTTTTAGCCGAAATACGTCTCCTGGATTTGAGCGGAGCGTTACATATTGAACACGCTTAACCTAAAGTAGTTTTACTAAACTAGGCGACGTTGAAGTGGGTAATATGAAACCTCAAGAGTAGTAGAAATCAAGAGCAGTAACGCCTATTACAACGTAACGTTTCCTGACGTCCTTCCTGTTAAATAGTCCGATAATTAGAGAAGAAATTGGAAAAACATCGTTGATCTTTGGATGAGAGGAAGCAACAAGGTTGTAATGAAAACTATTTGCCTGTTTTACACTAAACTCCTTTAACTATCATGTAGCAGTAGTTTTGATGTTGTGTTCGCTCTATGTGGACTAGACTTAATATGAGAACAAAAACTAACCAAGGGAGGAATGATGGGTTACAAGCACGTTTTGGTTGCTGTCGACTTATCTAAATCTAGCCAAGCCGTTATCGAAAAAGCAATAATGCAAGCGGATAACTCAAGCAGCAAACTCTCATTTGTTTACGTAGATGTTGATCGCATAGTCATGGAAGCGAAGGAAGAGCAAGAATTGGAAAGAAGGCTGCAAGAGCTCGCTGATAAATGCTTATGCCCAGTAAACGAGACCATGGTAGTAATCGGCGATCTTCATATAAAACTATCGGGAATCGTCAAAAAAGAGGGGATAGATTTAGTTGTCTGTGGTCATCATCACAACTTATTGAGTCGCTTTTTTTCATCGATACCAAAGGTTGTGAACGAAGTTGAAGCTGATTTATTAATCGTCTATTTAGACGAGTGATCGACAACTCTTGTTCGCACTCATCATTTTTTGTCACTAAAAAGCCGAACGTTTATGTTCGGCTTGGTGTATCGGTGATAATAAAAGTTTTTAGCCAGGAATGATTGATGCCTCATGAGATAAAACAGATGCAGACTCCGCGTTTGACTGCAGATCAAAATGTACGTTAACTTGCACGCCTTCTCGCTCAAAAGTGACATCATCAAAATCGGTCATAGCGATTTTGAATCCATTTCTAGCAAAAAAGCCAGTCACCATAGTTCGCTGCTTAATTTCTAATGCAGACGCGAGTAGCTTATCCATGGCATTCTCCTTGGTTATTGTGGGGATATGGGTAGAAGATACACACAGATTGGTATGAAATCAATTTTATATAAAGTTGCTTTTGATGAAAATTTTAATGTAAGTCAATCTATCGTTTACCCCACGTGATTTATTCCACGCAAAACCTTGATAACAAGACGGCAGAGCATCTCACATTGTGATAGCAAGCATAAAGATGGGGGAGTTAATAAATACCGCTGAAACAATATGTTACAAAGATTAGCGTTAGGCCTAGTTGAGTAGACAACGCAAAATTCTAAATCTGAACAACCGCCCTAAAATGACTCACTCTTCAATACTTGTGATAACTCAGACCTAATAAAAGTAGATATCTCGGCTAGCTTTCTTGGCAAAGGGTTTTGATAAGGGTAGGCCATATACATGGAACGTTCTATATCAAAAGTTTGCGATATTCGGATGTTTTTGTCTATATAGTTACTTTTAACAAGATAGTTTGGAATGACACCAACCCCAACTCCCTCAGAAACAAAGTTTATTAAAATAGAGGTGTTATCAACTTCGATAACATCAGTATATTGACTTTTAATTGATTCCTTATTCGAATGATGTTTGTAGATTAATAGTGTTTTGTGGTTGGCATTACTTACCCTAGATATCAAAACATCACTATAATCACCAAGTTTATGTGCAATAAGAGTGTCATCAATAACATTATTAAGCCTAATCGCTAAATCTACATTGCTTTCTAATAAATTTTCTACATTGTTACTTGACGATATTTCAAAATCAACTTTTGGATATCGTTCTTGTAAGTCTTTAAGAACAGAACCAAAAATAGAAGAGGCTATAGAGTTGGGCATTGTGATTTTAAACTTTCCATCAATGCATTCACTCAACGAGCTAGCTCTGTAATTTAACTCGTGCAAACCCTCTAACGTCTTGATAGCAAGCTCTCTAATGCTTTCGCCATGATCAGTTAAAACGAGTTTCCTTGTTGTCCTGTGGACGAGTGTTACACCAAGTTGTTTTTCTAATGCTGCTAGCTGCCTGCTGACTTGAGCTTTCGACTTTCCAAGTTCTTTTGATGCCTCTGTAAGAGAGAGGTGTTTACAAATGGCTGCAAAGCAGATCAGCTCATTGTTCATCAATTCCATGATTGTTACCTTTTTGCAACTCTGAGTCACGTTGTCTTTTAACTGGTGGGAAAGTATAACTTGCTTCATCGGAGGGGGACAATGATATTTAAAAGCCGCCATGAAATAAAGGCAGACTACTATCTTAATAAAATCATATTGGATATTAAGTTAAACCGATATCCTGAAGAAATTAAATCAATCGGATTAAATATAAAAAATAAAGATTTAAAAATAAAAAATTTGTCTCGTGAAATTACTAAGTTGGATCGGGTGATTTAATTCTTGATTGTGCATCATTGATAATGACTCATTCCATATCGGAAAAAGTAATAATAAAAGTTGAAATTGACACTTTAAATTATAAAGTTAAACGTGTGAGGATATTTAAATATGAAGACTGCAATACAAAATTCGAAAAGATCTGTTTATCAGAAAGATACATTGTATAGAATAATAAATAATATTAGTGCTTTGTATACCAAATCACTAGTAAAATTATTTGGTGAAGAGTTGAGAATCCATCATTGCAAACATAAGATTAATGTAAGAACCACTAACGAGTTGAGTGAGCATATGAAGAAAGATCTAGGTATAGATTGAAAAGTAGAGAGTTTACACCTGTTAGATTCCTTGTTCCTATAAAGATAATCTAGTACTTACACGTTTGGGTTAAGCAAATGCGTGTCCATGTTGACTCATATCGAATGAGCAAGATGCAGAACCAACGTGTACAGTGTTGAACGTAACCCAAGATACAATGAAGGAACTTAGTCAGCCACACGGTTTTAAAGTTGATGACTGGTTATTATCAAGTTGTCGCTGTGGTGAAATCGAAGTTCACGGTCCATACAAGACAGCTGATGAGGCTTGCAAAGCAGCTACAGCCAAATACGGTGTAACTAAACTGACTTCACCAATGCTAATCTTCTAACTCTTAAGTTCGCATTATGGGCGCTTATGTTGAATACGATTGCATATGCGTATCCTATAAAATGTCTCTCTTTTGAGGGACAATTCAATGAAGTATCACGAAATGACTAAAAACTATATTTTTCGTGAATTTGAATGTGGTTTAACCGTCGAAGAAGCTGCCAAACTTTGTTTAAAAACTGTGAGAACGGTCAAAGAATGGGATAAAGGAAAATCCATTCCGCCAGAGTGTAAACGCTTGATGAGGATGAATAAGGGTAGGGAATTGAGCTCTTGTGAAGATTGGGAAAACTTCGTAATGAGGCATGATCGATTAGAGCTTCCAACAGGGCAGTTGGTTACTGCGCAGCAAGTATTGATTGGGGTTGCTTTACTTGAGTTAGGTGCATCGAATGATATAAAGGTTGCTCACCAAATATTGAAGTATGCAAGAGTGCTAAAGAAAATAGTGTGATTTAAGGCTCCAGCAGGAGCCTTATTTTGTCTATTCAACCTCTAATGACTCTGGCCAGATAAAGTAAGGACCAAAACGTTTACTGTACTTGAACTCGCCACCCAACGATTTCCCTTCTTCGGTTAAAGAATGTTTTCCATCATCGAAAGATAAGTAGCCTTTGCTTACACACATCTGAAGAAAGTCATCTGTTTTAATTTTGTGCTTCTTGGCTAGCTTGGATGAAGTTAGCTTGGCTTTTTCTGGTTCTGAGTCTTCAATTTTAGAAGGGTCATTGGTAGATGATGTAACCTTCTCTAATGAAATACGAACCTCATCGCTAATACGAATAATACGTTGCGCTTCTTCATAGGAATCTTTGTAGACATTGGGGTCTTCGTCACGGTCAATGAAGATACCCATTTCGTTATTGTTTACTTGGCTGAACTCGTAGAGGTTTAGGCTTGTAATGATACAAGCACTTTCGTTCATGTAACACTTTGCATGGAGGTTTTTGCAAAAACTGGTACGCACAAAGGAGAGACCTTTAAGCCAGTTAATCTCATCGGGTTGTAGCTCGCTTTTCCCATAGACAATTCGAATGTCGATTTTTAATCGGTCTTTGTCTTCCAAAAGCTCTCGAATCCGATCGTTAAGCTTGAGAAAAGGGCTGATGAGAATCAGCCTTTCAGAAGCGTTCTTGATCAGTTCTTCGAGGTAGTAGTTTGTTGCACTTGTGTTTAAAAACTTAGCCATTTCATATCCTTGACATATAAAACCTAGCACATACAGGCTACGACTAAGTACCAGTTGGATCAAGAGCCACAAATACAAAACGCGAAGCATAAACATACTAGCAAGTCTTTACATCGTTTAATAAAAAGCGATAGTAATGCCTTTATGAAAGAGTTTGTGCTAACTCAACATAGTTATAGTAACAATCTATTGTTAGGCACTCATCATGCTCAAGCATATTTGAGGCGTTATCAATGTATGAATTAAAAACAGTACCTATGAAACTTAGTGCCCTAACAGCATCTGTGTATTCGTTAGGCTTATTGCTTTTGAGGTTGCCTATCAATTTTGATTTTTTACGTATACCTTTGCTGTCCGTAAATCCGAAAGCAAACTTCCATGCCACTTCATAATATTCTTGCACTCTAATGGTTAGTTCTGAGTAACCCCATGGATAAACATTCTTATCCTCTATTTGATAAAGACTATCTTCGTTGTTAAGTTTTAAATCTGAATACTTTTTATTTAAAAACGAACAATCTCTAAGTACCCAAGTATGATAGTTTCCATTGTAGTCATAATCTTTTGATACTTTTTTTGTTGCCATCCCATATTTCTTCCTCGCGGAATATACATCATGATATTCATTATTTTCGTATTCGCAGAGTAATTGGATAAGTATATGGGAATCGAAATAACGATTTTCATTCTCCATTTCAAAACTAATTATAGACATGAACTTATGAAAAATCTGTTCTAATCTTCTTAGCGAAAGTGAGTATATTACTGAACATTCAAAAAATACGGCAGTTACAGTATTGGTATTAGACTTAGTGATGTACTTATCTATTAAATTGGCTGATTCAATGAGTTTCTTTGCTTGATTTTTTTCTATTAAATACTGAACAAAGCTAGACTCGGAAACTTTTGGTAGCTCAGCCCTTCGATTAAAAAATCTAGAAAGATATTCATTTCCATCAAATGAGTTTCCATATACAGATTTAATAGAATGGCTCAACTGTTCTGTATCAGTCGCAATGATAAAAATGAAGTTGTCAATATCAAAAAAATGCTTAATAACTTCTAGCATTTCTATAGCATAAGTTGGTCTACATCTATCCAGTTCATCTACGAGGACTATAATATTTCCTTTATTGTTATCGCGTATGTATTCCGAATATCTAGATAGTAGCGCTCTTGTATCTTTAATAGCATTTAACTGCTTTTTATAATTATCAGTTAATGATTTTCCTAATACTGGCTCAGATACTGAACCAATGTGTGTACTATCTTCAACTTTGATATGCTCAATTAACTTTAAAAGACCTGTTGAATCATAATCATCTAATTTCGATGCTGTGTAAACTGCACCTATATCCAATGCTCCATTGTATGTTTTTTTTGTTAACCGCCATAAATTCTTAAATATTTCATTTTTTGTTCTTATTTTATCGAATGAGGATGAGTCTTTTTCAGATATAAATAGCGCTTCTAACTGCTCAAGAAACTCTGAAATAATAACTAAAAGAGGGTCTTTGCTAAAATCAGAGCTCCAAGCATCTATATAAATTGTTGGCAAAGAGTGTGATTTTAAAAATTCAGTATATAACTGCTTAAGAAAGTATGTCTTTCCGGTCCCCCAAGAGCCATTTAAGTTTAAAACCATTGATGTATTTTGCGATCTAACATAAGAAGATAGAAACTTTCCATAATCTCTTCGATTCATTCCGCAATTTATTAAATCCCAGTTATAAGTGTCAAACCAATAACTGTACACGGCATTATTAACATATAACATATTTCAACTTTAAATAAATTTCATTAAATATAGTGTAAAGTGGTTAAAGTGAATAATTTAAATATAAAATCATTCACTTTCATTTTCTTAATCTTCTCCTACATCAAACTACTGAAGGGTAACTCTTTGTGGAGCAGCCTCTATAATATCAATAAGTTCAAACTTTGTTTTGCTCGAACAATTAGTAAGATGTAGTGTACAGCCAGAGCTTATTGACTGGGCTATCTCAACTAACTCAAACTTGTTGTACTTGGAAGCGTCCAACACGAGGCTTGCTCCTGCCTTTGCAATATCAACCAATTCAAACTTATTTTTATTCATTGTTTAACCTTCTGATGTTAATGGACTAATAGCTCAATACCGAGCATGTAAAAATGTTTTAATACTAACAGAGTTGATTATAACTAAAACCCACAACGATCAAACAGATTGCATATTATTTGGGGAGATCTGTCGGAAATAAAAACTAAGAACAGTTTGTCTCAGAGCATGAGGTTAGTACTCAGTGGGAATTTACCCCCGTAATACAGATTCGGGGGTTTGACCTCCCGCCGCACGTCGCGCAATCGTCCTAGCCCGTCCTCACTTGCTCCGCGCGTCCGTCGGAGAGAACCCATAAAAGAAGAGTAAGCATTGCTCGACACTCGCAAAGCTTTGATGTTGTGGGTATGCAGCGTTCCGGTAGGTTAACGCGCCTTTGGTGTGGATAGTCTCTGCGAGGCTGGTCTAGCAGGAAGGAGGGCGGCAGCATCCAAGTAGCTTTGGGCGGCTAACCGCGCCGATTAAGTAATGAGGCTAGGTTTTGCTAAGGTGGGCGGCTTGGTGCCTCGTCGTCGCTCCGCAACTCCTTATCCCTTCGGGGCTGGCACCGTGCCTTTAATTGAAGTAGTCGACCAGTTTCCCTAGGAGGTATCTCGCAAGGTCATACACGAGCACCACAATGACTGCATTCACTATCGAGAGATGATCAAACAGCTCGACGATTTCAACCAGCTGCCCATGCGTTACGTATTCATTCATTAGGTTTCGTCTCCACTAAACAAACCGCCAACGGGTTTGAGTTCAATATCTTGCTCCTGCCGTTGTGCATATTGCTCATACGGCGAACACGTGACATAGAAGTTGGATGCGCCGCGAGACAGCTGGACGAGGCAATCGTCCAGATATTCCATCTTGACGCCCAACTTGTTTAGGAATCCGTCATCGAGGTAAGTCACACCGCGTGGTGTGACAACCTCAAAATGCACGTTGACGTGTATCGAGGTGGCTTTGTGCCAACGTTCCACGGCAGAGACATAGATACTCTCTGAGTTCGCCAGTGGGAACCAAGCCGGAACGGTGCCTACGTCATGATAAGACTCATTCCCGCAACCAGAACCCGTACAGCCAGAACCACTAGAACCCATGACAGAACCAGGCGAACCACTTTGACCAGGACGTGCTTGACCTTGCGAAGTCGAAACGCCACTTTGCTGCGAAGTTTGATGAAGCTGCGTTCCTTCCGCAGTTGTCGTCTCAGAATCAGAAACCATACCAATAAGCGCATAAACTAAGTACCCAAATGAAAGCACGACCAGTGCCATAGCTGCTAAGAATTTCGGGTTAAGAAAGATGTTCTTTCCAAGTCCCGATTTGGTGATTTGCCCCGTGACAGTCGAGGCGTAGAGTAGGTGGACATCAAGCGGCACCTTGAGGTTATAAACCACATCGTCTTTGCTTGGTTTGGTGACCGTTCGCGTCGGGTCATGTTCCAAGATGCGCGGTTTACGGTTGGAAAAGAAGATCCCATCTTTACCCTTATGTTGCTTGGCCAACTCCGCGACACCTTTTAACTCTTTCGGGATTTGAGCAAAGTCAGGCGTGAGCAACACAATGTCCCAGTTGTAGTGCCGGTGCTCCATAAAGGCGTTGTTAAAGTTCTCGGGATAGATGATGCGCCCTTGCTCATCAAAACGTGTGCGTTGGCAATCGTCTATCTCGCCATTGTCCAAGCTGGACGTATCAATCGTTAGCCAACGAGAGTGAAACAGCTCAGAGAATCCTTCCGGTAAGTGAGGCTCAAACTCAGTGAAAGGGCGCTTGTGTATGTTCGCCATTTTGAAACCTGCATTGACCGAGAAGATTTGCTGACACTCATCAATGAGGATGAACGCCCCAATGGGCGCCCAACAGAAAAAGTATTTCCAAAGCTCGAAGCCTTCAGGATTGCGAGAGCTAATGCGAATGAGCCGAGCTGTATCAGGGAACTTCTCACCAAGGCGTTGTTCAATCACTTCAAGTGGCTGCATGCCATGAATGTTGGTAATGCAAATTCGACCTTCACGCAGTGCAGGCAGTAAGTCAAACCACACGGCGCAAGCCGATTTGTAAGAGCCACCGTGACCGTATCGAAATGAAGTAGCCATTCAATCACCAGTTAAAGAAACGCATAACTAAAGACGTAGCGAACGCATCAAAGATGACACGTAGCCCAGAGGTGACGCCGTATTCGGTCAAGATATAACGGACGTCAGAGGGAAGCGCATTAAAGCGGTCTTCGACAAGCGTATAGACGCCATATTCTTCGAGCAGCAGCTGCGCAATCTTGAGTGCGATTTGTATCGAGGCAATCTTGATATCGAGCCATACTGAGATAAGCCACATCGCGCCATATTCAAACGCGTTCTTTATCCATTCAATCGCCACATCAAAGAAGTCGAGAAAGGTTTGCCCAATGTTGGCAATAAACTCTAATGCTGAGTAGATGTATTCCATGTTATTTACTCCGATTACCAAACAGAACCCAAAGGGCGATTAAGGCACAAATGAACAGCACGACAGGGCGCACATAACCCGATACCGCATCAAAACGCTGTAGTCCTGATTCAACGGTTGCGCCTTTGATATTGAAAGACTTGTCGCTTAATGTTCCGTTGTTGAAGTTGGTGCCGATAGTGATTAAGCCTTTGATGTCGTCCACATAGCCTTGAATGGATTCGGCTTTTTCATCTATCGTGGTTTGCAGGTTGGCAAAGTCTTCTGCTGTGAAGATTTCGCCAGTGATAGCGGTGCCCGTAGGTGTACCAAACTCAGAGCCAGTCAATAGACCCTCAATCGCATTTAAGCTGCTATCGAGTTCGCCCACAGAATCACCAAGCCCTTTTAAATCGTTACGAATACCAATGGTGGCGTTGGTATTGTTGTTCACCGCCGTAGTGATATCGCCGTTGGCTTGTTGGATGAGTGCCTTGGTGTTTTTATAAATTTTGTTGTCATTGATTTGCTGCTCTTGAATGGCTTGGGTGTTATCGACCAAAGAGCCTTTCACATCAATCACCGCGTTGGTGATGTCCGCGTGTGACTGGTTGATATCGACGTTAAGATCATGAATGCCTTTGTTCACATCCACGTTAAGCCCTTTAATAGCAGAAAGGACTGCCGTGTCTGTCGATTCATCCGTGTCAGGGTCTTCTACATCCGGCTTATCATCAACGACACCGGGATTAACCGTGTTGGTTGAATCATCGGGTAGGACACTTGGGTCTTCAATCTCGCCTGTTGGGTCGTCAGGGTCATGGGTTGGGTCTTCCGGTTCATCAGGTGGAATGATGGGTTCATCCGGTCCCTTATCGCCCCAAAACAAAGTACCACCTTCACACTGACGACCAGTGAACGCGAACTTGAGAGAACATTGAGAGTCGGGCGTGTACTGTCCATCAGGAACGCCAGTACAAATAATGGTAGATTCGTTTTTGGTCATTTCGCATCGAGTGGCACCGTAGTCACCGTAGCAAGCGCCCGTCACCAGTTCGCCGTAAACCGCAGGGTGCCAATGCAATTTCACCGTATCACCAATGGACTGTTTGAACTGGCAAGCATCCATACATGAGCCGTCAGGGTTTTCGCCAAGTTCACATTCAGGAACGATAGGTTCACAGGTGTAACCATCACCATCCTCTACTTTTTCATGGTCTGCTGGACATTTAGCGGTACGATGAAGAAACGTTGCAGCGTGATACCTCGGGTAACTGGGACTGGTTGTGTTGCAAATAATCATCAAAGAGAATTTACTACTCTCTATAGAGCATGATGTCGTATAGAAGTCTTTGTAGTTAACAAACTTATTTTCATAACAAGAAACATACGAGTAAGGGTTAACCCTTTTACCCAAGGACAAGTTACAGTTAGGATAAGCGGCAACATCGCTAGCGCTGTAAGTTGGTTGAACTGCGCTTGCATTAAGTGATAAGAACAAGCACGAAAACAAAAGTAAAAAGAGTGACTTATTCACATTTTCACCATTAAAAAGGGAGCCGAAGCTCCCTTTATCCGTTGATTAGTGAGTATTGATGCCACTCACAAAGCCGTGGAGGAATGCCCCCGCAAAGGCAACACCTAGAACGATAGCGAGAACATCTCCAAGTAAATTACCCGATAAAGGAGGCATAGAGGTGAGCCGTTATTTACGCAAGAAGCCAACAACCATTGTCACACCAAAGCCCAGTGCAGCCATACCAATCAGACCCGCCACAACCAGTGATACGTTAGCTTGGCCACCGGATACCGCAGAGTTGATTGCGCCCGTGATATCGACTTCAGCGAACGCTGGAGAGACAGACGCAACCATAAGAGCAGCGCCAGCTGCGGTTTTTTTGTTTACGACTGCGTGTTTTACGTTAGTTACAACAAGTTCTAGTTTTTTCATAAGATTTACCTTTTACTCATAAGGCGAACAACACGACCCACCCAGTGACCAACGACCATGTTGATCAAGAGCACGCCACTGACATACAGGAACAAGTCACCGTTGAATAGGACTGGTTCCTTATATTCTTGGTAGTCCACCGCCGAAATCAGCACGTATTCTTGGCAATCCGCAACAGGCGTTTTCGTTGCTTTCAAATTGCCATACTGGTTAACGACGGTGACGCATACAGACATTTTTTAGCCTTGAACGGGTTTCATTGAAGCCTCGAAGTGCTTCTTAATTTCTTGGTCGACTGGAATAAGCTCAGTCACGATAGCGCCTGCCAATGGGTCTTCTGGGTTAATCTCCAAGCGCAATTGGTATTCACGGCGAGGAACGAGAGCACCAGTGCGCTCAAGAAGCAGGGCATATTCATGGTCAATCATCAAAGGTTGATCCCATTGGGGATTCACATCACCGGATTCACCGATAGTGCGGCGTTTGAATTTCTCTGAGTTGATTTCACGTAGAGGACGCGACACGTTCAGTTGAGCACTGTCACCACGTGCTGAGTTCCAAGTGATATCCATGCCAAGTACAAAAACGGATTTAGCCATTTGTTAAGTCTCCAATATGTGAGTCACCAACTTGCCGTAGGTATCGGGGAAGGTGAATTTCGTTCCATCACGGACAAGGGAACCGACCACGGTTTCAATGTCGCCCTCATGGAACTCGATAAGTGAATTAAGGATTTTCCCGTACTGGCGGCGCATCCAATGCGCAGAGGCCAACAGGTCTAACGCCGCGCGTTTGGTCGGGACGGGTTTGGTATTGAATTTCTTTGCAGTAGAAATCGAGGCTGCGAAATCATTGAGCGCGGCATACGCGCCAGCCGGATTCAGCAATACATCAACATTCCATTTTTTAAGCTCGACCTCAGAGCGATACCAGACAAGACCCGTGTTTGCGAGTTTCTGCTCAAGAGCCTTGTTGTAGATACGCCAGTAAATGCGCGAGGTACGCGAACCAATCGAGTATTGCTCTTTGGTGTAAATCGGTTTGCCGTCTTTGCCGATACTGGCAATGGTCATATCTTCATGAAGCACAGGACCACGACCACGTTCAGCCGTTCTGAAACAGTCGTCACGCCACGCCTTGTAAGCGTATTCGCAATCAAAAATCCCGTCGTAATCGTCATAGGCCAAGTCAACACGCGCCAAAGTTTGCACACCAAGCACATTGGTCAGCCAGTCATGCAGCGACCACGTAGGACGACGGGCAAATACATGCTTGCATCCCGTTCCGTTGATTTGGAAATGCACCGTGTCATTGTTACCGCCGATACCAACGAAGCCACAGAAGTCTTCACCATCTGGCGAAGTCAGTTTCATGGATTCGGTGTAGAACTGGAAACCCAAACCGCGAGGCGCAGACAGCGACAAACCAAGCACTTGATTGGTGAAGATACGCAAGCAATCTTCTAAGTAGTTGCGGTAACAGATATCAAAGGCTTTGTTGTACGCTTCAATTTCTTCAGACGTCTTAGCGACGGTCGGATTAAACACAGGTGGAGCAGGGAACTTAGGCGCACGACAGTGACGCTGTAACAATCCCGATTTGGCAAAGCCTTTGTATTCTTCATGCTTGTGCAATCGACGAACCGCATCATGACAATGGCGTAAGTCTTTCACGGCAAACGTAAAACACAGGTAATCAATATGAACGCTTTGCTCATCGAAACTTTTAAGGATGTTAGTTGCAGTAGTCATCAAACACCCCCAAATTGATACGTTGTTCAACGGTCGTGTTGGTGATGGACACCAACTCATAAGAAGCGAACTGAGACGAAGCCCAAGACTCAAGATGAGACATGGATTTAAGCAAATCCCATTCGTCGCAACCTTTGACCAACACAGACACCGTGTAGTCAGGCAGCAAGTCGTAATAGATAATTTGAGCTTCGTTCATGGGTTAAGCCTCTGAACTAGGCTTCGTGACGCTGTCACAGTTTTGATTGTTTTGGTTTTCAATCTGTGAGTTAACTGTGTGAATCAATCGACGAGTCATTTCACAATCAGCCAGTGCACGGTGCGCCGTTAAGTCAGACACATCAACATTCTGTTGAGCGCAAGCGTTGGAAAGTGATTGCCACTTGTAATCTTCATGGTGTTCATTCCAAACACCAAAGAACTCTGCATACCAAAGCATTGCGCACTGAGGAATACAGAACTTGAAAAACAAATCGTGAACGGATTGGACGTAAGCAGCGTTACAGTGCTTATCCAAAGATTGGATAATTAAGCGCGTATCAAAATCTGAGTTGTAGATGATGATTGGGCGACCGTTAAGAAGTGGAAGAAAATGGTTTGAGAAGACTAAGTGAAAGTCGAGCGCATCCTTAACGTCTTCATCGGTGATGCCATGAATAGCCGTTGCTTCAGCAGGAATCGAACAAGTTGGTTTAACAAGTTCGTTCACGATAACTTTGCCAGTGTGAGCACAGATAGCAGTGAACTCAACAATTTCTGCGTCAGCGCCTAAGCCAGTAGTTTCTGTATCGATAATGATCGCATTTTCAGTAGAAAGTTTTTTCATTGCAACACCTTGACTAGTTGAGAGAGCGACCGCCAAAGCCTAGCGCGAAAGCGTCAAGGGCAAACGCCCAAAGCTAAGGCGGTCTGATACAGTAAATTCTGTAGTGATTAAATACAGATATTTCTGTACCGTCAACACAGCAAAATCTGTACTAAAAGACTAAAATCAGTCCAATAGCGTGATTAGAGGAAAAGCAGAAATGTACACAAACAAGCTCATTGATGCTTACAAAGAGCAAATGAACTACATTCAATACAAGCAGATTGCTCATGACCTAGGTGTAAGCCCTCAAATGCTCACAGAAGTAAGAAAAGGTCGAAGTTATCTCAATGAAAATCAGATACTTATGCTTGCTGAAACTATTGGTGAAGACAAAGAAAAGGCTCTGATTGGCTTAGCGATGGATAAAGCAAAAACGCACGAAGCGCAGACACTATGGCAGAACATAGGAAAAAAGTTTAACGGACTTGGATTATCAAGCATTTCAATGGTTTGTGCTGGATTAGCCTTAGTGATTGCAAGTCCACAGGAACCACTATATCAGTGCGCATTATGTATATTATGTTAAATTGTATATCGCCGTACGCTAAATGTTGTCTGAGTATGCTCCTATTCCCCTGCAGATTTTAAATTTAAGGGCCTTACTGTGAGCATTAAACATAATGGTTATTTACCATAAAATAGCTAATGTCGATCTATCAATCTACGATTGCTTGCTCTTCAATTAGCAACTTATAAAAAATGGCGTCTATTTCTTTAGACGCCATTTTTGTTTACTGGAAATATTAAATTAGCCACCGGCTAATTTGACTGTCATGCCTTTCTTTTCAAGATGTGCCTTGATCTTGTCTCTAGCATCACCTTGAATCTCGATATTGCCATCTTTTACAGAGCCACCACAGCCACAGACTTTTTTGAGTTCTGCCGCTAATAACTTTAAAGGTGCATCATCCAAGTCTAAACCTGTAACAATGCATACGCCTTTACCTTTACGGCCTTTCGTTTGGCGCTGAATCCGAACAACACCATCACCTTTAGGGCGAGATACTTTTTCTTCTTTCGGTTTAATTCGACCGGTTTCTGTTGAATATACCAGAGTCATTCTATTGTTTCTTTTGTTGTTGAGCTTGCATCGCTTTTTGCTTTGCAACCAAATAAGCTTCGATATGGCGTTGAATAGCGGCTTTACTGCCCTTAATCAGTTTACCATTAAACATACAGTACCAAGAGTTAGGTTGGCCTGTATCGTTTTGAATAGTATAGCCGTTAAAGACCTCTGATTTTGCAACACCAGTTTGCTGCACTCTTTGTCCGAGTGAAGCAAACTCTTTGGGATCAATAATCGATGCGGTGTCACACCACCAATCAATGCTTTTCTTTACCGCCGTCAAACTGCCCTGTAAGACGTGGTTCTTGATTTTAACCTTCCAAACACTGCCATCTGATCCGACTGACTGCAGGTTAAAACCTCTATAATTTGAAATCGCCATACCACTGAGTCATCTGTTTAATGCTTTGATATAATCATAATTGCTACTGAGCAATATTCAAATACGGCTTGAATAATCCTTGCTCTAGAAAACAACTTGTATCATAAAACGCGTCTCGATAACGTTAATCACTTTGCACTGTTTATACAATCTTCCAAGAACTCATGAAATTTGTGCCCGTTGTTTTGAAGCATTTTAGGGAACATTGAGATCGGAGTCATTCCTGGAAATGTGTTTACTTCGTTTAAGTAAATCTCATCATCTTCCGTTAGGAAAAAGTCGATACGAGATAAATGACGAAGATTCATTTGTTTAAATACCGTCTCTGACGCATGTTGGATGGAATCTAATTGTACTTGAGTTAGATTCTTCGCCTCAACTTCTGTGAGCGAGTGACTTGAACTGCTGTACTTTTCATCGTAAGAGTAAAAAGCACCATCAGGCGCGATGACCTCGCCTGGCTTAGTGATATGTAGTTGGCCATTCATCTCATATACAGCAACTTCAAGTTCTCGAGGTTTTACTGCTTTCTCAACCAACACTTGGTCAGAAAACCCAAAAGCATCATTTACTGCATTAGAAAGCTTGTCTTTTTTTGTGACACTGTAACAGCCAACGGAAGAGCCTTGGCGAGCGGCTTTAACAAAAACTTTTCCCCACTTTTCAAAGGCTTTATGAGCTTGAACGTGAGCTTCTTCATCGTTTCGCGTTAAGAATAAGTATGGCGTATTGGGTATGCCGATAGCGTCGTACCAAAGCTTAGATGTGATTTTATTGAAACTATTGCTACTCGCTTCTGGCCCGCAGCCAAGATAAGGAATACCTGCGATTTCAAACAGAGATTGAATGTCGCCTGTTTCGCCAGGAAAACCATGTATACAAGGCACGATGAAATCAATGGTTTGATTAGATTCACTTGAGCACAACTGCTTGGTATTGAGATCCAAGTAAACCAACTCACCTTGGTTGGTCATCCAACCTTCGTTTTTTATTTCTACGCGTGTAACGTGAACATCTTCAATAAGATTTAGTTGTTGTTCGACAAAGTTTGCAGACAATAATGAAATCTCGTGCTCAGAAGAGCCACCGCCGCATAGTAAAAGAATATTTTTAATCATGAATCCATCTTTCCGTGACCTACAAAAGATACTATTTATTATGATAAACCTTTGAAGTGTGACGTACAGTAATTTTAATGTGAGGAATGTTGTTCGAATAGGATTTGAGCAAATAAATAAGGGAGCTATTCGCTCCCTTATTTGATGTGTTAATTTAATTTGTTAAGCGTTGGGTAAGCTGAGTTTTTGATTGCATCAATGCTTTTAACAAATGGTCTTAACTGCTGAAATTGAGCTGGCAAAGTCGAAATCGCTTGCTTGGCTTCTGCGCTTGTTGCGTAGTCTCCGTATAAAACTGAGAACCACTTAGTACCGTTTACAACTTTGTAGTTTTCCCAAATTGGCTGACCGTTCCGTGGCAGCTTATTTGCAAACTGATCGACTTTAGCTTGGCTACCCACAGCTGCGACTTGAATGGTATAGCCGAATCGTTGAATGCCAGCTTGCTTTTTACTTGGTGGTACGATCTTAACTGGCTTCGCCTGCTCTTTTGGCGTTAGCTTGACTACTTTCTTTTCTTCAGGCTTTGCCGTCATTTTCACAACAGTTGGTTGTACGTCTTTTTCTACTACAGCGTTTTCAGACGCCATAATTGGTTTAGAGATACGATCTGATTTGTAGTCCTCTCGGTAACTTTCTGAGGTCACATCCGTGATGTAAGTTTCAGATGCACAAGCAGAAAGCAGAACTGACAAGCCGATGATTGCGATTTTTTTCATGAAGTAACAAATGCTCTGGATAAATATTACGATAAATCATGCCGATAGCAGGGCCGTTTATCAAGCATCAAATACAATAATCTGTGATTTTGATGTGATGAATAACACAAACTCCATAAGCATCGTACACATTTTCTGCAATGTCTGGTCTGAAGATGTTTTATCAGTAAATTATTCGTTTATGATTGATATGAAACCGAGAAGCCAACGTGACTTACAAACGGCTAGGAGTCAGCATGAATAAACTACATAAACTCTTTAAACCCAACTCTGTGGCCGTTATTGGGGCATCTCAAAAAGCATTGCGAGCAGGACATGTTGTGATGCGCAACCTTCTACAAAGTGGATTTGGTGGCGCGATTATGCCAGTAACACCGCGATATAAAGCCGTATCTGGCGTGATCGCCTACCCTAATGTAGCTTCACTGCCCTATACGCCAGATATTGCAATTTTGTGTACGAACGTTTCACGTAACGAGCAATTGCTTAAAGAGCTAGATGAGAGAGGCACACCGTTTGCGATTGTTATCTCTGATGACCCTAGGCCTTTAGATATCTCATCATTGAACATTCGACTTTTAGGCCCAAACAGCTTAGGTATCATTCTTCCTTGGCACAATTTTAACTGCACGTTTTCCCCTGTTGCAGCTAAACCCGGAAAAATTGCTTTCATCTCACAATCCGCGGCGGTTTGTACCACGGTTTTAGACTGGGCAAATGATAAGAACATTGGTTTTTCTTCGTTCATTTCGATTGGGCGTGGACAGGATATCGATTTTGCAGATTTGCTCGACTATTTGAGTATGGATGGAAACACAGAAGCTATTCTGCTTTATGTTGATAATATCCAAGACGCTCGCCGATTTATGTCTGCTGCGCGCGCCGCTTCACGTAACCGACGTATATTGGTGCTAAAAGCGGGCCGCTCTAAAGAGATGAATACTTTTGAGCAGCAAGACGGAGATACACTTGACGTAATTTACGATTCTGCTATTCGCAGAACTGGTATGTTACGAGTCAGCAATACGCATGAGCTTTTTGCCGCGGTAGAAACACTCACGCATTCTGTGCCACTTCGTGGAGAGCGTTTAGCGATCATCACCAATGGCGGCGGCCCTGCTGTTATGTCCGTTGATACTTTGATTGAACGTGGTGGCCAACTCGCAACGCTTGATGACGCTTCCATTGAGCAATTACAAGCAGTACTTCCATCCAACTGGCGTGCTCGAAATCCAATTGATCTGTCTGGTGACGCAACCCAAAAACGCTATATTGATACCATTAACGCACTGATGAATAACGACTGTGCAGATGCGATATTGATTATGCATAGTCCTTCTGCTGTTTCTGATCCTCTTGAAACTGCTCAAGCCGTTATTAATGCCATCAAATCTCACCCTCGGCATAAGCATTTTAATATCTTGACCAACTGGTCAGGAGAACAAACGTCGAGAGAAGCGCGACTGGCATTTACTCAAGCAGGTATTCCAACCTATAGAACACCTGAAAGTGCGGTTGTAGCATACATGCACTTGGTCGAATACAGACGAAACCAGAAACAACTAATGGAAACGCCAACGACGGCAGAGCCATTACATTCAGGAAGTGTGAGTTCAGCAAAAGAATGGGTAAACGAACGACTACTGGATAAAAACACAGTCACCTTAGATACGCATCAAACTAGCCCATTATTTAAGCTGTTCGGGTTTAACGTTTTGCCGACGTGGATTGCATCTGACGACATTGAAGCCGTTCATATGGCAGAAAATATTGGATATCCTGTTGCGGTTAAATTGCGTTCTCCAGACATTCCTCATAAATCTGATGTTCACGGTGTCGCTCTAAATTTAAGAAACAGTCGAGAAGTTTCCAACGCAGCGCTATCCATTTTAGATACCGTAAAGCTCAGTTACCCTTCCGCCAATGTACATGGGCTGTTGGTACAAGGGATGGCAAAGCTCGGCAGCGCTGAAGAGCTACGGGTTAGTATTGCAGTAGATAAAGTCTTTGGACCAGTGATCTTGCTTGGTCAAGGCGGCTCTGAGTGGAATATCGCCCAAGATGCCGTCGCTGCACTTCCTCCTTTGAACATGACGCTTGCGCGCTACCTTGTCGTTGTTGCCCTAAAGTCTGGAAAGATTCGCCTGCAGAAACACAAAGATGCGCTCGATGTTTCTGAGTTGTCGAAGTTCTTGGTTCGTATCTCCCAAATGGCAGTTGAGTTACCAGAAATACAAAAACTGGATATCCATCCAGTACTAGTGTCCGGAAGCGATTTAACCATCCTTGATGCAGATGTCACACTGTGTAAATACGAAGGAGACGCCCAAAAACGGCTAGCGATTCGCCCTTTCCCGGCAGAGTTTGTCGAAACGGTGACGCTTCGAGATGGCCAACCTATCCTGCTTCGCCCTATCTTGCCTGAGGATGAGCCGCTGCATGCTCAATTCATTAATAGCGTATCGAAAGAAGATCTCTATAAGCGTTTCTTTTCTGAAGTTGGAGAGTTCAACCATGAGGCTTTGGCAAACTTTACTCAAATCGACTACGACCGCGAAATGGCGTTTGTTGCGGTAGCGTTTAATACTGACGGACCGTCTATCATAGGGGTAGCCCGCGCATTGATTACACCAGACAATAGTGACGCTGAGTTTGCTATTTTGGTTCGTTCAGATTTGAAAGGAAAAGGTTTAGGCAAAGTGCTGATGCAGAAAATAATCAGCTATTGCAAAATTAAAGGCACAAAGCAAATGTCTGGAATGACCATGCCAACAAACAGAGGAATGTTGATGTTGGCTCAGAACTTGGGGTTTGAGATCGATGTCCAGTTTGCAGACGGTACGGCAGATATGGTGCTCCCTTTAAATTGAAAAGCGCAGCATTAGCGATGACTTTTACTTCTTACATTCGATAATCAATGGGAATCTAAGAAGTAAAAGTTACGTTGTTACTTTAGTTTCCAATTCTTTTTTAAGTACTGAATACACCAGGATTTTGCCTCACCCATAGTGTTCCGGCGCCATGCCAAAATAATATCCATCGGCTGTTCTTCAGTGCCTTCGATTCGTTTCAATACACCACTATCAATAAGAGGTTGTGCAATTTGGCTTGGTAATGTACCAATACCCAAACCTGCAGTGAGCGCTTCTACTTTTGCCGTAAAGTTGGTGACGGTCAAGCGAGGCTGTTTTTGAATGATATTAATTGAGAGCGCTGGTTGCTCACGTGCGGTATCTGCAATAGCAATAATCCGATACTTTTCTCGCGCTGCTTCATCAAACTTACCACTACGCTTGTGAACATAGTGATCAGCGGAAGCTACCCAATACATACTCATTTTACCAATTTTTTCTGACTTAACTTCTTGAGGAAGCGTATCCAGTGATGGGCAAATCAGTAAATCAGCTCTCCCCGTATTCAACGACTCCCAGCTACCAGCCAGAATCTCCTCTTGCAGCCTGACTCGAGTTGAGCTGACCTCGGCCAGCGCATCAACCATCGGGAAAAAGTTGGATATAGGAATAATGCCATCGAAGGCAATGGTAATATCCAGTTCCCAGCCATTCGCCAATAACGTTGCATCGTTCACTAACTTTTCACTGGCTTGTAAAATGGCTCTTCCTCTTTCAAGAATAAGCTTACCTGCTTCAGTAAAATGGGCTTTGTGACCAGAGCGATCGAAGATAATAATGTCTAAGTCTTGCTCGAGTTTCTGGATTTGATAGCTCAGCGATGACGGGGCTCTGTCTAACTCATTCGCAGCAGCAGCAAAACTCCCTCTTCGATCAATAGCATCTAGAATATGGAGTGCTTCTAACGTAATTGGACTCTGCACACGGCCTCTCTTAATGTGATATCCATCACATTCGTTGTATTTGGATGAACTTATCAAGAACTAACGACAAATAATATAACATATTGATAACTAAAGACTAGGAATGCTCATAGCCAAAGAAGAAGATTCAATACAAACCAATAAATGACAATGGTAATGATAGTAATTACCATTTAGATCCATTAATATCCGCGTGTTGTTACCTATTATGGATCTAAGGTATTGAAGCCAATGTATAAAAAATCAATTTTGTCAGCCTCCATTTTAGTTGCCCTTTCCCATACTGCTTATGCGGAAGAAGCTTCTAAGTTTGAAGAAGTCGTTGTGTCGGCCACCCGTACCAACCAAACCATAAACACTGTTGCTGCTTCTGTTGCTGTTGTATCAGAGAAAGACATCGAAGAAAACATGGTAAAGGACTTGAATGATCTATTCGAGTATACGCCAGGTGTTACTGTTAATGGCACTCAACGCCAAGGCGTCCAAAGTATTAACATTCGCGGGATGGAAGGTAAACGAGTTAAAATCTTAGTAGACGGTGCATCTCAACCAGGTGTATTCAGCGGTGGACCATATTCGTTTATCAATTCTAGTGCCGTTACTGTCGACCCCGATATGCTAAAGAGTGTCGAAATTGTTAAAGGAGCAGCTTCTAGCCTCCATGGTAGTGATGCAATTGGCGGTGTTGTCGCATTCGAAACAAAAGATCCGAAGGATTTCCTCAAAGATGGTAAAGACTTTGGTGGTCAAGCTAAACTCTCTTATTCATCGGAAGATAACTCTTTTAGTGAGCATGTAGCTTTAGCAAAGCGTTTCGGTAATACAGAAGCACTTATAGCCTTTACACGCCGTGATGGTGCAGAGCTACAAAATTTCTCTAAGGCGCCTTACGATAACTATTCTGTGGACAACCAAGATTATTACAAAAACGATCTATTGGTAAAACTTGAATCTCAATTGAATGACGCTCATCGCTTGGAGTTCTTGGGAGAAGTTATTTACAACGAGACTGACTCAGAGATCGCACATAAAAGTTACAAAAACTTCAACGCTGAAGACACAACCAAGCAAAATCGCATTGGGCTCAAGCACATTTGGTTTGCAGATGCAGCTATCTCGGATACGATCACGTCCAAGCTTACATGGATTGGTAAAGAAGAAAACGGCGTCTCTAATCGCTTTATCGAAGCCAGCCCTGGTTACCCACCTTACGTACCGCCTAGTGGTGACAACCAACAGAAAAAAGATTACGAATATACTGAAGACAAATTTGAATTCGAAACTCAGTTAGATAAAGAGATTCAAAATCACTATATTGTTTACGGAATATCGTACAAACATAGTGACATCAGTAATACCAATCGCGAGTTTAATTCCGATCCTGGCACGCCAGATACTGTTTACGTTTACACACCGGATGCAAAAGAAGAAAGCTTTGGTTTATTCTTGCAAGATGAAATTTCGCTTCTTAATGACAAGCTAATTCTGACTCCAGGTGTGCGTTACGATTACTTCTCTACTAATCCTTCAAATACTTCTGAAGAGTCATTCGAGAAGTTTAGCGACTCTGCATTAACTGGTCGTTTAGGAGCGACTTACTCTGTATCGCAACCTGGCACGATCTTCGCGCAAGTGAGCCAAGGGTTCCGAGCGCCATCGTTCGACGAGCTTTACTACACTTACGATAATCCGGCTCATGGCTATACCAACCGCCCTAACCCAAATTTGGGATCTGAAAAGAGTTTGTCTTATGAACTTGGTTACCGTCATAACACTGCAGCGTCTGCAACTGAAGTAGCGTTCTACTACAGTGATTACAGTGACTTTATTGAGCAAACGTCATCAAACAATGGTGGTTTAACTGAATTCACAAATATCAATATTAGTGAAGCAAACATTAAAGGGGTTGAGCTCTCTAACCGTCTTGATTGGCATGCCATTGCTGGTCTTCCATCAGGCGTGACAACTCGCTTTGTTGCAGCATACACAGAAGGTGAAGATGGTGATGGTAATCCTTTGAACAGTGTAAACCCATGGAATGCCGTAGCTGCTGTAAATTACGATTCACCAAATGCACTTTGGGGGACAAGCCTAAAAGTAAACTACACGGCTAAGAAATCGAACAGTGATATCAACTCTGATGGTGATAAAGGCGGAATCAAAGACCAAGTTGCTTTGCCGTCTGCGACAGTCGTTGACTTAACGGCGTACTACAAACCAATGAAAGATATAACCATTCGTGCTGGTGTTATGAATCTAACGAATGAAGAATACCATCTTTGGAACGATGTTCGCGGTAAGACTGAGTTAAGTCGAGACAAAACGCAAGCTGAGCGTAATTATAACATTAGTGTTAAATACGAGTTCTAAACCTTAAAAACACAAAAGCCAGCGTAATGCTGGCTTTTTTTATGGCTTTCATTTCAAAAATGTAAAGAAAAGTATGAAAAATGAAAGTTTACTGTTTTGCCATCTCTTTTTTCACCATTACTGCTGCTGCAATGATGAAAGTGATGATCAGACCGAGTTCCATGAACTACCCCAATAGCTATGAGAAAATTTATAACCCAAATTAAGAGTCGGGCATAGTTTAACAGCTCTATATATACTTGCTACCTTTTAACCAGTAATTTACGATTTTTTCCGATTTGGATCAAAAAAGACGCAATTATGCGCCTTTTTGTTACTATTATGTAAATTAAAGATTAGGCATCTGGATAACCTTGAGGGTTAGTAGACTGCCAGCGCCATGTATCGCCAGTCATTTCTTCTAGAGTGCGAGTTGCTTTCCAACCTAACTCATTCATCGCTTTTGATGGATCCGCCCAACACTCTGCAATATCACCTGGACGACGCTCAACAAGTTGGTATGGGACATCTTTACCACTTGCGGCTTCAAATGCTTTCACCATGTCCAGTACACTGTAGCCGTTACCAGTACCGAGGTTATAGATATGAAGGCCAGCTTTGCTACCTACTTTTTCTAATGCAGCAACGTGACCATCGGATAAGTCCATTACATGAATATAATCACGTACGCCTGTGCCATCTTTGGTCGGATAATCACTACCAAACACAGAAAGGAACTCTCTGCGCCCTACCGCAACTTGAGAAACAAACGGCATTAAGTTGTTGGGAATACCTTGAGGATCTTCACCTAGCTCGCCTGTTGGATGTGAACCTACCGGGTTAAAGTAACGAAGAAGTGTAATGCTCCAGTCAGGGTTCGCATTTTGGAAGTCGGTTAAACACTCTTCTACCATTAATTTGCTGCGCCCATATGGGTTAGTTGCGCTAGTTGGAAAGTCCTCTGTGATGGGTACAGAAGCAGGATCACCGTATACAGTCGCTGATGAACTAAATACCAACGATTTAACTCCGGCTTCACGCATTGCATCAACCAATACTAAAGTGCCATTAACGTTGTTGTCGTAATACTCTAGGGGTTTTGCTACAGACTCACCGACGGCCTTTAAACCTGCAAAATGGATAACAGCTTCAATATTGTGTGACTTTAGTGCTTCTACCATCGCCAATTTATCTCTGATATCGGCTTGAATGAAGGTTGGCTTTACACCACATATCTTTTCAATTCGATCTAATACCGTAGATTTACTGTTGTACAGGTTGTCTAGAATCACTGGCGTCATGCCAGCTTCGATCATTTGAATACACGTATGACTACCGATATAGCCCATACCACCCGTAACGAGTACTTTCATTTTATTATTCCTTCTGACGCGAATTGGGTTAGTTTAAAGCTTTGACGTTACGATTTAAACTGTCTCTTGTAATTCGCATCCCATTAATATTGCTTGGCCTTTTCCGGCTTTCTTTGCTTGATACATTGCCGTATCCGCACTTTTTAAAACTCGAGTAGCATCGCGCTCATTTACGCCGACTAATTTTACGCCGATACTAACGCCAACTTTGAGTAAGTGACCTTTGTACTCAATTGGAGCACATATGCTCTCGAGCAACTGTTCTGCTATTCGGGTGACCACTTTTTGATTGGCGGGATTTACCAACATGACAAATTCATCACCAGAAAGTCTTGCGATTAAATCACTATGTCTCGTCGCAGATGTTAGACGCTCGGAAACTTTTTTCAAAACTTCATCACCTGCATCATGACCGTAGGTATCGTTAACTTCTTTAAATCCATCCAGATCGAGGTACAAAACTGCAAATTCGTCACGCAAGTATCCAGAGCGTTGTACTAGTTGTTCCAACTCTAAATGGAACTTAGATCGATTGGCTAACCCCGTTAAAGCATCGTGATGAGCTAAATGCTCTAATCGTTCCATCTCTTTTGCGCCGGAAAGGTCGGTAAGAACAATAACCAGATCATAGAAACCATAGTCTTCACACTTAACGATACGATTGACTCGAGCAAACATCGGTACAAACTGACCAATATGGTTCTTCTCGATAACTTCACCTTGCCAAACGCCATAATTTTCTATCGACTCGATGATACTAGGCATCATTTCCTGTAACTTGCGCCACTTTAGCGTTTGGATGAATGACTTCCCAATAAGCTGATCCACCTCTAAGCCGACTAACTTAGTGACGGCAGGGTTTACCATCGTAATGACACCGCGATGATTAAGAACAATGAGACCATCTTGGCTGCTTTCAAAAACACGTCCCGCAACACGTTGCCGGTTTATGGCTTCTTCAATTTCGGTGATATCTTGAATCGAAAACAGTAAGTATTCATGTGTCGAGAGGCGACGACTGGTTAGGCTCAACTGCTGTTCATTATCTGCATTTTTGAGGTGAATATCATCGCACTCTAGGCCTCGACTCAGGATCTGACTCAGCTCATTCGGTGTTTTAGTTTTAATTAGATCACGAATATTGGCATGTTTAAGTTCATTTAATTTTTTTTGAAATATTTGCTGGGTCGCCGTATTACAATGAATAACACGTCCGGAATTGTCTGTAATAACTAATGCATGCTGAACAGATTCGATAACCTCTTCTGAAAATGCGCGCTTTTGTTCTAGTGTGTCTAGCGAATGTTGCCGCTGCTTCTCACGTACTGTTAACCTATTCATCATTTGATTGAAAGAGCTCGCGAGGTCTCCAATTTCATCCTTGGCGTAATAGCGAGCTTGATTTTCCGTGTTTCGTCCGTGTGTCACATTCTCTATTACGCGGTTGAGTTCCATCACGGGCTTGAGAACAAGCCTCTCGATACTTATGTAAAAAACAGTGCCACCAGCGATCAGAAACAGAAGAAGTAAAGCGCCATCTTGAAGTAAAGATTGTATGGCTTCTACAATTGGGCGATGAGAAAGCGTAACTCTCATGCTACCAATGACATAGCCATCATGGATAATCGGCTCTAGAACATAAAGAAATTTGGTTGATAAGGCATACCCTAGAGCGTGCAACCTACTTCTTTCGGTTTGACTTGGAACGGGTGCCAGTGCCCCACTTATCTCCATAACAGCGAATGGTTGGTCATCTTGGTCATAAAGTTTGACCCGCGTTACATTTGGCTGGTTTAAAAAGTTGGCGAGAATAGTTTGAGCTTTTTGCTTGTCCTTTGTCGTCAGCGCATCTTTAATTGAGAAAGAAACGTTGTTAATCAACTTTCTTGTCTGCTCGACCAGTTCATGCTTAGACGATTGGTATACAGTATACGAGGTGTAACCTTTTGAGATAACAAAGATAGCCGTTAAAAAGACCAGAAGAGGCCAAATAAGCTTCGCTCGTAATGACATATATATTCCTGTCGCAGACAACCACAAAAATGACAGAAGAACCATTATGCAATCTATCACCCATGAAGGGCGACAAGATTAACACGATGCTAATGCAAAATAACCTTAAATTCTCAAAAATTGGATGGAAAAGAAACGAAATACCTTAAAATTCGGATCAACTCAAATAACGGCAACATCTTTATGGACTAACGTGATCTTTTTCGTCAGCTATCTGCTCAAAAAGCTTCGTTTTCATGATAGAAGAATGAAGTGAGTCACTGAACCTAGATGCATTTTCCTGCATCGTAAACCCATTGCTTGTGTAGAAATAAAACGTATGGCATTGAATAAACAGCAACTTACATTGAACTGTGATATGGGCGAGAGCTTTGGCTCTTGGAGTATGGGCGCAGATGAAGACGTGATGCCCCATGTTGATATGGCGAACATCGCGTGTGGTTTTCATGCCTCCGACCCTAATGTCATGCACGACACCATCACCCTAGCGAATGACAACGATGTTGATATTGGCGCACACCCAGGTTACGCCGACCTACAAGGCTTTGGCAGACGAAGCATAAGCATGACGGGTGATGAAATTACGAACATGGTTATATATCAGGTTGGTGCTTTACAAGCATTATGCCGGGCGCAATACACAGACATCAGTTACATAAAGCCTCATGGTGCTCTATACAACGACATGATGAAAAGTGATGCGATATTTAGAGCGGTAGTAAAGGCGGCAGCACTGTTCAAAGTACCGTTAATGATCCTAGCTTCACAGGAAAACGAAAAATACTTAGAAATCGCAGACGATTATGATGTTCCCTTGCTATTTGAAGCATTTGCAGATCGTTTATACCAAGATGACGGCTTACTGACTCCTAGAACACAGCCCAATGCCGTGTTAAAAAGCGAGCACGCGATACTTGAGCAAGTCCGGACCTTAGCTGACTCTGGGCGTGTCAAAACCGCTTCAGGCGGTTACATATTATTGGAAGCCGACACAATTTGTGTTCATGGTGACAATGAAGAGTCGATCGCGCTGATCCAAAAGATCCGCCAAAGCCTATACGCTGGAGGAAATTAATGCATAAAGAGAAATTTAATATCTCTTTGATCTCCGAGTGCAGTATTTTCATTAAGTTTGATGAGAGTATTTCTGAAAATGCAGTCGGAGAGCTTACTCGCAGCATAAGAGAAACTTTCGCTTCAATTGTTATGAACGTTGTCCCCTCCTATCAAACTATTCTCATTGATTACTTACCTTTTCGAATCAACGAGAAGAACTTAGTCAATGAGCTGCAACAAATCGTGAGCCAGTTTGATACTCAATCACTTAAGCTTTCCCAGCCGAATCACATTACTATCCCTGTATATTACTCTGAAGAAACCGCGTTAGATCTATCTCGTTTTCAAAAGCGAGGTCTGTCATTAGACGATCTTATTACCCTGCATACGAAAACCGAGTACGCGGTTTCTGCAATTGGCTTTGCTCCAGGCTTTGCATTTCTCTCTGACGTTGATACTCAATTGCACATGGCAAGGCTTGCCACACCAAGAATTCAAGTGCCGGCCGGAAGTGTAGGAATCGCAGACTCTAAAACGGCCGTCTATCCATCAGATAGTCCTGGCGGATGGAACATTATTGGTAAAAGCCCGCTTGCGCTCTTCTCCGACTCTCCTCCTTTTATACCGTTTGAAGTGGGTGACAAGGTCACCTTTAATGCTATTTCAAAACAAGAGTTTATCGATTTAGGAGGCGTACTATGAGTTACGGTGGATTACTGGTGGAAAAGCCAGGACCGCTCTCTTTAGTTCAAGACTTTGGTCGTTTTGGCTTAGCGCATGTCGGTGTGACTCAAGGTGGCCCGGTCGACGACTATGCTTACAGTTGGGCCAACCATTTGCTTGGTAACGTAGTCAATTGCGTTGCGATTGAAATTACTCTGGGTAACGCTTGTTTTATTGCATTGCATAACTGCCACCTTGCTATATGTGGCGGTGATTTAAATGCAAAAATAGATGGTGAACCTATTTCAAATTGGTCTGACTTTACGTTGAAAAAAGGACAGAAGCTTCAGTTCGGAGTCGCAAGGAATGGACTTCGCTCCTACCTAGCGGTTAAAGGTGGGTTCAATGTTGCTCAGCACTTAGGAAGCGCATCGACCGTCTTGCGAGAATCTCTAGGTGGTTATGATTCAAATGGTGGCGCTTTGAAAGCTGGCGATATTCTTCCCTTTGTCCCTCATAACTTACCGAAACGTAAACCAAGGCAAATGACGTTTCGCTTTAAGCCAGATTACAACTTACCCATTAAGTTGAGAGTGATTGAAGGCTATCAGAACGAGGACTTTGATGAAGACGCTCGCCAAGCATTTTACAACAAAGCATTCATCATCTCCCCCAATTCGAATCGCATGGGCTACCGTCTTGAGGGCAATAACATTCGTCCACCTTACGAAGGCGTCCTATCAGAGGGAATTGCATTAGGTTCAATTCAAGTACCTAGCGATGGTAACCCTATTGTGCTGCTCAACGATCACCAGACTATTGGCGGGTATCCTAAATTTGGCTGCGTAGCTCGTATTGACTTACCTAGACTGGCACAGGCGAAACCCGGACAAAAAGTCAATTTTGTGAAAGGAGATAGACTAGGCTTGCAAGAAGTATGGTGCCAATGGGCTCAGTTTTTTGGGTATTAATACAACCACTGAGCCCAAACACAGCCGATTATGCAGGCATACCATAACGCACTGCTAAAGCTTGTGGATAGCCTCGCTCTTGAGTGAGTTTAATCGCGTACTGCTCGACCTCTTGTTCAGACCACTTTACAGCGACCGGATGCTGTGTTTCCACATTTTGGTTAGGATCGATATCAAACCAGAATTGAAGCATTTTTTGCGCTGCGAGTAGTGTCGATGACGCTTTTACCACCTCTATTCTCGCGTAGTGGTTATCTTCAAAAGTCACATCTGCCGCTCTGAGTACTGGATCTGTGCCGGGAATTTGCTGAGCGCCAAATAATGCTTTTCCTCCTTTTACAGCAGAGTGATAGTCGGGAATGAACTGTGCCATGTGTTTGATGGCGTTGTTCGTTCGCTCTTCTAACACTTCTTCTCTCCAGCCGTTACGGATCTTCGAGAGTAAAGGCATAGGCAGTTCAGGTTGAGCAGATGAGTTCGTGCTCTCCACTAAACCATCTTCAAACAGCGTGATTCCTTTTGTCATACCATGAAGTTGAAAGTAACCATCGCCATAAGGCGTCAATTGAGCCATTCCTTTATCGGTTCCACGCGGGCCATGAAAAATAACTTCTGGCCATTGTTGTTGACAGTCTGCCCACCTCGTAACGTAAGCGGCTTTAAACTCCACCAACCTGTCTCGCTTGGCACCAACTGTGTTGTCAATTGAGCCTGTTTCAAAGCCACACGCGTTAACCAAGTAGTCGCATGTCATAAGGTAATCGATACCTTCACGTTCATAGCCAAGTTGCCAGTGTTCCCCCATCCAATCGGCTTGCTTGAACGTTGCTTGTGTGAAGACTGAAGCATTAGGAAGCGTATCTAGTGTTAAGTTGGCAATTGCAGCGAGGCGAAAAACACTCCAACCATATTCTTGAACTGCGACAACAGGATACTTTAGCGCTTCAAGATCAGCATGTTGAGCAAAAGGAATACACCACTCATCGAAGTTTGTAGGATGACTTGGTTGAGTACGTTGCGCGAGAGCTTCTAGCTCCGCTTTTGAATACAGTTTGTAGTATTCGCTTGGTTCGCCGAGCACTTTATTACTCTGATCTTTATCAACGAGCGTCTGATAAGCACTTTTCACAACCTCTAATCGCGGAATTAGTGTGGATGGGTCTCCACCATCGGAATGAGGAACCGCGATGATTGTCGGACGAATATTCAGTGAAAGCGGATACAGGCGAACAGTATCAATAGATTGTGCTAACAAGTCTAAGCATTGTTGCTCGGAAATCTCTCGATATAAATTACCACCAGCATGCAAATGACAAATGGGTGGACCATTTACTAGTGATACGCCCTTCTCTATTACGGAAACTTTAAAACCCAGCTCCGCAAAATGAATTGCTGCTGTTGCACCTGCTACACCGCCACCAACAACAGCGATATGCTTATCTTTATAACTTGGAAACTCAGACTTCATTGCTTCACTAAAAATTTTATAAGGAAAATTCTTTACTAACGGTGGATTCTACTCGTGTTTGGACTTGATTAAAATCACAAAAAGTTCATGGGTTTGCGAAATATCCAACAGCGCCTGTAAAGTGCATTAAAGTAGAAAAAATTTGCGAAAAAGTACTTGACTACATGGTTAAGAAGACACTTTTTTGTGTCTATGTGAATAAGAATTTCACTGTAAGACCCATGGCGCAAAGCCTGCAGAAACACCCCACTTTTTACCCCATTTAGTTATCCCAAAAGTTATCCACTGTTTTTGTGGATAACTAAAATAAAAGTGTCATGGAGTGTTCCAAATTTGATAACACTCGCTGCGATTAAGTGTTTACTGGCGTTAACAATCTTTTCAACAAACTCATCACTACAAGTGCTAACGTAACAAATGTTGCAAGCGGTAAAGCTATCCACAATTCGGGGTGAATTTGTGCATTGAGATCGAATCCATATGTCATGACTGCGGCCACACAAACTTCCGCAGCGAATACCGCAACACCACTAGCAATCAACGCCATAATTCCGTACTCGGCCCACAGGGTTGTGTTGATCCGTTTCTTACTTGAACCTAATGTGCGATACAAACGAATCTCTTGTTGACGTTGGGACAAGCTTAACCTCAGTAGAGTAAAGATGAGCAGCAGACCAGCAACAACGCCTAAAAGAGCAAGGATGGTGATTGCTGATACGATTTGCTGAATCAAAGCCTGAATTTTCTCGCCCATAGTTCGGATATCTAAAACAGAGACCGTTGGGTGAGCACGTGACATTGACGTCAACAACGCTTCATTTCCTTCTTCAATCCTATAACTGATGAGGTAAGAACCAGGTAAATTAGCCATCACGTCAGATGAGAAAATAAAATAAAAGTTAGGCTTCATGTCACGCCATTCGACATAACGGATGGTATCCACTACTGCATCGTAATTCTCACTGTTTATTACAAAGCGCAGCGTATCACCGAGTTTGATGCCTAAGTCATTTGCTACATCCGCTTCTACAGATACACTCCCTTTGTTTGTCCATTCACCCGAAAGCACATCATTATATTCTGGTAGGCTGTCTCCCCATGTCAGGTTTAGCTCTCGACGTATCGCGTCAGAACCTTCTCCTTCGTACCCAACCTCTTTGACGTTTTGACCGTTGATCTCTGTTAGTCGTCCACGAATTATTGGATAAGCTTGTGACCGCGTAACTCCATTTTTATCTAGGGTTTCTAGGTAGTTATCGAGCTCATAATCACCAATGTTTAAAGCGAACACATTTGGCGCGTCTGCAGGTAAGGTTCTCTCCCAATCAGCGAGAATATCGCTGCGCACAAGCCAAATGATAGACAGCAACATCAAAGATAATGCCAAAGCACCAAACTGTAGACCGCTGGTTACTGGCGTCCGGTTGATACGACTCAACGCAAGCTTCATTGCAGGATGGGTTGAAACACGTGCAAACAGTTTTGTGAGTATGACGCTAACTGCTGCGAGTACCACAAACAGTACCGCTATACCAGTGAGCACGATCCAAACTAAGGTGTTGTCTGCATACAGTAAAAGCAATGGAACAACGGGAACTAGAACAAGTAACATTCGCTTCCAAGAACGTTGCGCTTTGCCCTGCTGTAGCACTTCTAACGCGGGAGTTTTAATCAAGCCTAACAATGGTATACCGAGAGCGGGAACAGTAATCAAGACTGCAGAGATAAATGCCACCAAAAATGGTGTGACGCCGTAACTAGGGAGTGGATCGGGTAATAAGTCTTTGAGTGGAATGCGTAATAAATACTCCAGCCCACTCCCTAGCAGTAGGCCGACGACACTGGCACTAATGAGAAGGATTGTGACTTGAATAAATAACCACTTTTCAATCCATCGGCGGCTCGCACCAAGACTTTTCAACATCGCAATAGTTTGTGTCCGGCTGTTCACGTAATTTTGACAAGTAAGAACCAATGTTGTCGCCGCCATAATGATGACAATCGCTACGGTCAAAGACAGATACTGCGTCGTACGTTCAAAAACCTCATTACTACGACTGGCAGTATCTTGCGTGCGCCAGCGATCGCTCGGAGAAAGCCGCGTATCATCTTGTAAGCTCTTTAGTGTTTTATCATCGGCTTGTAAAAACAGACGGTATTGAACTCGGCTCCCAACTTGAATTGCTCCTGTTTTATCTACGTCACTTTGATGAATGTATGCAGAAGGCATTTGCTGAAATGGATTAAAGCTCAAGCCAGGTTCCATCAATACTGCGCCTGATACAGTAAACTCGGCATCGCCTATCGTGACACTGTCACCTGACTTTACGCTTAGTTGAGTCATAATCCGCTCATCAAGCCAGAGTTGGTTCTCTTTAACGCGACCGGCTGGATTATTTTCAAGAACGAGCTCCCCCATTAAAGGGTAATTATCATCCACCGCCCTTACAGAAATAAGCTGCATACCATTATCGCTAAATGCCATAGTGGCAAAGCGTGTCATCGTCGAACGGTCAAGGCTTTCTGTCGAGGCTAACAACGTGTCCGGAATGGGATTAGCAGACACAAACACCGCATCTGCCGTTAATGCGTCCTTCCCCTGCTTGACGATCACCTGCTCCATTCGTTCTGCTAATGCAGAAAGCGCAAAGATACTCGCAATCACGAGAATAAGAGCAACGCTAATAGGCCAAAGATTCCCCTGCCTTATTTCGCCGAAACTCCAGCGTATCAAACTTTTATTCGACGAGTGCTGTGTTGTACTGTTTTGCTCTGTGGATGTTGCTTCACTTGATGATACTGCAGACATTATATCTCCTCCTTAAGCTCACCCGCCTCCATACGATAGATACGGTCACATCGGCTTGCTAGATGACCATCGTGTGTTACTAAAATCAGAGTTGTCCCGTGCTGTTCATTAAGATCGAATAGCAGCTCAATCACTTTGTCTGCGGTTTGATGGTCAAGATTGCCGGTAGGCTCGTCTGCGAACAACAGCTCAGGCTGTGTCATAAATGCGCGCGCTAGTGCAACTCGCTGTTGTTCACCACCAGATAACTGGCTTGGTAGATGGTCGACACGTTTTTCCAATCCAACAGCAGCTAATAATTCCGCTGCTCTTGCTTCATCTTCGGCTTCACCACGTAAAAGACAAGGAAGCGTGACATTACGTAATGCACTCAAACTCGGGATTAACAAGAAACTTTGGAAAACGAAACCTAAAGAGTCAGCCCGAATTTTCGCACGTGCTTCATCGTCCAGTTTTGATAATTCATGACCTAATAAAGTAATTTCGCCTGATGTCGGCGTATCAAGACCAGCTAGCAACGTCATCAATGTTGACTTACCTGCACCGGAAGTTCCGACGATGGCGATTTTTTCTCCTTTTCGGATGTCAACATTTACATCTTTGAGGATTGTTAATTGTTCTTGATTAGTAGAGACTTGTTTAGAAACCAAATTGGCTTGAACAATAGGTGCATTAAGTACAGGTGTTTGCATGATTCGTATACTTTCCTTAGTTCTATTTTTTTGTTTTTCCGCTACTGCACATGCGAGCGAAAAGCTACTTGTCTTGGGTGATAGCTTGAGTGCAGGCTATCAAATGCCGATCGAAGAGAGTTGGCCTAGCTTACTCCCTGATGCGTTGTCAGAACATGGTCAAGATGTAACAGTTATTAATGCCAGCATTTCTGGCGATACCACTGGCAATGGCTTAGCACGGTTACCTCAGTTGCTAACTCAGCATAGCCCTGACATGGTACTTATTGAGTTAGGTGCCAACGATGGCCTAAGAGGTTTCCCTCCTAAACTTATTACGTCAAATCTTTCAAAAATGATTACCATGATAAAAGATTCTGGTGCGGACGTTGTCATGATGCAAATTCGGGTTCCGCCTAATTATGGTAAGCGCTATAGCGATATGTTTTACGATATCTACCCTAAGCTTGCACAGCATCAACAAGTTGCCTTGATGCCATTCTTCTTAGAGCATGTTGTCACCAAACCAGAATGGATGATGGATGATGGCCTTCACCCAAAACCAGATGCACAACCTTGGATCGCTGATTTCGTTGCTCAAGAATTAATTAAACATCTCTAATTTTAATGGTCTAGCTCAATAAGTTTTACGTAACTTTACGTTAATCTATTTTCAATTCCACTCATCGAGGATAGATAACAACATGCGAATAGAACCGTTAATTCAAGGTGTTGTTGCTCGCTCTGCGCACCCCAAAGGGTGTCATGCATCTATTAAAGAGCAAATTGAATACGTAAAGCACGCCCCACAGATCAAAAAAGGCCCAAAACGGGTTTTGATTATTGGTGCCTCCTCTGGTTTCGGCCTAGCGGCACGAATAGCCCTAACGTTCGGTGGCGCTAACGCCGATACCATTGGCGTCTCATTTGAGCGTGGACCTTCAGAGAAAGGGGTTGGGAGTGCGGGTTGGTATAACAACGTCTTTTTTAAGCAAGAGGCAAATCAAGCCGGGCGTACCGCAATAAATATTGTTGGCGATGCATTCTCTGGTTCGGTGCGCAATCAAGTGATTGAAGCCATTGAAACGTACTTTGAGGGTGAAGTTGACTTAGTCATCTATAGCTTGGCAACCGGTGTTCGACCTAAACCTGAATCTGATGAGTTTTGGCGCAGTGTCATTAAACCGATTGGTGAGCCTGTCACTGGCGCTTCTATCATGCTGGAGAACGATAAGTGGATAGAAACCACCTTAACGCCTGCAACAGAAGAGGAAGCCAATGCCACCATTAAAGTAATGGGCGGCGAAGACTGGGAAAGCTGGATTGACACACTCATCAATAACGACTCTATCGCAAACGGCTGCAAAACCATCGCCTTTTCTTACATGGGCCCTGACATTACGCACCCAATTTATCTCGATGGTACGTTAGGTCGAGCGAAAATCGATTTACACCAAACCAGTCATTCATTAAACCTCAAACTCGCCAACTTTGACGGCGGTGCTTACGCAACCGTGTGTAAGGCGTTGGTGACGAAAGCCAGTGTATTCATCCCTGCTCTAAGCCCTTACCTGTTAGCGCTTTATCGAGTGATGAAGGAAAAAGGTACTCACGAACGATGTATTGAACAAATGCAGCGACTGTTTACTACGAAGTTATACGATCAAGAGAAAGTGCCAGTTGACGGCGAACGCTTGATTCGAATAGATGACTTGGAACTTGAACCGCAAGTTCAACAAGAAGTCCACGCTCTTTTAGAACAGATGAATGCTGATAACTTTAAAGAGATTGGTGATTACCAAGGTTTTAAAGATGAGTTTATGAAGCTCAATGGCTTTAACTTTGAAGATGTCGACTATTCGCAAGACATTTCTATTGAATCGTTAATGTCGCTTAAGCCTTGATGCTTGTTACCTGTTTCAAGGATGAGATATGTGACAACTATTCCTAGTCCTGAACACTTTTCAGGACTTTTTTTTGTTTCGAGCCCTAGCCACCCTATACTTAATTAAAAAGCGAGAACAAAATAGAGCAGTCTGCATTTTTAATTCACAGGAAGTGAAACCACGTAAAGGATGACCTATATGGGGAGATTGCAAACATTAGACTACGAAATCCCTGAGTCTATGCGAAGAAGTTGGCAGGAAATCGTCAACTTACTGGCTCAAATAACGCACGTACCCACCACATTAATTATGCGTATCCATCCAGATCGCATAGAAGTAAATACATCCAGCGAAACTATAGGTAATCCTTATCGTACTGGCGATACTGAGCTGCTTGGCAACGGTTTGTATTGTGAGCATGTCATAAAACACAAAAGTGAACTTATTGTCCCAAACGCGCTTGAAGATGAAGAGTGGCAAAATAATCCTGATATCAAACTAGGTATGATCTCTTATTGCGGCTTACCGCTATTCTGGCCAAATGGAGAGACGTTTGGAACTATTTGCATGCTTGATTCTAAGGAGAATGAATACTGCGACACTTACCGGCAATTGCTTGGGACTTTTAAAGATTCAATCGAAGCGCAGCTTTCCATCGTGCATCAGCAACACAAACTTCAGCGTCTTAACAACGAACTCAAAAATAGAGTTGAGAATCGCACTACAGATTTGGCGCAGTTAAGTTATTCCCTAACGCAAGAGATTGATCGTCGCAGAGCCGCTGAAAAGCAGGTGAGCTACCAAAAAACACACGATCAAGGAACTGGATTCCTAAACCGAGCAGCACTCGAAAATATAGTCAGTGACACACTCAGAACGTTAGATCACAGTCAGCAATCATTAATCGTAATAAACATTGGTTTTAGCAATGCACGCAGTATCCAAACCCGTTATGGCTTTGAAACTTTCGACGAAATATTGAAAGAGTTTCGGTATCGTCTTGGTAAGCGGGAGTCCAGACATTTTGTTACGGGGAGGCCTAGCTCCAATGACCTCGTATTGCTCGTTTGGGGCACAGACATCGATATAAAATTGCATCAGCTACTGAATGATATTACCGATATTGGTATGGGAAGTTTTTATGTAAAAGACACAGAGGTTCACCTAAACTCTTACATTGGTGTTGTACAAGCTCACCGAACCAGCAATGCTAAACAACTACTCCAGAACGCATGTTATGCCATGCTTTTGTGTAAAGAATCTGGCGAAGCGTATAGTTATTTTTGTGAAAGCCATTCAAATGAACTCAACAACCACAATCAACTGGAAAGCTACTTATTGCAAGCGGTAAGAAACGACGACCTAATGCTCTACTTTCAGCCCAAAGTGCACCCTCAAACCCACAAGTGGATTGGCGCAGAAGCGTTACTACGCTGGAGGCATCCAATACTTGGCGACGTATCCAACGAAGCATTAATACATATGGCTGAACAAAACGGGCTTATCTTTGAAGTTGGCTCTTTTGTTCTTCGAACCGCGATAGACAAAGCAAAACAATGGTCTGAGTTAATCGATAACTTCAAAATGGCCGTCAACGTTTCTCCCATTCAATTACAAAACGTAAATTTTGCAGAACAAGTGCAACACCTACTCGAGTCTTTTCATTTGCCAGCACACTTTCTCGAGCTCGAGATGACCGAAAGCGCCTTAATTGCCGATGAGGTCGTAGCACGCACTACATTAAATAAACTGCACAAACTTGGCGTGACGTTGTCACTTGACGATTTTGGTACAGGATATGCCTCGTTCAGCTATTTAAAGAAATATCCATTTGATGCCATCAAAATTGATAAAAGCTTCGTCCAGCAAATGGAGAAGTCGGACGATGACCGCGCGATCATTTGTTCTATCATACACATTGCGAAAAAACTGGAACTCCAAGTCGTGATCGAAGGCATTGAATCTCCCCAACAAGAACAGTTTCTCATTGGTGAGGGCTGTGATATCGGACAAGGTTTTCTTTATGGTAAACCTATGCCTTGTAATGAATTTGAGCAAAGTTTGTTTAATCAGCGCCTTTCTGGCGGGCAATACGCCTACTCTTCCTAAGCATTCTCTTTACTATGAGGGCGGTGGTTTCTATAATCACCGCCCGCTTCTATTAAAAGGCCAATATCTTCATGGATCAGTTGACTGCCACGCTTAAGAAAATTGAAAAGCAGAACTACCGAGCTTATCAGCAAATCAAAGGTCAATACGACTTCACTGATTTCACTTTGTTTATCGATCATGTACAGGGTGACCCTTATGCATCGGCGTCACGTTTTCGTGCGACTCGCGCATGGTCTTTGACTGGTCTTGAGTGGCTAAGAGACGAGTCTCCTGCATTTCAAAGAGGTGCACGTGATTTTATTGCGCGTAGTTTTGAACAGTTTGCTAAACAAGAAAACTCAGTATCAATTTCACTGACAGGCCAAACTGTACTGGATAGCACCGCGGTGTTGTTTACTGAAGAAGGTATTGAACTGCGTTTTCGAGTTAACTTACCGGCTGAAGGTCGTTCAGTATTGGGGAAAAAAGCCAACAACATACTGACTTTCCACCTGCCTAAGTTTATCCGTCGAGCAACTTTAGAGCGTGAACTCGACAAAGCCGCTTTAATTAAGCACTGCCAAGTTGTTGAAGACCAAGATGCCCTGCGAGAACAGTTAGAGGCCAATAACTTAGTCGCGTTTGTCGCAAACGGCAGTATTCTTCCTCGAATTGCAGGTAATTGCGACCTTCCAATGAAAGAAGCCGTTGAGTTTAAAGCTCCTGAATCTCTACAAATCACTTTACATGCGCCAAACAAGGGCCATGTCACAGGATTAGGAATTCCAAAAGGTATCACACTGATTGTAGGTGGTGGCTTCCACGGTAAATCTACCTTATTAAATGCAATAGAGCGTTCAATTTACGATCATATTCCAGGAGATGGTCGCGAATACATTGTTGCCGATAACAAGGCTATGAAGATTCGTGCCGAAGATGGCCGATGCGTACACCACTTGAACCTCTCGAACTACATCAACCATTTACCGATGGGTAAAGATACGGCGGACTTTTCTACTCAAGACGCATCAGGCTCAACGTCGCAAGCCGCTTGGCTTCAAGAGTCTATTGAAGCGGGTGCAAGCACATTATTGATTGATGAAGATACTTCTGCTACCAACTTCATGATTAGAGATGAGCGTATGCAGGCATTGGTGGCAAAAGGTGATGAGCCAATTACTCCTCTCGTCGACCGCATTGGTCAATTACGAGATGATCTTGATATCTCTACCATTATCGTTATGGGTGGGTCAGGCGACTACTTAGACGTCGCCGATACCGTCATTCAAATGCACGACTACCAAGCCGTTGACGTGACTGAAAAAGCGAAAGAAGTTATCGCTCAGCACCCTACTCAACGTCATAACGAGTCGGAAGAACGTTTACAGACCTTCCCACCTCGAGCACTGAACCGCGTTGCGTTGATGAATATTCTGACTGACGGCAAGTTCCGTGTGAATGCGAAAGGCAAAGAGTCACTTCGATTTGGTAAAGAGTTTACTGATCTTAGCGCTTTGGAACAGATAGAGTCAGCCGATGAAGTCAACACAATTGGCTGGTTATGGTTCCAAATTGCTCAACTTCCAGGTTGGTGTAATCATCCGGCGAAGGAGATTGAAGAAATGCTATCTGGTGAGTGGCATGCCGCTCTTCCTAAGCAAGGCGACTTAGCCAAACCACGCACACTAGACGTTATGGCTGCCCTCAACCGCATGCGAAAATCTCAGTTTAAGTCATCATGCTAGTTTTGATACGCTGACAGAGACAGTTCAATCAAAAGGCAGCTATAGTTAGCTGCCTTCCTTTATCTTTATTCTTAGCGAATCATTCGTTTCTCAGTACATTCCACGCTTCACAAAGAACTCTAAATCTTTCTGCATCGCCATTTTCTCGATCAGGATGCCAACGAAGCGCCAGTTTTCGCCATTGTTTTCTAATTTCCGCAGGCGTAGCGTCAGTGTTAAGTTCAAAGAGTGACAGTGCCTTTGTCTTATCTACGCTGGCTACTGACGAACCACCTATGAACTTTTGATAAGTTGTCCAAAATTCATTCAACAGTCGACGCACTTCATCTTCGTCCGCTTCGTAATTGCGCCAATCTAAGTAATACTCACGCAAAGGATCATGAATATCGATCTTATGCCTCAAAGCTTCCATCGAAGACATGAGCTGAATATCCATGGCTTCGACTTGAAGCCAACTATCCGGATACAGAGTGTCTTGCAGTTGATATAATGCATTCATGATCAGGAAATTTCTTTTGAATAAATCCTTATCGGGAGAGTCGTCCAGCTTTGAAATATAACCTTGTTCACCCAACGAGCTTGCCAAGGTGTGCACTTTCCAATTAGAGGGCTGTTTTCTCAGAATTTCTAGCATTGGCCAAAGCAGCGGATTTTCTATTGCATGAGGCTCAATACTACTGACAGTACGTTGTCCTTCCATTCATCATCTCTGACACGAGTTTAGGGCCCCATTCTCGGCACAAAAAACATAGCTTCCATTTTGTAGCATAAATGCAAAAAGGCCGATAGTCATTCACCATCGGCCTTTGTAAGGAGATCACGTAAAGGTTAAATAACCCCTAGCTCACGTAAACGTTCCATAAGGTAGCTATGTGCAGTGTAGCGCTCAGATAACACCACTTCCGGCTTTGGATGCAGGAACAACGGTAATGAGATACGTGACTTTTCTTGACGGCCACCCGTAGGGTTGATTACACGGTGAGTCGTTGAAGGGAAATAACCACCTGACGCTTCTTGAAGCATATCACCAATGTTGATGATTAAGTTTCCGAAGTCACATGGTACATCGATCCAATCACCCTCTTTACTCTTTACTTGCAGTCCAGGCTCATTGGCAGCAGGCAAAACCGTTAACAGGTTAATGTCTTCATGCGCAGCAGCACGAATAGCGCCTGGCTCTTCTTCGCCTGTCATCGGTGGGTAGTGAAGCACGCGTAGTAATGTTTTGTCACTGTTATTGATCATTTCTGACAACGCGATAGAGAACTTCTCTTGAACGTCCTTAGGTGCGTACGCTTCAACCCAACCTAATAGCTCTTGAGCAAATGCATTGGCACGCTCGTAGTACTCTAAGATTTCAGCTTTAAGCTGCTCTGGGATCTGCCCCCAAGGGTAAACATGAAAGTACTCTTTGATGTCTTTCACTTTGTGCCCTTTCGCCACTTCAGACACAGAAGGTGGGAAGTAGCCATCTTGGGTGTCTACGTTAAAGTGAAAATCATTCTTTTGATCTGAACAGAAAAACTCATGCCAGTTTTTGTAAATTGACTCTACAAGCTCTTGTGGAATCGGGTGGTTTTTCAACACACCGAACCCCGTTTCGCGTAGAGAGGTAACGAACTGTTGAGCAGCATCGTCAGCAAGATAATCGACAGTTTCCAGTTTCATGGCTTTACTTCTTTTTTATTAGACTGAATCATGGATTCTATGGATGGGCATGTTGTAAATCAAACTTTAATGAAAAGTGCACGCGCAAACGTTTTAATGTTGAGCAGTTTGCCAATAAATCAACATTTTCAGTGATCAAAAAACCCATTAAAATATCAATTGCACACTGTTCAATTAAGTGTAATCATTAACACAATCTATGGAGTCCCACTGTAAGATAAATTGAAGGATCAAATAACTCTATGAAAAGCACCTCGACACTCTTAGGATTAACGATTTTTTATGCCATCGTGTTTTTATTTTCTGCGTTGGAACCTAACTCACGTGCAGTTTGGTTTGCGGAGATTATCCCGGCGATTGGTATTCTTGTTGCTATTTGGGCGATTTCGATTCGCTATCAGTTCAGTAATACGGCTTACTTTTTAATGTTCATCTGGCTCTGTTTGCACACTATCGGTGCGAAATATACGTTCTCCGAAGTGCCGTTTGACTGGTTTAACGACATGATTGGTTCAGAGCGAAATAATTTTGATCGCGTTGCGCACTTTTCAATTGGCCTTTACGCATATCCGATCGCTGAATACTTGATAAACAAAAAACGGTTCAACAAAGCGTTCTCTTGCTGGTTTGCTTTGTTTGCTATCATGTCACTTGCTGCTGGCTATGAGATTATCGAATGGTGGTATGCGGAGTTGGCTGGTGGCGATGAGGGAATTGCCTTTCTGGGCTCGCAAGGTGACATATGGGACGCCCAGAAAGATATGTTGTGCGATACCGTTGGTGCAGTGTTGTCGTTATTCTTAATGTCGGCTCAACGTCGATTCTCTCAACCATTCTAAATAAGGGTTAAACCCATCAACAATTGGAACCTGTACGATTTGAGCGACCTCGTATTCGTGCAGGTTTTCTATTTTCTCTTCCACCAATTCATAAAGTTCTCGACGAGTTTTGATGACTAGCAACCATTCGTTGTCAGTACAAACCTCCCCTTTCCAAACGTAGTGGCTTTCAATAGGCATTGTTTGAATACACGCGGCTAATTGGGCATCTAGCAAACCTTTAATGATCTGATCTCGATTTTTTTCATTACTGGTTGTACTTAAAACCATGCAATAGTCATGTTTCATACTCATTTTCTAGCCCTTTATTATTTCATCGTCACTTTGCCGCCAATCATTTTGTAAGCGGGGGTTCCTCTTACTAGGGTATCTCTTGCAAACTCTTGTCCGCAAGCGGGGCAAATACATGGGGTTTGTGTGAAATCGTCAACAATGCGCTCTTTGAAGCATTTAACCAGTGCTCCTTTCCCGCCTTTACGGTACTTAAATAGTTGAGTTTTACATTTAGAGCAAAAGATATCGACGGTTTTCGTCGGTTGTTTTTTATTCGGTTTCGCCATGGTTACTTTCTATATCCGGTTTGACCCATACATTATTAAAATCAAACCAACCTAAGGCATTACACTTTGCATTTTGTAACGCACCGCTGTGGTCTTTATTCACGCCTAGCCAGCAGTGAAACATAGGAATCACCTGACAGCTTTTTACTAACTGTCGTCCTAGCTCACGCGCAGGAAAGTCTGTGTGCATGCCGGCACGCCATTGATCGACAAGTTTAGCCCATTCACTAAAATCGTAACCTGAACTGAACTTCTCAATATCACTGTAATCCAGGAGCCAGCCCGCCAACGCGTCATTTCGGTTCGTTGCAATGCCCATAGCTTTCACCCAGATATCCACTTCCTCCGGTGCGGGCGGTTGAGAATCATAACGAATAAACTCAACCTCTATACCGTGCGGTTTTAAGAGTGTCTTGATGGCCTTGGCAACTACTGGAAACATCGGATGCTTTTTCTGATACGCTACGGAAATTACCTTATTAGCCTGTGGTACGCTGCCCGCTTCTGCTGGCCTAAGATCAATCCAACCGGGCTTAAGGCCAAACGCTTGCAATACTCCCAGTTCCATCACTTTATCTTGTGGGACATGCGCGTAAATCTGGTGACTGTTGAGGGTTTGCGAGAGGAACTCTGCCCAACGTGGATCTTTTGCAATCCCGGTGTTTTTGTTTAGTAATAGGAATGTACAGCCAGGGTCCAGCTCGACTTCATCGGATGAACCTTGTTTATCCATCTTCGGTTTTGACAGGCTTGGATAAACCATTGAGGAATAGGCTTCATCGATTACCCACACCTCCACCTGGTCAAGTAAAGGGCGAAAACCAAAGTAGCCATCAAAAGCAGTCAAAATAAGACGCTTATCATCATTCATTTTAACTTGGAACGGCCCTGTCCCTATCGGTTGTCTATCGAAGCTTTCAGAACGCAAAGCACTCGGTAGCAAAATTTTTGCTTGCGACTCACTCAGAGCCAGAGGAAGGTAGCGATCAGGACGGACGAGCTCAATATCAACGGTCCACTCTTGTGGTGAAGACACCCGCTTTATGTGAGAAAACAAGTTCAAGCCATTTAACGCAAGCACACTCTCAAGAACACAACTGGTTGTTAACGGTTCACCATTATGAAAGCGTACTCCACGACGAAGATAAAAACGCCAATGTGTATCAGAAATTGCTTCCCACGTGTGGGCTAAATCTGGTTGAAGTTGTTCATTTTCATCAAGGCGAGTGAGTCCGCTAAAAATTTGTCTGGCGATGTGCTGTTCAGAACGCCGCATCGGTTTCTGCGGGTTTAACATCGACAATGGTCGATAATAAGGCAAACGCACGACCTGCTCGCCCTGTCGATGCTGAAGCCCTAAATAACCTTGGATAACCTGCGTCAATCGTGCCGCATCGTTATCAAGCGCATCTAGAGCCTGACCGATTTTCCCTTCATCGAGATAACGCCTGGCGAGGTTTTCGCTGACGTCGCTTCGATTACGTTTAAAAACGAGTTTCGAAAGTTTTCCTCGACCCGCTGCCGGATGCCACTCAATCCAGCCCTCTTCTTCAAGTTTATTTAGAACAATACGAGCATTACGACGTGTACAAAACAACGCTTCGGTGATGTCTTCGAGCTGAACGTCCGTATCGTGACCGGAAAATTTTTCAAACAGTGTTTCGAACTGAACACGTAAACGAGGGCTACTCATAAAGAGGAAATTCTTATCTTGTTGTCGATAAGCTAAGTTTCCTCATTTTTTCCAAAAAGTGCAAACATCACACTATAAATTATTGAATATCGATACCAATTTCTCGCGAAAGTTCAGCCAGTTGTACCTCGTTGTCCAGCTTGATAGACCATTTGCACTCTGCTCCATGAGATAAAACAACGTTCGCTCCTCTACCCAGCAACTGAATTGCATCGGTTTGCGCTTGCAAGGTTACCATTGCACTGCCGGAGAGCTTAATCACTATTTCACGCTGGGTTGCAATGATTTTTCCTAATGAAAACTCAATCACCATCTTAGTTTATACCGACTTTGTTTTGTGTTGTTTCACAGCGATGGTCAAGCGACTGGTACACACTAAACGGCCTCGCTCATCAGTGATATCGATTTGCCACACTTGCGTTGAAATACCCAGATGAAGCGGTTTTGCCGTACCAATCACATGACCACTTCGCATGGCTCGCACATGGTTCGCGTTAATATCTAAACCGACGCAGTAGCTGCCCTCATCGACAGAGAAGTTTGCAGCCAATGAGCCTAATGTTTCTGCGAGCACGACTGATGCACCACCGTGAAGCATTCCTAAAGGTTGATGAGTAAAGCTGCATACGGGCATGGTTGCTGTAAGGGAGTCGTCAGTGAAATCTGTATATTTAATTTGTAGGTGCTCGATCAGGGTATTTTTTGACGTGGCATTCAGAATCTCTATGCTTACGGGCTTTTTCCATATACTCATTGTTTTACTCTTAGTTTCACAAACTGGTTTGTTAGGTTGTAACGATGTGCTAGGAAGCTAGCATAGACGCTACTTGGGCATAACTTCAACACGTAACATCTCACCTTCTTTATTAATCAGATGAATAACTTGATCCATGCATCATGTTACTATTTGGGTATATACTATTGCTTCAAAACAAAAAATTAAATGGAGCCTGTTATGAAGGTATGGATGAAAGCCTCTGCTCTTTTAACTATCGCGGGTTTAACAGCGTGTAGCGCATCACCGACGGGTCGCAACCAGATCCTGATGTTTTCAGATCAGGAAATGTCATCGCTTGGCGCTAAATCTTTCGAGCAAATGAAGAAAGATATCCCAATCAGCAAAGATCGCAAAACGAATGCCTACGTTCAATGCGTTGCCAAACACATCACTGACACCATTCCCGCTCAATCTGGATTTAAAGACTGGGAAGTCGTTGTTTTTGATAGTGAACAAGTCAATGCGTTTGCTCTACCAGGTGGGAAGATCGGCGTGTATACCGGGCTTTTAGATGTCGCGAAAAACCAAGATCAGTTGGCAACAGTTATTGGTCACGAAGTCGCTCACGTCCTCGCTGACCACAGTAATGAACGTCTTTCACAAAGTCAGTTAGCAAATGCAGGGTTGTCTCTAGCAAACGTTGCCATTGGAGCTTCCGAGTACAAACAGTATCAACAAATGACGATGGCGGCACTTGGTGTCGGTGTTCAATACGGTGTTATCTTGCCATACGGTCGTACTCAGGAATCCGAGGCTGATATTGTCGGGCTGGAATTCATGGCAAAAGCAGGTTTCGACCCACGTCAAAGTGTCGATTTATGGAAAAATATGAGTGCTGCATCAGGTGGTTCTCAACCACCTGAATTCTTCTCAACCCACCCATCGCACAGTACGCGCATTAAAGATTTACAAGCAACCATAAATAAGCTGCCTGCGTATAACGCGAAAGCACCAAGATGTGGCTAATTCATTGCTACTATCGTCTACTACTTAAGCTTGCCAAATAAAAAAGCTCCCTAGGGAGCTTTTAATGATTCTAATCAAGTGCCCAATATCTGTAGCGGCAAACTTAACAAACTATCTCCGAGAGTGGCAAAATACCAGATGATAGAAACAAAACCTCCGACAGAGACCAAGTACCAAGCCAGTGAGAATAGCTGCCCATAACGGGTTAATGGCAATAAATGGCTTTGATGTCGAGCTCTCCATTCCATCACCACTTCCAACATTCCCATTAACAATAAAAACCCTAGCAACGTCAGACCGAAATAGTAACTGATAAAAATGCCCAATAAAGCGGTCGCAATACTGCCAACTAACCCGACCCAAGTATTCATTGAGAAGGTAATACTTTTGAGCACATGGCCACCATCTAATGGTAAAATAGGCAGCAGATTAAATAGGTTTAGCAAGGCGTTAAACACAGCAAGCCCAGCGAAGATTACCTCACCAGTCATCCAATAAAGCAAAGTAAAAACAATACTAAGTACTAAACCGAAAAATGGTCCCATGATTGAGATAACCACATCCTGCCAGCGCGTGTTTATCTTTTCGTCACTTAGCGCCAAACCACCTAGGAATGGAATCAAATAGATTCCTTTGGTCTTCATTCCAAAATACTTCATCGCTCTAATGTGACCATATTCATGAAAAACCAAGCAAGCGATCAACGCTAGCGCGAACTCGATGGAAAATAGCCAAGAATATGCAGCGAGACTTGCAGACGCTAACGCCACTTTAATAACTTTCGCACTTTTAAGTGCTTTCATCCCAAGAGATACGAGGCCTATTACACTTAAACGCTTTTCGGATGGTGGCGTAACTTCTGGCACTTGGCGCTCGATGTCTTTTTCATTTCGACAACCTTCGTTGACGAGCTCACCGTTAATTGTGACCTTGTAACTCAATTCAAACGGTTGCCATGTTAAAGAACACTCTAAATGACAGTTCAGGATTTCCTCACCCGCAGAGAGCTTAAACTGGTGTAGACAAGTCTCTGCGGTATTGTCACTGGCATCGATTTGAGACACCAACGTATTATCCCAATATAACTGCTGCCACCCAGCCATCGATCCTTCGAGCCTTAGCGAACGACCTAAAAATTCAACATTCAGTAATTCCAATGCGGTTCCTATTGCGTCTATTGAATAACTACATAGCGAGCGCGAATTATGCCTGTGAAGTGAAGAAACAGCAAAGCGAGCTATCTCTTGATTTGATCGTTATTTAACTATAAAGCTCGCAAAACAATTCTGGTCGTACCATTCTCTTCAAAAATATAACGATAATACATGCCCTTACAAGCCATCGTTTGACCTATGCATCATATTTAAAACGCAAAATACGCTCAAACTTTGACAAGTTATTAAACATACAATTAACATTACATTTACATCACCGTTGTATTTCGCGTATTAACAATTGGTGTAAGTACCACACAACAATTACAAGGACTTCGGTCCAGCATTATGACACCCTAGGAGGGTCAAGGATGAACAAGAAGCACTGCTCTCTGCTTACAATTTCAATATTGTTTGCGTGTAATGCCCACTCAGCGGGCTTCCAGGTAGCTGAACATTCGGCATCTGGTCTTGGTCGAGCATTTTCAGGTGAAGGGGCTGTCGCAGATAATGCCAGCGTCCTTGCTCGTAACCCTGCAGCAATGACACTTTTCAAAGAAGCTCAATTTTCGGGCGCGTTATCTATCATCGACCCTGAAGTCGATGTGTACGACACTGTAAACAATGAACACGCGAAAGATGTCGCCCCTTTACAGATCGTGCCAGCAGGTTATTACATCAGCCCTATCAATGATAACTGGGCTTGGGGTATCGGTATGTTCACAACATACGGTGTTGCTACTGACTATCCAAATGATATTTCCGCAGGTGATATGGCGGGTGACACTTCCCTACTTTCAGTAAACATCAACCCTAATGTCGCTTACCGTATCAACGAGTCTTTCAGTGTCGGTGGTGGTATCAACCTCGTATACGCTGAAGCAGAGCTGACTCGCCACAAAGGCGCACTCGCCGGTATTTTAGGTGGTAATAAGTCCGATAACCTTGTCGGCATGGAAGGTGAAACTTTCGCTTGGGGTTGGAATGTCGGCGCTTTATTTGAGCTAAATGAAAACAACCGTTTTGGCTTTGGCTACCGCTCTAAGGTTGATCTAGATTTTGATGACGGTGAGTTTAGTAGTTACGACTCTGGTCGAGCTTCATCACCAAAAGTTGATGGCCGTTTAAAAATCTCTCTCCCTTCAATTATCGAATTATCGGCTTTCCATCAACTGAATGAACAATGGGCTGTACATTACGGCTGGCAACAAACCGACTGGAGCACATTTAAAGAACTAAAAGCGACCAGTAACGAATGTAATGACGGAGTATGTTTCTTTAAACCTGAGAAATATGAAGACAACAATCGCTACTCCATTGGTGCAACTTACATACTTAATACAGACTGGACATTCCGTGCAGGCTTTGCGTACGACGAACAAGCAGGTGAAGCGACATTGAGTATCCCTGACAGTGACCGTTTTTGGTACAGCGCGGGCCTAACTTACGCAATGAATGAGAATTTAACTTTCGATGCAGGCTTTGCACTTGTTAAGAGTAAATCAGGCTCTTTCACTGAGACAAATGCTCTGGGTGAAGAGATTAAGTTTGACTCAGAAGGTACTGCTTACATCAGCGCGGTACAGATGAACTACACCTTCAAATAATGGGATTACGGAGTAAACCAATGAAACACACGTTTAAATTATCAATGCTTTGTTCTGCAATCCTTCTTGCTGGTTGTGGTGATGATACCTCCAGTTCTGGTACTTCCGACAAAGTTCAATTTGAAGATGAAGTCCAAGCATTGCTTGATCGCGAAACATCCATCAGTTTTACGCTTCAAGGAGCGAACGCAGATGTACCGGCACCGTCTTACTTATTAATGGACACAAGCGATGGTACGCTTGGTCTGCCAACTGATGGCGATGATGCTTTAACCAACCCTAGAGCCTCAATGAACACGATGGATGGATGGTCAACGTCTATGCCAATCGTTCTTAACTTCAACGGCGACGGTTTTGCAACGGGCATGCTGTCGTCTGGTGTTAAAGTCATCAAGATTAATCAACGCTTAACCGAGTGGGACCGCAAATCTAACCCAATCGAAGAAGAGCTTGTTCAGAACCAAGACTACGTAGTTCAAGCAAAAGGTAACTCTCTATACATCCAGTTCTTGGCTTCACTTGATGAGTCAAGCGAGTACATTTTTGCGGTTACACAAGATGTTACTGACGTGAATGGTGAGCCAATCGGTACATCAGCCAGTTACGCGACAGGTAAATCGAAAGAAATCGTTTATGAAACTGGTGCTCTTGCTTCTGTTCAAGCGGTGACACAAGCGGTTGAAGGCATTTTTGGTTTAGCTCAAGTTGACCCTAACGACATCGTTTACTCCTCATGGTTCAGTACCCAGTCTGTAGGTGATACGTTAGCGGCAGTCAAAGGAGTAACCGCTACTGGTTTTTCTACCGGCGCAAACACACTAAATACCGTTTACAAAAATGACTCAAACGAAGGTTCAGTTGACTTATCAACGGCCTACACAATAACGCTCGGTGAAACCCAAGACTTTAGCACTGCGCTAGACTCTGACGATGACTTTAGTAAATACATTAGCGATCTAGACGCAGCTAAAACGGCAATTAAAGGCCTTTACATGCAATCAGGTGCCGATGTAAGCGTGACACAAGGTGTGGTAAGACTGCCTCATTATCTGGAAAAAGGCACAAGCTGGAACATGCAACCAATGGTATCTGCGATGCCAAGCCTAGCTAAGCTAAGCGCAGCATTAGCGGATCCGAACGAGCAAGCAAACATGGTTCAGCAGCTATCAACAGGCGTTTTTGCAAATGATCCTGTTGATGTGACAAAGCTTGCTACAGATCCTACAGAGCAGCTAAAACTTGTTGGAGCTAAGCTTACTCTTACCGATGGTACCCAGCTTGATAGTGAGCGTATCATTACTCGCTACTCGCCTGTTCCCGTAGTGAAATCGGTTGAAGATGTCGAAGTACTGGTCTTCACACCTAAATCTGGCGTCGCGACAGACGTTGTGATTTATCAACACGGCATCACCTCAGCGAAAGAGAATGCGTACGCGTTCGCGTTCAATATGGTAAAAGCTGGTGTGGCAGTTATCGCTATTGACTTACCTATTCATGGTACGCGCAGCTTAGATGAACAACGTTCCGCAAATGCGAATGTACTGGCTTATCTAAATCTTTCCAACTTAGCCGTTGCGCGTGACAACCTACGTCAAAGTGTTCTGGATGTGTTAGGTTTGCGCGCTAGCTTGGTAGTATCTGCTCAAGGCGGTCTTTTAGCTGGAGGTCCTCTGCAAGGCTTCAACCCAATGACGGGTTCAAAAGTCAAAATGCTAGGTCATTCACTTGGCGGTATTGTCGCTACATCTGCCGTCGCAGCAGCAAACAATACATTGGGCAGCCCTACTGCGGATGCACTGTACACCTTTAGTTCTGCATCAGTACAGAACTCTGGTGGACAAATTGGTAATTTGTTACTGGGTTCAGACAATTACGGCCCTCAGATCAAACATAACCTCGCTTATGCAGCATCTAAAGACTATGCGACTTACGCTGATGCATCATGTGCGGATCTAGAAGATAAAACATGTTACGAAGCATTTGAGGCTGCGGCAACGGAAGCTCAAGTAGCAGCGCTAGAAGCAGGTTTCTCACAATTTATCTATGCAGCACAGACTACACTAGACACTGTCGATCCGTTCACAAACGCTTCAGATTTAGTGGCATCTGGTTCGCTAACGACACCATTCTTTATGACAGAAGTGGATGGCGATAGCACAGTACCAAACAGCGTTCCAAATGCACCATTCGCGGGTACTGAACCGCTTGCTAATAAGCTAGGGTTGAAGACTGTGAACAGTACGGACACTACTGTGAATGCAACTGCGAGCTTTGTACAGTTTAATGCTACTGCATCGCACAGTACTTTTGCTTCGCCAAATGGCACTTTGTCTGATATTGATCATCATGTAGAGATGCAGATGGAAAACACTGACTTCTTAATGGATGACGCACTAACAGGTGTCACTAACACTTCTGTTTTGAAGTAATCGCAACACCCTTCCTACCAAAGCCCAGTTTCTACTGGGCTTTTTCATTTCAATTGTATTCAAACCCACTCATATTTCCTCTGCTATAGTTAAATCGATGTCTTTGCCTAACTCACTTGTTTAAAAGGAAAACTCTATGCGCGTATTGACTGTTATTGCCACTGTATTACTTCTTGCTGCATGCGGAAGTAGCCAATATCTGATGTCGACAAATGAAGGGAAAATTATTACCTCTTACGGTAAACCAGACCTGAACGAGGAAACGGGTATGTACGAGTATGAAGACATGGATGGTAAAGAAATGAGCATTTCAAAAGAGCAAATTGTCCAGATTGTCGAACGTTAACGACAGGCCCTCTGTAAATTAGAGGGCTATGTTCTAGCCACTCTCTCTCTACATTTACCTCTTTTAGGCTTGCAATCGTTGTAGAAATTGACACAACTAATTCATAAGCCAAAACAATTAATAGTGTCTTTTATACTTCCGTATTATTTATTTAGCGAATATTTTACATCTTCACCTTAATCAGGTTGGAGTATTGTAAAATCTAGTCTTTAATTCGCTAACACCCTTTTATTTCTCAGGATAAAGTGGATAATACCGCCACAAAATAACATTACTAAGGTGAGTCCTTATGTCTATTGAAGCTACTCTGCTTGCGCGCTGCGAGTCAAAATGTGAACTGTGTTCTTCTGAATCTCAACTAACTGCATACGCTGTCCCACCTCACGGTAATGTGACGGTTGATACTGCCATCATGGTTTGTGATAAGTGTCTGGGTGAGATCGATGAGCCAAAAGACATTAACCACTGGCGTTGTCTAAACGAAAGCATGTGGAGCCAGGTTCCTGCTGTACAAGTGACTGCATGGCGCCAACTCACTCGCCTAAACACAGAAAGCTGGGCTCAAGATGCTCTTGACATGATGTACATGGAAGAAGAGCAAATGAACTGGGCAATGAAAGGGATGTCTGCTGACGATAAAACGGTTGACTGTAACGGCACTGAACTTAAGAAAGGTGACGATGTAACAGTAATTAAAGACCTACCAGTAAAAGGCACTAACCAAGTAATCAAACAAGGTACAGTGATTCGTGGTATTAGCCTTGGCGATGATCCAAAGCTAGTTTCGGGTAAGGCAAATGGTGGTCAGTCGATGTACGTGATCGCAGAATACTGCCGCAAGAAGTAATATCGCACTTCAGTCATGTCAAAACGGGGCACCAATGGTGCCCCGTTTTTCTATACAACACTTAATCTACTATCATGTCTACCTCCTCTAGAGTGTTTCTTTTCTAGGGCGTAGGTTGAGTAGGCATGTTTTACAAATAAAAAAAATACCGGCTCATAGGCCGGTATTTCTTACACTATTTCAATATTAACGGTACATACCGATGTCTTTTTGAATATGTGCTGACAAGTCTTCTGCGTAGTAACTGCGTGGCGCAGTGTTATCTACAAATAGAATGTCCAGTAAGTGAGCAATCAGTCCTTTGAAGTTAACCGCGTAGGTTTTCTTATCCATAGAGGTTGGTAAAGCTACATTTGTCATTTGCATTGCTTGTGCCATGATTGCCTCTCTTTAAAAGCAGTAGTCTGTTTAGTTGGTTGTATATTAGTCAGTTTCTTATTGTTTAAGAAATGACAAATTTTACCCATTCAAATTAGAATTTCTAATAAAACAAACTCATTACAAAACTCAAAAATACAAATGAATAATAACGGCATAAATAATCACAATTGCTGTAATTACATTGAATAACTGAACATTACCTGCATAATCGCCCCTTAATCAACAACATATATTTAACAATATTTTTCGTTATTTCTTTTGATTTTAGTGCTTACTTTATATTTTTTGATTAGTAATATTAACGCTAGTTTGACGCTTCGCTTTATTTTTTAGGAGTGATGCCACCACTGCCGATGTCATCACAACAACTAAAAATGTGAGAGACCATGTTGTCGGAATCTCATATTCTGTTCCAACCAATAGCATTTTTACCCCGATAAACATCATGATTACTGATAATGCTGGTTTTAAGTACACAAACTTGTCTAACATTGCTTGAAGAACAAAGTACAGCGATCGCAAACCCAATAATGCAAATACGTTCGCGGCTAAGACTAAAAATGGCTCTCGCGTTACCGCGAATATAGCTGGTATAGAATCCAACGCAAACATAACGTCCATTACTGCAATGACACCGACAACGATCAGCATCGGTGTTGCCACCCACTTACCAGTTTGCTTTAAGATTAAGTAATTTCCTTGGTAGTCATCTGTAACTGGCAATACCTTTCGAATCAACTGCTCAGGATATGGATTAACCTCTTCTGCTTCGCCTTTGTCGCGAGCTAACTTAACACCCGTCCAAATAAGGAAAGCAGCAAATAAGTACAATACCCAGTGATACTGTGCAAGTAACTGAGCACCAACCGCAATCATGACAGCGCGTAAAACTAGCGCACCTATCACCCCCCAAAGCAATGCTCTCGGACGCAAGTGCTCCGGCACACTGTATTGTGCAAAGATGATAGCAAACACAAACAAGTTATCCACGCTTAGCGACTTCTCTAGTAAGTAACCAGTTAAGAATGAAATCGTTGCTTTGTCGTTCGTATAAGCGCTATGTGGCGCGTAAAAGTCCCAGAATAAATAAATAGAACCTGCAAAAACAAAGGCAAGCAAGAACCAAAAAACACTCCAAACGATGGCTTTTTTCATCGTGATAATGCCACCACGTGTTTGATAGATATCAAGCGTAACAAGAACAAGGGTAAATAAACCAAAAGCACCATACATCGCTAATGATTCTTGAAGAGGCACTGATTGGCTCAATTGGGTGGTATTTTCGATAAGAGACATATTTCCTCCCATGGCGGAAGGACTTCGTTTGGTGACCTTCCGCAGACAATAACAACCAACAGTCACATAACGATTATGTGCTGCTAGTCAATGAATGCGTTGGTCTCGTTGAAGTGTTGACGTGAATGAACCACGTAACACCTTTACTTACCGGATAAGCTGATGCTTAACGAGATGACGATAAGTAAACTTGCGCTAACTACTCCCCAAACGCCGACATAATAACGCCGAGCGTCAGGCTTTCCAACAAAAAAGCCTTGTCTTATCGAAATAAAATTCTTATCAAAAATCAGGAAGCACTATAAAAAGAAAGAAATGGATTCAACCACCTGAACTTTAGTAAACAGACAAAAAGCAGCAAATGGCTCAAGACAAACTCTTCATTGGTTAGAACCCTAACGGGGAAGATAGATACAAAAAAGGAGCATTACTGCTCCCTTTTGTAACATCCACATTCTTAGCAATTCAAAAGCCGCTTAGAGGCACAAAGTAGACCAGTGTTGACCAAATTGCGATCCAGGCAACCACGACTGCCGTATCTGCCCAATCTTTATTCCACATACTGCCATCCTCATCAACCCATGTAGTAAGTGGAGAGCAGCAAAATCAATACCAGTATCTATTATCGACGTCGCTTTGTGTAAAGTTTGTGACTTTGATTCAAACAGTTTGGCTCATCGGTCAGGAGTTCAATAAAACAATCAGCCATGGACAAACTGGTCACACGTCCTTCTCCTTTCATCTCCTGCAATGCGTCGTACCCCTCTTTCCCTTTCATCGTATAGGCAGAAGAAGTCCCTCGATACCAAACATCATCTTGAACACCAACCCATTGTTTGCCATCAAAAATCACTAATGATTGAACTCTTTCACCTTTTGGGGCATCTGCGTGGTACTCGAAGTTTAAATTGTAAGTGTACGGATAACTGCCAGATCCAGTGCCTTCTACGCCATTGTTGAGTGCATTATTTATCGCGCCTTCAAGTGCACGGCGAATAGCGCTGCCTTTTACATCGTAAAAGCCGATAGGAACGGCAAAAGGCAACAGTCGTCCGGCAATGTCTGCCACTGTGATGTTGCCAGGGTTCAAAGAGGTTCGCACGCCACCCGCATTATGAATTGCAAATTGAACGTCATATCCACGTTTGTTTAAACAGTGCAGAAATGAGCGGGCAACGGAGGAAGCCAACTCACTCTCACCAAATTCATCGGGAATTCTCACATGACGCTTTTTGGTGTCAACACTAGCAATGACTTGTGACTGTAACTGCCTGACCTGAGGAATATATTTATCGCTCAGGATAGCTTGAGTTTCCGGGTGTTTCTTACAAACCACGACATTCGGTTGACCATGGATGAAGTCGCACGCGGTTTCGAATACACCTTGGTCGAGCTGTTGGTTTAGCGTCGAGTCCCAAAAAATACGCCGGCCAAGCAACAGTTCATTTTGTCCACTCAACATCGTTGCTTTACCGTGTTCATCAAACTCAATGACGCAGTGCCCCATTGTCAAAGCATGGAAACCCGCTTGCACCACATAGGTATCATTAATTTTGATACCGTAGGGATCGTCTTGTCCTAACCCTATTGATGAAAAATCACCTTGCAACCGGTGGCTGTGTCCACCAACAATTATACCAATACCTGCGACTTGCTCAGCTAACTCTAAATCACCTTCATAACCTAAGTGGCTCAGAAGAATAATATTTTTTATACCTGATGAATGGATTTGTTTTACGGTCGCCTTGGCGGTTTCAATTGCTGAGTGAAAAGGCGTGTCTGCATCAGGGTTTGCGATGTCGCTCATTTTATCTATGGATAATCCGAAAATCGCGACCCGCTCACCATGGAATTCTTTAACAATGTATTGAGCGCTCTGTGTATCCGGTTGGTAACTATATATATCCTTGCAATCACTGATACGGTGAGGTTTTTTAAGTGATTCATTGGATAAATCCCAGTTGCCAGCAAGCAATGGGAACTGAGTACGTTGGCAAAACAATGCAACTGGCTCATTCCCCATATCTAATTCATGGTTACCTAACGCCATTGCATCAATCTTTAATGCGTTCAATAAGTCGGCATTGGCTTTGCCTTTAAATAGTGAGAAATACAGCGTGCCTTGGAAGCAATCTCCGGCATGGAGGAACAACATCCCATGACCTTGGCGCTGAGCATCATCTCTTAACTGCTCGACTCGGGTTGCGATACGAGAAAAGCCGCCAGCACTGACATAGGGTTCTAGCGTGAGTTCATTGTTTATCTTAAGCTTTAACTGTAATGACGTTGGTTCAAAGTAGGAATGTGTGTCATTGATGTGTGCCAGTTTGATTCTCACTGGCTTATGATTGTTATTCATCTTCATCTTCTCTTTTTTCATTCCTTATAATAATAAGAAGTGAATCATGACAGAATCATGAATTTTATGAAACTGCGATTTAGGATTTCATGTTTAAGTGATCACGATGCTGTCCCCCAGCTTTGAAAGCAAGCCTCGCTTGTAACGGTCTCTATTCAGTAAGAGGCTCTCGTAATTTTGTGAACTGAGCTTAACTCAAAAATTCCGAATTCATATATGCTTAGGAGTAGCAAAATAACTCTCGATAATTCAAATAATTGCAAGGAGGATTGAGATGAGACTAGAACGCATCGAAATCTCCGGGTTTAGAGGCATCAAACGCCTTTCACTCTCTTTTGACGAACTCACCACGCTTATCGGTGAAAACACGTGGGGCAAATCATCATTGCTCGATGCCCTTTCCATCGCACTACCTGCCAATGGCTCATTGTATCAATTCAAACTGAAAGATTTTCACGTTGACTACTCAATTTCTCATCCACAAACACAACACTTACAGATCATTGTTTGTTTTAAAGCACAGGATAAAAACGAAGTAAAAGCGGGACGCTACAGACGCATAAAGCCTACATGGTGCACCAACGAAGATGGTGAGCAAGTCATTTACTATCGTATTAGTGCGTCTCGCGATGAGCACGACATTAATACAAAGTACGCGTTTTTGGATCATAACGGCAAACCCAAAAAACTTCACCACTCAGAGAAACTCGCTATTGAGTTAATGACACTTCACCCTGTAATCCGACTACGTGACTCCCGACGCTTCCCAGATTTAAACCATGTCAACGGCGATGGTAAAAATGCTCGGATTGAAAAACGAATCAACAACACCTGTCGACGCTTATTGGCTATGCCTGGCCATGTGAATAAAGGTGAGATTCGTAGTAGCCTCGACTCAATGCAAACGCTTGTTGAACACTATTTCGCGTTCAGAAGTGTCAGTAAAGGCAACCCACGCAAACCTCGTGATGGTCTTTTCTATACAAGCCCTTCCTCTGATAAAGGCTTGAGTCAGTTCTTGAAAGAAACCAATGACAAACAAAGCCGCTTGCTTTTAATGGGGTTACTCAATGCCTATCTTCAAGCTAAGGGTCCCACCGATTTAAGGCGCTGTGCGAGACCAATACTGATCATTGAAGATCCAGAAGGTCGACTGCATCCAACTCATCTAGCGAGAGCGTGGTCCTTATTGCAATTGTTGCCAATGCAAAAGATATTAACCACCAACAGTGGCACGTTACTTGGTTCTGTTCCACTGTATTCAATCCGACGTTTAATTCGGTTATCAGACAGAACCATCGCTAAGAGTTTAAACTCAACAAAGTTTGGTCGAGACGAGTTGCGCCGAATTGGTTTCCATATTCGTTTTCATCGTTCAGGAGCATTATTTGCGCGGTGCTGGTTACTTGTTGAAGGCGAAACCGAAGTTTGGCTTTTTCATGAACTGGCTCGTCAATGCGGGTATGACTTGGCTGCCGAAGGGGTTCAAATCGTTGAGTTTGCTCAATCAGGTCTAAAATCACTCATCAAAGTAGCAAAAGAGTTTGGTATTGATTGGCATGTCGTTACCGATGGCGACCCAGCAGGGAAAAAGTACGCGCATGCAGTGCGAGCACAGCTCGACCATGATCAGGAAAGGCATCGACTTACGGAGTTACCCGACCGAGACATCGAGCACTTTCTGTACAACAATGGTTTTGAACTTTTCTTTAAGGACATCATCAAAGTTCCTCATGACCACCCTATCCCTGCTAAAAAAGTCGTAAATCGTGTTTTGAAAAAACATGCAAAACCGGACTTAGCTTTGGCTATTGTTTCTCATTGTGAAGAGAAAGGCATGGAGTGTATTCCTGTTCTTCTGCGCTGGACACTTAAACGCGTTGTTACCATGGCCAACGGCAATACATGAGTTAGGCGTATTTTACACTCAGCGTATTGTCTTGTAATACAAAAAAAGCACACCAATTTGGTGTGCTTGTATCAAACATCATTAATTTTGATTAAGGGTATTGAGAGGGATAAAACTCAATACACAGTGGATACCAATAAGATCGGGGGTTCACTACTGTGCTTGCTCAGCAAGCGAAGAAGAAGTAGCGGTTGATTTCGTATGCAACCATAGCCCTGTCGCTTTCATTAGATAGCCAAACACACCACCTAGCAACAACGATGGAATGACTAGTTGCCAGTTTCCGTCAGCCGCAAATGTTGCGCATGAACCAATAAAAGTACCAGGGATGTACGCGAGCCAAGCCTGTTTAGCTTGAATACACATGAAGAATGCCACAATAGCGGTAATCACATAGCCAATAATTTCCAACCCCACGTAAGTGGAACCGTGAATAATTACCATTGCCCAGAATACGCCTGTCATATTGGTGATTAAGCTGATACCTAGTCCTTTCAATCCGCTCGTTGGCGCTGCAAAGTAGCTCGTGCAACCTAAAAAACCAGCCCAAGAAAGCAAACCTAAAGAGATGGCGATCCAACCCCATACGCCAGATAAAATTCCAGTAGTGATAGAAATAGCTAAAAGTGTCGTCATGGTAGTCATACCTGCTCGGCTATTATCGTACCTATATGGTTCAATAACTGCCTTCATACATTGAAATCAAGGACACATGTTAGATACATCAGCTCAGCTTATCGGTGATATTGATCACAATAAGATATTATTATTTTCACAATTTACATTAAAAGTTTGACGCAACCGATAAATCAACAGATTTAGGGAATAAACCCAACTCATCTCGTAGGCATGTTTAATCAACCTTTAAAGAACTGAAGGCTTCCCTTTCATCATTCGCAGTCCCTCTCTTTTAATGCAGTCGACTAATGGGTTTTCTGCCATATCTGAGCGCCATATAAATGAAAGCGTCCTTTCCATTTTTAACTCAGGTACATTTAATGCCACAAGATGACCTGCTTCTATATATCGCTCTACATCTAAATACGGTAAGCAAGTAAGGTACTGACCATTAGCAACTAAACTACGTAACACCGGAACGTGTTCATACTCGCGCCACACATCCAAATCTTCAATAAGGTGGTGAATGGAACTATCAAATGTTTTTCGTGTGCCAGAGCCATGCTCTCTTAGTACCCACTTCGCTTGCTCTAACTGCGCAAGGCTAACAGACTGATTACGCGCAAAAGGATGATGAGAAGCTGCGACAACAGTAAGATGATCACGACACCATACTTCTTGGTGTAAACGGTTATCATCACAGCGCCCTTCAATAATCCCTAAGTCATACTTGTAATCTAATACCCCATCAATCACCCCTTTTGTACTTTGTACACCGAGGGAAATACGCATTTCTGGAAAGTCATTATCAATGATACTGATAAGGTCGGGAACTAAGTGCTCTGCTGGGGTTTGACTAGCTCCCATACGAATCTCACCGCTCAATAAATGTTGCTCATAGAAGCCCATTTCAATCTGCAATGCATCTTGTAGCAAGCGTTTTGCTTTTGGTCGTAACCACATCCCCCAATGGGTTAACGCCATTTGCTTGCCTTGCCTCTCAAACAACGGCCTGCCAAGCATCTTCTCTAATTGCGCAAGCGACATACTCGTCGCTGATTGTGTTAAAGCCAATTTTTCTGCGGCTTGGCTTACACTGCCGGTATCTGCAACTGCGTCGAAAACCGCTAATTGCTTAAGTGAGTAGCGCAAAGTGTCCTCCATTATTAGTGGGTATTTCCCAATCCCCACAATTGTTAAAGCATGCCCCAATAAGCAATAGAGTTCATTTTACCTAGCCCCGTAAAGTTATCAATTAATTTGATGAGGTTTCTAAATATTATCAATTTTACCTTACTAACCGTTCTCCCTATTCTGAGTACGCGGTTCGGGAACACCGCAAGCCTCAATGGTTTTGAAACCGAAGTCATTGAGGCTCTTAATAAAAACAACAATTTCATTTTTGAGTTAATAACCAAGGATTTTTTATGCGATTACAAATTAAGGAGTCAATATGGCGGTGACCAGTTCTCAAAATCACCAGTATTTTTCTCCAAAAGAGATGATGGTTGAAGCGGAAAAATTTGCGTTAAGTAAGGCAAACAAAACCAGCAGTATGACATTAAGCCTCGCGATTATGGCCGGCGCGTTCATCGGGTTAGCATTCTTGTTTTACATCACGGTGACCACCGGCAGTACGGGCGCTGGTTGGGGCTTGAGCCGCCTAGCTGGTGGACTCGCATTTAGCATGGGATTGATCCTCATAGTGATCTGCGGTGGTGAATTATTTACCAGCTCCGTCCTATCCAGTATTTCTTGGGCCAATAAGCAAATCTCGTTCGGTAAGATGCTTTCGATCTGGGGCAAAGTTTACGTTGGTAACTTTATTGGTGCGATGTTCCTACTTGCGCTGGTTACTGCTGCTGGTCTTTATCAGATGGATAGCGGTCAATGGGGATTAAATGCGCTTAACATCGCACAACACAAACTTCACCACACTCTCATTCAAGCGTTTGCACTCGGCATTCTCTGTAACCTATTGGTCTGCCTAGCGATTTGGCTAACATTTAGTTCTGCAAATGCAATGACAAAAGCAGCAATGACAATTTTGCCTGTGGCAATGTTTGTCAGCAGCGGTTTTGAGCACTGTGTTGCGAACATGTTTATGGTTCCACTTGGTATTGTTATCGCGAATTTTGCACCTGAATCTTTTTGGGCATCTGTCGGTATGCCTGCGTCACAATACGCAGACCTAAACATTAGCCACTTTATTACCGCTAACTTAATTCCTGTCACGCTTGGCAACATCGTCGGCGGAGCGGTATTAGTTGGCCTTTCAAACTGGTGTATTTTTCGCCGACCAGAACTAAAAGCAGCGAATATTTCTTCTATCACTACAACTACAACACTGTCGTCAGTTAAGGATTTCACCATGAAAAATGCCTCTTTTGTTAAAGACATTATGAACCCAAAACCAGTCACCATTCGTGCAGAAACGCCAATTGCAGCCGCGCTGGATGTGTTACTTGATAACAACGTAACTAGCGCACCTGTTGTAGACGTACAAAATCGATTAGTTGGCTTCTTCTCTGCTCACGATGTGATGGTAGAACTATGGTGTGAGGACTACATTCCGGTGAAAGACCAAAAAGTCGTCGACATCATGAGCCGAGATGTGGTCGCAATTGACGCTGGTGATCGCCTCGTTGATGTTGTGGAATTCCTATGTATCGATAAAGAGCAGTTGTACCCAGCGAGCAGTATGGGTATTGCCACTCGCTTGACGTCTTTGTCTCTCGAAGAACGCGCTAAAAGTATCAAAGTAAGTAAGCCACAAGTGCTTCCTGTGCTTGAAAATGGGCAGATGGTCGGGGTGGTTACTCGTACTGAAGTATTAAAAGCACTACGCCCGATTTTTGGTGAGCGTTTAAACCTAGTGGAAAAAAGTGAGTTAGAAACAGCGTAATTCGCTAAACATTTACAACGTCTATTGGCTTTCAATCGCTATCACTGACTGGTTTATCGATGTTAGTGATGTGATTAAGATAATAAAAAAGCGCTCTTCAAGTGAAGAGCGCTTTTAGTGTATCTAAAAGGAACTAATTACTTCTTAATACCTTCGATATGAAGTTCCATATCGACGTAGCTTGAAGCACCCATTACTGGGATGTCAAAGTCAGCAAGCTCTAGGCGAGTGTTGCCAACAAAGCCAGCGCGCTCGCCGCCCCATGGGTCACTGCCAGCACCAACGAATTCAGCCTCAATAGTAATAGGCTTAGTAACACCGTGTAGCGTTAGATCACCAGTTACATCTAGTTTGCCATTGCCTTTATCAACCACTTTTGTGCTCGTAAAGGTTGCTTCACTGTATTTACCAGCATCGATGAAGTCACCACTACGAATGTGTTTGTCACGTTCAGCATGGTTTGAATCTAGGCTGGTTGTATCAACAACAACATTTACTTTTGAGTCAGCAATGTTGTTTTCATCAAAAGAAAAGTCACCAGAAAATGTATTGAAACGACCTTTGATGAAACTGTAACCCAAGTGGCTAACTTTAAAGTTGATTGAAGCGTGAGCACCTTTGGTATCGATGACATAATCTGCAGCTTGCGCACCAAATGGCAGTGCCATAGCGATAGCTAATCCTGTAGCGAAAAGTGACTTTTTCATTTTGAAGCTCCTAACATTTTTCTTAATGTGTTGTCTTTATCGATAAAGTGGTGTTTTAGTGCAGCAATAGCATGTAAGCCTGCAATCAGGATGACTGCCCAAGCTGCATAGAAGTGAATCTCACCTGCAATATCTGATTGGCCTGGGAATAACTCTCCCGCTCCTGGCACGGTGAACCAATTAAACACTTCGATGCCGCGTCCATCAGACGTTGAAATGAGGTAACCTGAAACAAAGATGGTGATCAATAGTAGGTACATGACACCATGCGCTGCTTTAGCAGCAAGCACTTCGTAACGTTTGCCTTCTACCTTTGGTGACGCCGTCACATGTTTCCATACGATGCGTGCCAAAGTTAAAATAGCGAGTAAAATACCGACAGAGCGATGGTAATGCGGCGCAGTTCGATACCATTCGCTGTAATAGCTAAGGTCGACCATCCACAAACCCACTGCAAATAGACCAATAATGCACAGCGCTGATAACCAATGCATCACGCGTGCAGTAAGGTTGTAATTCTTTACCAGTGTATCCATCTCAAGTTCCTAGATATATTCCTAAGTTAATGCTGAGCAAGAAACACTACATTAACCTATTTACGTCATATGAAACAGATTATTTACCATCATTTACATCCAGCCAATGGTACCGTATCTATCAAGTTGTTCGAATTTTTTGAAGGAACTTTAAATCGTTTGTAAAACTGAAACTTACAGCTTAACTTCTTGTTCTATCTCATACAGCTCTTCGGAAACTTCTAACATTCTGCGTTCAACCAGTAACTTAGCATCTTCAACACCCTTGTTATAATAAATTGGCCCTAGTTTTTCTGTAATAAAATCAATTAGAAACTCACTATCGAACTGGCCAATTTCAACATCTAGCTCGTCTTGCATGTAATCTTGAATGGCGGTGGCCAACGCCTCTTTTTGTGCGCGTTCTAGCTTTATCATTTTTTCCCTTTCAAATTTTTGTTCAACTTCTGCTTCTTTCGTGTTGCTCTATTAAAGATTAGACACGGTCATTTGTGAGAAATTTGGTGTTTAGATCAAGAAGTTGCCGAAGTAAATTAGTCTATTCTCAAAAGACTATGCTAACCTTTTGCAGTTCGTTTTGTAATTATTAAGGGATATTCTTTGCTACTCGACCTAGTTATTCAAAGTGTTAATGATTTTCAAGACGACTGTCTTAAGCTGTGTGAAAAGCATTACCCTGCGGTGCATAACCAAGGCATGAGTGAGCATCATCTTGGTCTCGCTTTTTCAAGAAGGATGGAACATACTTTTCGTCACTTTGGATACAACTGCGTGATAAAGCCAATCGAAGTGTTGGATTCTCCAGACCTTCCCCATCACTATCGAATTTCATCCGACATTGGCACTGTCTGGGTTCTGAGTCACCATATGGTCAGTGCCGGAAAATCTTGCCGGGAAAACTTACTCTCATCAATTACGGAATGGCAGAGTGAATATGGTTATGCCTTACAGCCTAATGACCTACTCTTTTTGGTTTGCGATCATTGGATAAGTCGCAGCAAAACGAGCCGAGAATTGCTTCATTGGTGGATGGGGGAACTACCCGATCAGATCAACGAATACACAGAACAAGGAATCACACTGTACACCAGCGAGTCGCAACTCACGCAATCTTTGGACACTCGATTCGGTATTAGCCCTTGTTACATTAAGTTTGGGCATCCTTTACGGCGTTCGAACAAACAGCAGTTAGTCAGAAAATATTTGCAGTTGTATGCCGTACTGCAATGGTAGCATCAAATTGAAGTGCTGAGATTATCAATTATTTCATCAATTTGTTTGATATCACTCGACAAAACTACCCATCCATTACCATCGTTCTTGCTTGAGTTAATGAGCACACTTAGATTCATTGCCAATGAAATAGAAAAATTAGCGCGATAACGCTGATGTTGAGACATTGATTTAGGTTGTGGTAACAATGATGAACATCTCGCAACTACTTAGTTGCATCCGGAAAGAAGCCGACGGGCAGTATATTGCGAAATACGCGAACTTCACTCTCCGCAGTGTCTTTCAACCCATATATAAGAACGATATTTCCATCGTTGGCCTTGAAGCACTGGTAAGAATTAGCAATGCTAATGGCACTATGGTTAGGCCAGATCAGTTTTTCCAATCCAAAGCGACTCCCACTCAAGATTTGCTCAATGTTGAACGCTTAAGTCGCCTAATCCATATCAAAAATTTCTCTCAGTCTCGCTTTCACACAAAACAATTGTTTCTCAATGTATTACCGGTAGCGGCAGAGATACTAGTCAAAGACATCACTTATAACCGACTGCTAAAACAAACCATTTATGAATCGCATTTGATGAATGAACAAATCGTCATGGAGTTACTTGAATTGAAGGTGGAGGATGAACTCTCTTTGTCTCAAGCTGCTCGGGAGTTAAGTCTTGAAGGATTTAAATTAGCGATTGACGATTATGGCGTCAATGCATCGACAACTGAGCGAGTGAGAAGCGTTTGCCCAGATATAATCAAGATGGATCGCTCTTTATTGCTAAGGTATGAAAACGGTGAATTTAAAGCGCTTAACGATGCATTATCACTCGCAAAAGCGTTATGCTCTAAAACCGTTATCGAAGGAATTGAAACCGAGCATCAACTTCGCTTAATGAAAAAGCTCGGTTTCGATATGTATCAAGGGTACCTACTTGCTATCCCCCAAACGTTAGACGTCTATGAAGAGGCAAAAACAGCCTGATTATGTAAGAACAAAAGTTTGCGCGGTTTAGCGAGAGCTACGTGATTTACCACGATTCTTATGAATCGCCAATTTTGCTTTTAGCTTACGCTTCTCTGATGAACGACTACGACGGCGCCCACCCCCATTTTGTTCAGGCTCAACTTCTTCTACAAGACTTGGTTCGAAACCTGCCAGCCATTCTTGGGGTAAGCGTTGATCAAGCAGGTTCTCGATAGCTTGCAACAAGTACTCCTCATCTCTACTCATCAGAGAAACCGCCAAACCTGACTTTCCTGCTCTTCCAGTGCGGCCAATTCGATGGACATAATCTTCTGCTTTGAATGGCATATCAAAGTTCACGACTTGTTCTAGCTCTTGAATATCTAACCCTCGTGCTGCCACATCGGTTGCAATCAAAGCACGCACCTTACCTTGTTTAAATTCATCCAAAGCTCTTTGGCGGGCGCCTTGTGATTTATCGCCGTTGATAGAAACCGCTTTGATGCCATCTAACTTGAGCTCTTTCGCTAACTCATCACTACCTTGCTTCGTTTTTGTAAATACAAGCACTTGCTGCCAATTCCGCGAGCCAATTAAGTACGCTAGCAATTCACGTTTCCGTTTTTTATCCACTGGATAAACCATTTGTGTTACCGTTTCAGCAGTCGTATTTGCTGGTGAAACTTCGACTTCAACTGGCGATTCCATGAGTTTATACGCAATAGTTTTGATTCGCTTCTCAAATGTCGCAGAGAACAATAGGATCTGTTTCTCAGCAGGCAAACGTCGGAAGATGCGCTGCAAGTCAGGCCAAAATCCCATATCTAACATACGGTCGGCTTCGTCTAACACGAGCATACCGGTTTTAGAGATGTTTACGTTACCATTAAACAGGTGATCCAAAAGGCGGCCTGGCGTGGCAATCAAAATATCAGCGCCCTCTTCTAACTTTCTCTTTTGTACGCCAATGCTTGTACCACCATAAACACACACAATGCGAAGTTCTGTTTCTGCCGAGTACTGATTCAAATTATCAAATACCTGCTGTGCAAGCTCGCGTGTTGGAACCAAAATCAATGCTTGAGGTGTGCCATTAAGTTTCTTTTGCTGAACGGTTTGTATGATAGGTAAACCAAACGCAGCCGTTTTTCCCGTACCAGTTTGTGCAGCAGCAAGTAAGTTTTTTCCTGCAAGGACGTGTGGAATTGACTTTTCTTGCACTGGTGTTGGCGTCACGATATTTAGATTGCCTAGCGTCTCGATTAGCTTTTGTTCGATGCCTAAATCAGCAAAATTAACAGACATGTGTAACCTCATTATTTTTGGAGCGCAGAGTTTACCAGAGCCCCTAAAGCCATACTACTTTTCTATCTCATTGAGTTGAGTCATTAAGCTGTTGCTGAAAATCATACGACTGGCGCAAAACATCTCGATAAAGTGACGAGAACTTCTCTTCTAATTCGGTGTAATCACTTTCAATCACTTTAAATGTTGTGGTTAAGTCTGCCATTCTAGGACTTCTTTGCGACATCCGATGTAGTGCAAATTCTATATTGTCTAGATCTTGATAGGATTGAAGCCATCGGCCATGCCACATTCTGCTGTGGAGCACCAAAAAACGTGGCGGCAAATGTTCATGAACCTCTCGGTTTAGTCTCTCGTATGCCGTTTTTACAAAGTGTTCGAGAGGCACGGAATGAAAGTCGTTCCAGTGTTTTGCGAGGCAATGATCCCAAAACATATCCAAAGCGATAGGTGCAAAACGTCTCGCAACACCAGTGAAATGAGGCTTACATTCGTTGACGATTGGATGATGATCGGTAATACGGTCAACAAATCTATGTAATCTGATGCCATTTGAGATATCGCGTTCATACAGCTTGCTTGGATCTCCTTTTACGAAGTCTCCAAGCAAGTTTCCCAACAAATGGCTGTTACTGTGATCTGCGATATGCAGGTGGGCTAGAAAGTTCATTCGACGCCAGTTTTGGCCTCTAGGGCTTGGTGTGACATGAACCTAGTATAACGTCAATTACGACGAGATGAGAGTGTTCCGCTATTCGGCTTCGTTGTCTGAGCCAACGTATTCCGACAAGATAATGCCAATTTCAAGCGCATCTAGCAGCTCTAGGCTCTCATCGTTTTGGTATTGGTCGCTCATTGTGACCTCCTTTATTTTAAGCTCTCTTGCTTTTACTTGCTGACGGCCTGGCTCTTGCCATATCCACATCAGCAACTCCTTTTTATAGTCTTTATATGACACATTCATGACAGCGAGAAGTAAAGATTTGAAAACCTATGAGCACAATCAAAAGTAAACGATTGCAATTAAGTTTCATATCCGCTTAACACTTTAGAGAAATGACTCTTTTATCAACATTCATGTCAATTTAAAGATATAACATACTGTTATAGGCGTCCTTAGATCTCATTTCTTAAACTAAATTTAGTATTCGTTACATATTTTGCTGATTAACTTCGCATATTTTGTTTCGATATAGCAATAGATTTGGTCAATATCTTTTATCTCTAATGGAGCTTTAAATGAGAGAAGTTGAGTTTAGAACGATAGACAGGCTGTTTATCAAGATGTCTATCAACGACAAAATGTGGGTTATATTCCTACTATTTTTAGTAGCCCTCACTTCAGTGGCTGGAAGCCGCTACTTCAATGAAATACAACAATTTGAGCAGCAAGCCATCTCGGCGAGCGAAGCGAAGCTTTCTGGTATCGTTGATGCTCAATCAAACCGCGCTACAGAAATTGACGGCGTATCGAAATCGAACCGCGTAAGCGAGAGTTCTTTTGTCGATGGGTCTGTCACCGCTTATGCCAAGTTGCATTCTGGGGAAGTGATTAAGCTGACTCAAAATGTGTCCACACAATACGAATCGTTAAAATCATCAGCTCTATCGTCACTATTACTCAGCTTCTTATGGGTTATTCCTTTTGCCCTATTCTCTTACTGGGTGGCAACGTTTATCGGAGGAGCTCTGTGGGTTTTATATACAACAACCGAAAAAATTGGTGACGGTGACTTAACCTCTCGTCTTGGTTTCCATCCAGGTCGAGATGAATTCGGTACCATCGGCTGTGCGCTAGACAAGTCTATGGATACCTTAAGTGAACTGGTTAATAGTGTTAAAAATAATGCAACGATGTTGAGCGAGACATCTTCTGCATTCGAAAAAGATATGCAGTTGAGTGAAACCCAGATATCTCATCAATATCAAACGCTTGATTCAGTCGCGACAGCAATGGAAGAAATGACAGCCTCTGCAAAGGAGGTATCAAGTATTTCTCAACAAGCAACGACGCAGTCAGACCAAGATGCCCAGAAGATCGAACTAAGCAGAAGCCGTGTACAAAACGTGATTGGCGAGATAGAGACGTTATCTAGCTATATTGAACAAGCCTCTACGTCAGTAACCAATTTAAACGAGAATACGACGCAGATTAATGACGTGATCACAACGATTAACGCCATTTCAGAACAAACTAATCTGTTGGCACTAAACGCAGCAATCGAAGCAGCCCGTGCTGGTGAACAAGGTCGTGGATTTGCAGTGGTTGCCGATGAAGTACGTACATTAGCAAGCAGAACTCAACAGGCAACAGTAGAGATCCAAGCCATGATTGAGAAGCTTCAAATTGAGAGCCAGAACATTGCTTCAATCACCAACCGAACCGTTCAGCAAGCTCAAACCAGCAGCCAGCTTATTGATGAAATCGGCCATGATGTTACCTCTATTGCCGAGTCAGCACGCTCATTAATGGACATGAGCATTCAGATTTCCACATCTGCTGAAGAACAAAGCGCAGTTGCTAACGATATTGCATCGGAACTTTCAGAAATTCGTAGTCAATCAAGCACAATCAGAGAAGTGGCGGAGCAATCTACCGCTGGCGTCGCTAATCTCACGCAAGCCTCCGTTTCTCTTGGTGAGATATTACAACGCTACCGCACCGCATAAGGTTGTGGAACTTATGATCAACAAGGGCTCCTTAAGGAGCCCTTTTCTTTAAACCGTGTTCAACTATTACCTTCGATATTTTCTACGACATCCAAGTGGATATTTGAAGTGAATCTCAAGTTCTCGCTGTACCGGATGAAATAATGTTCTTAAACAAAGCGTTCCGCTATGCTTGATCTTGCCAATTCCAATTTGCTGCTGGAAAACAATATGAATAATTACAAAGACACAAAAGACATAGAGAACCTGAACTGCCCACTCTGCCAAGGAGATGAATATCTCATTTCATCGGATGGCGAGAAATTCACATGCGCTGCTTGTGGATTTCATACAAAAAACTTCTCATCTATCCAATGTCTACATCAAACGCCTTACCTACAGTCTAAACTTAAGCACATCCACAGCTTGAGTCCGGTTTGCCATTAGTAGGTCAAACAGAGCAGCCACACAGCTGCTCTTTTAATTCATCTAAATGATGGATGCGAATTACACGCTCGTCATCAACACGATTGATAGCTTCACCATTAAATAACTGCACCGTTTTGATACCGGCGTTTAGTCCCGCCTCGACTCCTTTAGGCGTGTCATCAATATAAAGACAGTCACTTGGTAAAAAGCCCATGCTCATAGCACTGTACATGATTAAATCGGGCTCAGGCTTCCAACTATTCGCATCGAATGCCGAGAACACTTTCCCTCGGAAAGCATCGAGTAAACCGGTTAACTCCAAAGCGTATTCAATTTTATCTTTAGGTCCATTAGACGCCACACAATATTCGATATTATGCGAATCCAAAAACTGAATTAATCGTTTTGCGCCATCCATCGGCTGTAAGTGACGCACAAAAAGAGACTGGACTTCTTCTCGGTATTGCGGTTCTAAAACATCAATTGGGACTTTGATATCTTTCAATTCTTTAGTATCTAAAAGGATGTCAGCGAGCTTTCCTCCTTTAAAGTGAGAAACGCACTCTTCCATCGTTAACTCAGCCCCATGCTGGTTAAATACATTGACGAGCGCTTGGCAACACAGTCTTTCGCTGTCGACCAACGTACCATCACAGTCAAATATCACGCACTTAATATTGGTAATTGCCATAGCCATCTCCAGACGTCTTAAAGGCTCAAGCCCAAGCTGATTTTAAGAATGTTTGGATTAATCTTATTTGAGTTTGGGATTGTTGAAACGACGAGCTTGGCATTTCATGGAAATAGAAGGGAGCAATTACAGTTTTTCTAAGCAAGATCACCCAACGTCATCTTGCTTTACTTTTTATGCACATTGATGTGTAAGTTAGTCTTCGATAACCACTGAGTCTAACAGTTTTTGCTCGGTGCTTAGTCTTTTAGCCAGATCAGCCACAAACGAGCTTTTGTATTTTGATTCAGAAACAGCAACATCAGAGATGAGTGTATTTCCTTCGAGATGGCTAACAATAGCAGCACCAATTGGGACTCCTGATTTAAAACCAACATATAATTCAAAATCTGGCGTGAGGATAATCTGTGTCAGATATTCAATGATCATATCTTTATCATACTGCTGTTCCCAGCGCTGAGATTGCAAGATAGAGAACATAATGGTCAGTCGATGAAAATCGACCAGAAAAATGTCGTCGGGGTTAAATTCAGAGTCACTTTCCAGTAGTGTGTCTTTGTCGACTACTTGATACGTTGCTTTTTCTAGCGTTTTGAAATAGACATCGCGCCCTTTCAAACTCTCTGGTGTCGGAAATTCAACTTCGACCAGATCATACAGCCATGTATTTTTACGCTCGATACTGGCTAACTGTTGTTCATTCATCTTGATACCTTCGTTTAGAGCAGTACATTAGCATGAAGCCCGCAACAAACCTAGCGCACATAGACCTTTCCGTGGCTAAATTTTGTTTTAGGTGCAAACCTCTGATAGATTTCATCAATATCTTTCCTAGTTAAGGACAAAAATAATGAAAAAGATGCTGTTAAGTGCATTGCTTGCTACTACTCTAGTTGGTTGTTCAGATAACGATGTTGCTGACGTGGGGCTCGGTTGGTTTACTTTGAAAGACATCAAAGTCGGTGAGTTGAAAGACGAGGTGGTAACAGGTGTCACATGTCACATCGCCTCTATCGAAGCGGATTTCAGCTTAGCAGATCCAAGTGATAGCTCAATATCATGTCGTCAGACTGGCGAAATCACACCGGAAATGATTGCAAAAATAGATAAGAGTAAGTCCGGTGAAATTGTATTTAAGAAGTCAAAAAGCATTTTCTTCAAAACAATGAAGGTTCGCCGTATTTATGATGCCGATAACCAAACCTTACTCTACTTGTCTTATACAACAAAAGAGACCGATGGTAGTTTTAAACATAGCCTTTCGACAGTCCCACTTTGGGGTACCAAGGCTTACGTTGAGCCAACTGAAGTGAAAAAGTAACGCGGGTAAATTTAGTTAGCGCGGAGCAGGCTCTTTCCGGGCGCTGCTGAGCAACAAGTTTAAAAAACAACCCATTGCAATACGACAAGCGTCATAAATTGCAGCTGCTTTGGTTGCTATTTACTCAGCTCGCTGATTTTTTCAGCGAGCAGACTTCTTTGTAATAAATCGCCACGATTTTCATTTTTTTGTGATACAATCCCGCCTCTTTTTTTTCTCACTCAAGAACAAGCATGAAGTTTCCTGGTCAGCGTAAATCTAAACACTACTTCCCAACTCACGCTCGAGATCCATTAGTAAACCAAATCCGACAGGCACCTAAGCTATATCGCCCAACTATTGTTGGTGTCGGTCAAACCATTGTAGATATCGAAGCACGTGTAGATGACGCGTTTTTAGAGAAATACAACCTGAGTAAAGGACATTCGCTCGTTCTTGAAGAAAGCAAAGCAGATGCTCTTTACGAAGAACTGGTTGAGCAAGGCCTGATCACACACCAATACCCAGGTGACACGATTGGCAATACTCTTCACAACTACTCAGTTTTAGCCGATAGCAAATCCGTTTTGCTCGGTGTGATGTCTAAGAACATTCAAGTCGGTTCTTTTGCTTACCGCTACCTTTGCCGTACGTCTTCACGCATGAACCTTAACCATTTACAAACGGTAGATGGCCCTATTGGTCGCTGCTACACCCTAATTTCTCAAGACGGTGAGCGTACATTTGCTATCAACGAAGGTCATATGAATCAACTACTTCCGGAAAGCATTCCTGAAGAGATCTTTGAGAAAGCATCAGCCCTGGTTGTTTCTTCTTACCTAATGCGTGGTAAAGAAGAAGATCCAATGCCTAAAGCGGTACAAAGAGCGATCGACTTTGCTAAGAAGCACGATGTCCCTGTTGTACTTACGTTAGGGACAAAGTACGTTATCGAAGGTAACGCACAGTGGTGGCAAGAATACATTCGCGAAAACATTTCTGTTGTCGCTATGAATGAAGAAGAAGGTGCGGCGCTAACAGGTGAAACAGAGCCGCTAGCTGCTGCTGATAAAGCACTTGAATGGGTTGATCTCGTACTGTGTACGGCAGGACCAAATGGTCTGTACATGGCTGGTTACACCGACGAGAAAGTAAAACGAGAAACCACACACGACATCCTTGAAAGCTCCCTCGAAGCCTTTAACCAGTACGAGTTTAGTCGTGCGATGCGTAAAGAAGACTGTCAAAACCCAATGAAGGTCTACTCTCACATCGGCCCTTACCTTGGTGGACCACTAGAGATTAAGAACACTAACGGTGCAGGTGATGCAGCCCTTTCAGCCTTACTGCATGACATGGCAGCAAACTCTTTCCACCAAAAAGAAGTGCCTAACTCAGAAAAGCACGAAGTACGATGCTTAACCTACTCCTCGCTTTCTCAGATCTGTAAATACGCAAACCGAGTAAGCTATGAAGTGTTGACGCAGCACTCTCCTCGCCTATCGCGAGCGCTTCCTGAACGAGAAGATAGCTTAGAAGAGACTTATTGGGATCGTTAAAACGACAGCTTTAAAGCTAAAAATATATCAAGGTCACCATTTGGTGGCCTTTTTGTTTTTATCTAGCACTATAACGAGTAGATTTCGTTAGTATGTCGCACAATACGAAGCAGTAAACTCTTTACAAGCCTAACCGAAACAGTACCATCACCAAGCAGACCTTTGCCTCACAATAATACTCGTTATAACTTAGGTAGTTTTTCAACGCTACCTGAGTGCCACTTTGGGGATTCTCCATGCAGTCAGATATCGAAATCTGCCGAAACACACCACTTTCTTCTATTGATGTTATCGCGGAAAAAGTAGGACTATCACCCGAAGAGTATGACACTCACGGGAAGCACAAAGCCAAAGTCCACCCAAAATGTTTGGAACGACTCAAAGCAAATGATGACGGTAAACTTGTACTCGTCACTGCGATCACGCCGACTCCTCTTGGCGAAGGAAAAACCGTTACGACGATAGGCCTGGCGCAAGGTTTAGCAAAGCTTAATCAATCTGTTATTGCATGTATAAGGCAACCTTCGATGGGACCCGTCTTCGGTATTAAAGGTGGCGCAGCGGGCGGCGGTTATTCTCAAGTAGCTCCAATGGAAGAGTTAAACTTACACCTTACTGGTGACATTCACGCAGTGACAGCGGCGCACAACCTTGCTTCAGCCGCTCTTGACGCTCGCTTGTTCCATGAACAACGCGAGGGTTATGATGCCTTTGAATCACGCACCGGGTTAAGAGCACTTAAAATCGACACGGCAAGTATTACTTGGAAACGAGTGATGGACCATAATGATCGTGCACTACGTAAAGTCAAAATTGGCCTCAATGATGCAGGAAAAACCATCAATGGTTTCGAGCGTGACGAAGGGTTCGATATTTCAGCGGCTTCCGAGTTGATGGCTATCATTGCACTAGCCAAAGATTTAAAAGATTTACGCCAACGTATCGGGAAAATTGTCGTAGCGTACGATTTGAACGGAAACCCCGTCACTACGGAAGATCTACAAGTTGCAGGAGCAATGGCAGTAACACTAAAGGAGGCGATTGCACCAACACTGATGCAAACTCTAGAAGGTGTTCCTACGTTGATCCATGCAGGTCCATTTGCAAACATCGCCCATGGAAATTCATCCATTATCGCGGACGATATTGCGCTAAAACTGTCAGGTTACACGGTAACTGAAGCCGGTTTTGGTTCGGATATGGGATTTGAGAAAGCGTGTAACATTAAAGCTGCTGCCGCCAACAAAGCCCCGGACTGTGTAGTGATCGTAGCAACATTACGCGGCCTCAAAGCGAATTCCGGACACTACGATTTACGACCAGGTATGGCTATTCCAGATTCCATTTTTAATCCGGACCAAGCAGCATTGGAGGCTGGGTTTGAAAATTTAAAATGGCACATAAATAACGTTCATAAATACGGTTTACCTGCTGTCGTTGCCATTAACCAGTTTCCACAAGATTGTGTGAAAGAGCTTAAAGCTCTTGAAGATCTGATTCACCAATTTAATCCCGAAGTTAAAGTAGCCATCAGCACCGCTTTTTCGCAAGGCGGACAAGGCGCAACGGAACTAGCTCAACATGTTATTGATGCGTGTACCACGCCTGTAGAGTTTTGTCCGTTATACAACAAAGAGCAATCATTACTCGAAAAGCTCATGGCAGTATGTGAAGCGGGCTATGGAGCAACCAATATAGAAATGACTCCTATCGCGACTGAACAGCTCAAACATTTTGAGCAATTAGGCTTTAACAACTTAGCGGTTTGCATCGCGAAGACACCACTATCTATAACCACGGACTCCGCAGTCAAAGGGGCACCAACTGGTTTTACCGTCCCAATCCGCGAGCTGCGCTTGTGTGCGGGCGCAGGATTCGTTTATGCATTATCTGGTACCGTGATGACGATGCCAGGCTTACCTGATAAACCCGCATTTATGAACTTAGATCTTGATGATGAAGGAAATATCGTCGGTCTCTCTTAGTGCAGTGATAACGTATCGCTATCAGTGAAGTGAGCATATTCATTGAGTGAGTGGTCTACTTACCTATCCACTCACTCTCAACAACTGTGAAAAGAGTTGTCTCAGGCCTTCTACTCTTGAATTGTTGATACAAAGCTCTCCTGCCTTACATCAACGCGCCTGTTTTAGACCTTTAGAGTTAAGACGCTAACCCTAAGCCTTGTTTAGCCATAGTTATTAAGCTAGAAAACCCTATTTATCTTCTTGTTTTGTCGCCACTTTACATTGTAAATCCATACTTGTTGACTTCTCCTTTCTACAATTTTGCGCCAATTTGATGCACGGGCTATTTAGCGCTTCACTAATATGGTGCAGTTGTCTTACAGTGAAATTTTAACCTCCTTGATTTTTAAGGAGATATTCTATGGCTCGATTCTTGTAGTAGACTTTTCACTAATAAGCACATTAGCACATGCTTTTCAAAACCTCTGCGTTGCATACCACCTCCTTCAGGTTAGCACCGTTTTGATGCATGTCAGAAAAGGGAAAGGGAATACTATGGAAGACGCACTCGCCGTAATTTTAGCAGGAGGGATGGGGTCTAGACTCAGCCCACTCACCGATGACAGAACCAAGCCAGCCGTACCTTTTGGCGGAAAATATAGAATTATAGATTTCACACTAACCAATTGTTTACATTCGGGTTTACGCAAGATCCTTGTTTTAACCCAATATAAATCTCATTCACTTCAAAAACACTTACGAGACGGCTGGTCGATATTCAATCCAGAGCTAGGCGAGTACATTACTGCTGTTCCACCACAAATGCGCAAAGGTGGTGCATGGTATGAAGGAACCGCCGATGCGATTTATCACAACATGTGGTTGCTATCGCGAAATGATGCAAAGTATGTGGTTGTGTTATCCGGCGATCATATCTATCGAATGGACTACGCTGCAATGCTTGAAGAGCATAAAGAGAAAGGTGCTAAGCTCACCGTTGCCTGTATGGATGTTCCCGTAGAGGATGCTTCAGCATTCGGTGTAATGGGCACCGCAGAAAACGGGCTCGTTACTTCGTTTATAGAGAAACCTGAAACCCCACCTACCCTTCCTGGAAGCGCGACCAGAAGCCTTGTTTCTATGGGAATATATATCTTTGATATGGATGTTTTGAAAGAAGTGCTTGAAGAAGACTCAAAACTCGATTCATCAAGCCATGACTTCGGAAAAGACATCATACCTAAGCTGATTGATACGGAATCCGTTTACGCTTATCAATTCTGTGGTAGTAAAGGGCGCGTCGATAAAGATTGCTATTGGCGCGACGTAGGTACCATTGATTCCTTCTATGAAGCGAATATGGATCTACTAGAACCTGTGCCGCCAATGAATCTTTATCAGTCCAATTGGACGATTCGTACTTACGAGCCGCAGTTTCCACCAGCTCGTACTGTATCGTCGGCTACGGGTAATGAAGGTATTTTTATTAACTCCATCATTGCTACCGGTGTCATCAATTCCGGAGGCTCAGTACAGCACTCCATAATCTCCTCTAACGTACGCATTCAAGATAGTGCAACGGTAGTCGATTCCATCATTTTTGATGACGTAGAAGTCGGTGAAGGAAGTCAGTTGGTCAACTGCATAGTTGATAAACATGTTCGTATTCCGCCACATACTCAAATTGGCATCAACAAACTTGAAGATGCGAAGCGATTTAAAATCTCAGACAAAGGTATTGTCGTCATACCCGAAAGTTACCAATTCGATTAAACGACAAACTATCACAACAAAAAAGCGCACGATAATCATCGTGCGCTTTTGTTTCAGTGCCTGTAAACATTAGGCTATAACAAATAATCCATAATAATTAGATGTTACATACCGTTGACCAGCTACCATCTGTACCCGGTTCAGCCGCTGTCCACCAGTTCGCTTGGTAAACCACACCGTTGTGGATGATCTTATCGCCTTGGTTAGCGTGGCTTGGATTACCTGCCCAATCCGTTTGTGGCAGAGCTGGGTATGTCACTAAACCTGTCGTATCACACGTACCAGGTTCAGTGGTACCACCACCCGTGCCCGCATTGAGATCACCAATTGGTAGATCTGGCTGTTCAAACTTAAACGCAAACTCTTTACCACCAGAAATCACTGAGTAGTTAGCCGGACCAGAGATTGGTAGGTAGTAAACCATATCAAGCTCGTAAGTGCCTCCCGCTGGCAAGTCTTTCCATGCTGGTAGAGAGAACGACACACGGTGCATTACGCCATCTAAGCCACCGATGTTGTTTGCACGAGTATGTCCAGAAGCAATGACTTTCAAACCACCACCTGATTGGTCTTTCGCGTTGTCCGGCGCAGATACTGGGATATCGAATTGGAATTCAGTACCGCCAGGGATCGCTTGACCTGTGTTGTTCGTAAACGTGATTTTCGGGTTAATTGGGTAGTTTTGGTCGCCAACTTTGAAGCCGCCAACACTAACAGTAATGTCTACTGCTTCAGTTGGTGTTGGACCAGTCGCTACTTTGTTACCGTAAGGCGTCGCAGACTTAAACTTGTCGTAGATAGCTTTGGTCATAGTGTTACCTATGTGGTATTCACCATTACCCGCCGCGCAAGCTTGTTCAGTTGCATCTACTGCCGTACGATTACCATTTGCATCCAGTACGTAACAGTTGTAGTCACCGGCTAGTTCCCAGAACATGATACCGCCGATCTCTTTATCGATAACGTAATCGGCTTTCACCTCGATAGAAGCTTTATCTTCCGTAGATAGGAATACGCTCTTCTCTGCGTTCCACAACCAAGGTGCCACAGCAACGCTATCGTAATGACGAGTATAAGTACCAACAAACTTATCTGAAGGATCGTTGACAGGGTCGAGACCGTAAGCAGCTGCGTAAGAGCCCCAAATACCGTTTTCTAGGTTCTTAGCATGCCACATTGGGTTAGAACCAGCGCCCATTTCGTTTCCTTTAGGGTCGGTATCATGCCACATGTTGTCGATACCAATAGCGCCGTGACCACAGTTGTTCTTCTCACCTTCACCTGTGCCCGGTTGGCACTCTGCTTGGTTTGGTAGTGCCGCTCGGCCCCAAAGGCCATTGTCGCCACCAGTAACACCTTGCCAACCACGGGTGTAGTAAGGAACACCAATGTTGATACGACCTGCTGGCATAGAGCCACGGAAGTAATGGTAAGCCCAGTCTGTGTTCAAGTAACCGATACCACCGTATGCAGCAGTGCCGTATACGTTCCACTGCGCTAGCTCAGAGTCTTTACCTGTATCGAATAAAGCCGCGTTATGACCAACGTGATCATTCCAAGCCCCATGCAAGTCGTAAGACATGATGTTTACGTAGTCTAGGTACTTAGTTACATCGAAGGTTTCCATCCCACGTAGCAAGTAACCTGAAGATGGTGCTGCGATAGTCAGCATATAATGAATACCATCTTGCGCGGATGCCGCATCAAGTTTCTCACGCAATACTTTCATCAGCTCTTGGTAAGACGCCCATAAATACTGACGACGTGGTTCCATGAAGTCTTTGTCGTAAGGGTTACCAGCACCAGCCATTGACGTCGGGTATTCATAGTCGATATCCAGACCATCGAACTTGTACTGACGCATCATTTCAACGGCTGAAGTTGCGAACTTCTCAATACCAGCATGATTAATAGAACCGTCCGCATTCGTCGTCATGGTGTAGAAGCCACCATCAGCTACACGATCGCCGTTCGTATCGAAGTGACCGCCCGTTTCAGCCCAACCACCAATCGAGATTAGCGTTTTAACATCATGTTTTTGCTTGTAAGTTGCTAGTGCACCAAAATGACCTTTAAAACCAAGAGCAGGATCTACCTCAACGCCTGGCCAAGTTTTACCTGTAGCAGGGTTGTTAGGATCATTAACGTCGCCAACGTTTACTTTGCCGTCAGAACCAATGCTCACAAACGCGTAGTTAATGTGAGTAAGTTGTTCCCAAGGAATGTCTTTAACAAGGTAAGTCGATTGTGGGTCGTCACCTGCTCGCCAACTGGTGAAGTAGCCGATTACACGACGTGGGTGATCAGCCCCCATTTTCTCACGGCCTTCTTCGTCATAAATAGAACAGTAAGGAACATCTACACCCGTTGTTTGATAAAGACCATCAGGACGACAATTAGATGTCACTGCGCCGCCGTTTACCGTTAACGTTGCAAGTGCAGAATCTGCTGATGCTCCAGCATCATCGGTTGCTTTCGCATAAACACTTAATGAGCCAGCTTGTGAAGGGGTTACATCCAGCGTGTATGGCGCTGTTGTAGCAGTGCCAGCAAGCACACCTGCAACATAAAAATCAACTTTAGCAACAGTACCATCCGCATCCGTAGCATTTGCAGTCAGTGTTACGGAACCACCCAGGTCAATAGAGTTCGCAGAAAGCACGACATCCACTGTCGGCGCTTCATTACCAGGTTGCGCTGATGCCACAGTTAACGTCACAACACTTGCCGTACTAACGGCACCTGCATCGTCATAGGCCTTGGTAGAGAACTCGTGCTGTCCTTCAGTTGCTGTCCACGATGCAGCATACGGCGCAGACGTTGCCTGACCAACTAATACACCATCAACAAAGAACTCTACTTTGCTAACAGTCCCATCAGTATCTGCCGCATCTGCAGCTAGGTTAACAACATCACCCGCAGTCACAGAAGCCGACGCAGAAGGCGATGTCAGAGTAACCGTCGGGACTTCATTCTGAGGTGGATCAACCGGTCCAGTGCCATCACAAGCGCCAAGTGTTTCCCACTCGCCCCACTCACCAGATTGCGCTGGATTGTTGTTTTGCGTCCAGTAACGCGCTTTATAAGCAGTACCTTCATGCTGAACTTGGTCGCCACCGTTATAAACTTTTGATGATTGCCAAGTTTCTAGAGGGGCACAGTCAACTGCTGCGTAGCTATTGAAGGCCATAAGACAAGAAGCGGTGAGTGTGCTCAGTGTGAACACGTTTTTCACTGCGTTGCCGTTGTTAAGGTGCATAATCGCTCTTCCTTAAGTTATTGTTAAAACAATACTAAATGCGCTAAACGAAACGCATCTATACTTTTATTTCGACGTAAAATAACTTAAGTACAAGTTGGTGATTTCACACTATCTATTTACGAGTTTTCCACACCGCCTCGCAACAATCCACTAAATGATTGCAACAACGTACCTATTATTTGGCACCAGTAACTAATTTTATAACTCAAATAAATATGTCACTCGCAAATTAATAAAAAAGGTAAAAAAAGTCGCCATTTTGAAATAAAGATCACTAAGCCTTTGTTGACCTTGGCGTTTCATTAAAATGCCGCTTGTACTCGCGACTAAACTGTGATGGGCTCGTGTACCCGACCATTCTCGCTGCATCATTAACACGTCGCCCCTCTAACTGGATCAATTCGCGCGCTTTGTTAAGTCGAACTTTCTTAATATATTGCAGCGGAGATTCAAGCGTGACATTGCGAAATGCTTGATGGAAAGCAGACACACTCATGTTGGCTTCTTCAGCCAATGCTTGTACGTTCAACTGTTCGTGATACGCTTGATGCACGCGATTTAGTGCTTTAGCGACCCTCGCGTAAGAACCTTCTTGATGTGCTAGGTCAAATAAAACATACCCCTCTTTGCTCACCAAAGTACGATACACAATTTCCTCAAGAAGCAGCTCGCCAAGCATGATAACATCAAGCTCGTCACACATTGCTTTCATTAACCGCTTGCACGCATCCAACATACCTTCATTCATACGTACCGACTTAAGGCCGCAACGGGTAGCATCCAGACACTTATTACTGAATTTCTCACCCTCTAATTTTTTAACGAGTTTATGAAGAAGCGTTGGCGAAATATCTATCGAAATGCCAAGTAAAGGCTCATTGTTTGTCGCAAACGCTTCGCACTCTAGTGGCATGGGAACCCCGACAACAAGGTAATCATCGGGCCCATATTGCACTGGTGTATCACCAATATGAATGTTCTTATGCCCTTGACCCAATACGATGATGCCGGACTGATAGACAAACGGCTGGCGATGATTCCCTTTGCTACTGCGATAAAACCATACGCCATCTATCGCTGTTTTCTTCATACCTTCTAGGTCATGCAGCCCCTGCTTTTCAACATATTGCTGCATGATATTTGCGAGAGTGTGCATTAGAGCGCTCCATCAATGACCAACGAGTTTGGTCTCTATTATCGTTTCGAGCACTATACTTCCTCTCGACTTTAACTTTCTAGCTCAAGAGCATTAATTTTGTAGAAATAGGCAAATTATTTGCAGAAATCGACCTGTTAACCATCATTAATCAGGACTAATATGCATGTATTCAATCTCCTTCACTGGAAGCAAGAGGGCTAATAATGAACTTTTCTTATGTAAACCCAACCAAGATTTTCTTTGGTCAAAAACAAATCGCAGCAATCAAAGAAGCTATCCCATCCGACCAAAAAGTTTTAGTGGTATACGGTGGTGGCTCCATCAAAAAAAATGGCGTGTACGACCAAGTAGCAGAAGCTCTTGAGGGACATGAATGGCTAGAGTTTTCAGGTGTTGAACCAAACCCAACCAAAGAAACACTCGATAAAGCAGTCGCAATGGTAAAAGAGCATGGTGTTTATTTTATTCTAGCGGTAGGTGGTGGTTCAGTCATCGATGGTTCCAAATACGTAGCAGCGGCATCAATGTATGATGGTGATGGTTGGGATATCATGATTGGTAAGCACCAAGTCACTGAAGCGACGCCTCTAGCTGCAATTTTGACATTGCCAGCAACAGGCTCAGAGTCAAACATGGGCGCAGTTATCACTAAAAAAGAAACTCAAGACAAACTTCCGTTCATGTCTCCAGCAGTGCAGCCAAAATTTGCCGTGTTAGACCCAGATGTAATGAAAACACTGCCAGAACGCCAGCTTATCAACGGCATTGTTGACGCATGGGTGCACGTATGTGAGCAATACTTGACGCTTCCTACCGGTGCAATGGTTCAAGATGGTTACGCAGAAACACTGCTGAAAACTTTAAAAACACTCGGAGAACAGTTTGCGGAACGAGACGACGATATGTGGCGCGCAAACTTAATGTGGTCTGCTAACCAAGCATTGAATGGGTTAATTGGTAGTGGCGTTCCACAAGACTGGGCGACACATATGATCGGCCATGAATTAACCGCTCTATGGGGCGTTGATCATGCGCGTTCTCTTGCAATTGTCCAACCATCGTTACTTCGTAACCAAATGCAGTTTAAGCGCCCTAAGTTAGAACAAATGGGTCGCAACGTATTTGCTCTTGAAGCAGGTGAGGATTTAGCAGAGCGCACAATCGAAGCTATCGAAGCGTTTTATCATCAACTTGATGTCGCAACTAAGCTCGAAAACTATGGTGAGAGCCGTGAACAAGCTATCGATGCCATCATTGATCAACTAAACAAACACGGCATGACTGTTTTAGGTGAAAACCAGGCGATCACACTTGAACGTAGCCGAGAAATCTTAGAGTTAGCTGTCTCATAACTGCAACAATTCTTCACTGCCCTTCCTAGGGTTTAACGGTATTGTGACTTAACAGTCACAATACCGTTTTTTTATGCTATTTTGTAAGCCACATCACGTTCAAAACGAGGAGGCCTCTAAAAACAACGATTCCCTCCAGACAAAAAATCGGCCGTGTTGGTTAGTAAAGAGACAACTGTCCAGCTTTACACAAATAAAAATAATTGAGATCAAAGAACGAGTTAACTCGTTAATTAAGTTTTGATTTGTTGTAGTGATGTACTACATAATTTTGTCTGTTCGAGAAAACACTTTATGTGGCTAGTTGTTGTCGTATTAGCATTCATACATATCATCAGTATCCGTAAAGGCTCTAAATGGCTCTTTTACGTTTCTAAACCATTACCAGTGCTCTGTATGCTTGGTATTTTAATTCAGTCCCCGGCTTACCCAATGCCATATGCGCATTGGATTTTGATTGGCTTATCGCTCTCGTTGCTTGGTGACGTGTTATTAATGCTCCCTAGAGACAAGTTCATTACAGGATTAGTGCTCTTTTGCTCTGCCCATCTCTCCTATAGTTATGGTTTTGCCATCATGTCAGCGTGGCATTTTACACCTTGGCTCCCAATTGCCTTGTTCGGACTCGGTATATGCGTCTACTGGTTGTTCCGACCGGATCTCGGTAAAGAAAAACGGCCAGTTGCTAGTTATATATTGGTACTGATGACTATGTGCTGGGCTTCGATCGAGTATTATTTGAGTGGGAAAACACAATCCTCCTCTTTTGCAGTGCTCGGAAGCTTTATCTTTATTATCTCTGGCATCGTATTGGCTTTCGAACGCTTTGGAGGACGGTCAATATTTTCACGACAAGTTGTCATGGTGACCTACTATTCTGCACAGACATTAATGGTTATGTCTGTTGTTGCGATTGTTGTTCGTTATCCGTATCTCGTTGAACTGAGTTAGTCATACTCTAGACTGCACCAACATTAAAGAAACATGGATGTATCTTGTAAGCGATCTGAATAGAGTCTTAAAATCATCGCCTAAACATTAGCTTATTCTTAATGAAATTACGCGCACAACTTGCTATTGTAAAAGGATATTTTTCCGTTATAGCGTGCCCCTTTGAAAGAGAATACTCCCGTCGTTGAGTTTAGCGACGTAAATAAGTGGTATGGCGATTACCACGCTCTAAAAGACATCAACTTCTCCGTGCATTCTGGCGAGATCGTCGTGGTGTGTGGCCCTTCAGGTTCCGGAAAATCAACGCTCATTCGTTGCATCAATCATCTTGAATCGATTCAAGAAGGTCAGCTTCATGTGTTCGACCAGCCTTCTCACGCAAAATCTCTCAAGCCCGGTAAAATCGGCATGGTGTTCCAACACTTTCACCTTTTTCCTCATTTGACTGTACTGGAAAACCTCACCTTAGCGCCGATTCGCACACACAAATTATCAAAACAAGAAGCTGAAAAACGCGCAAGACATTACCTAAAGCGAGTCAATATTGAAGAGCAAGCGAGTAAGTATCCTATCCAGCTTTCTGGCGGTCAGCAGCAACGCGTCGCGATTGCCCGCTCCTTGTGTATGGAACCGGATTTACTCCTGTTTGACGAGCCAACTTCAGCGCTTGATCCGGAAATGATCAACGAAGTGTTGGATGTCATGGTTGAGCTGGCTCAAAGCGGAATGACGATGATTTGCGTCACGCATGAAATGGGATTTGCCAAAAAAGTAGCGAACCGCGTGGTATTTATGGATGAAGGCCAAATCGTGGAAATGAACTCTCCAGTCGCCTTATTTGAGACACCTCAGCATCCACGAACCCAAGCATTTTTGAACAAAATTTTAAGTTACTGATGATAGTTCGCGTAATCAAACCTGTCCTTCAAGCTTTACTGCAAATGACGCTCCTCTTCATCGCGATTGTGTGGGTGTTGGACTCTGGTGCCGACGCTATGGGCTATCAATGGCAATGGGAGCGCGTACCTGATTACATCGCTTTTTATGAAGATGGAGAATGGTGGCCGGCAGAACTTATTGATGGGTTATTGGTCACGCTTAACATCTCTGCTATTAGTCTATTTTTTACCTTAGTGTTGGGGTTGGTTACCGCGTTACTAAGGCTTAGCGATTCGAAAGTCGGCAATGTTATTGGTACCACTTATGTCGAAGTAATACGTAACACGCCGTTGTTGGTGCAAATCTATTTACTCTACTTTGTGTTTGGCCCCGTGATTGGTTTGGACCGATTCAGCACCGCCGTTTTGGCATTATCCCTTTTCCAAGGTGCCTACACCGCGGAAATATTCCGTGCAGGTTTAAACAGTATTCCTAAAGGGCAATTCGAAGCAGCACAAACTCTCGGGCTATCACCGTTTTACACCTACAAAGACGTAATTTTGCCTCAGGTTTTACAGCGCACATTACCGCCATTAACCAATGAAGTGGTTTCTTTGATCAAAAACTCTTCCATTGTAAGCGTGATGGCGATTTTTGATCTAACAACACAGGCACGCAACATCGTCTCAGAGACGGCGATGCCGTTCGAAATTTGGTTTACCGTGGCAGCAATTTATCTTGCTCTCACTCTGTCACTTTCTGGCTTGTCTGCATGGCTAGAACACAAACTCGGAGCCAGTTGGCGCAAATTATAAGGAGATAACATGAAGTTATTCAAAGCGACCATTACTGCATTATTAGGGCTAGCCATCGCTATGCCTACAATCGCGAAAGAAGATGTTGCCACACCCAATGTAGATCAAATCAAAGAACGAGGCACTTTGCGCGTTGGTATGTCAACATTTGTACCTTGGGCAATGCGTAACAAGCAAGGTGAGTTAATCGGTTTTGAAATCGATGTTGCCAAACGCTTAGCACAAGATTCAGGTTTGAAAGTGGAATTCGTACCGACTGCGTGGGATGGCATTATTCCCGCACTACTGGCGAAAAAGTTCGACGTGATCATCGGTGGCATGTCGGTTACGCCTGAGCGTTCCAAAAGCGTCTTGTTTACTGAGCCCTACTCGCACTCAGGCGTTCAAGTAGCAGCAAACAAAGAACTCGCCTCTGGTTTTAGCGAATTTTCGGATTTTGACTCACGACGCGTAAAAATTGCGGCTCGTCGCGGCGCATTCACCGTTCAAGTAGCCAGAGAAACCTTCCCGAAAGCGAAGATCCTGCAATTTGATGACGACGCGCAAGCGTTCCAAGAGGTGCTGAATGGTAACGCCCACGCGGTCATTGCTTCTAGCCCAAAACCAGAACATGAGACAGTGAAACACAGCGACAAACTATTCCTTCCATTTTCTGAGCGACTATCACAAGGTAACGAAGCCTTTGCAGTTCGCTTGGGGGAAGAAGATAAAAAGGCCTTTTTCAATAAATGGATTGAAGCAAGAACCCAAGATGGATGGTTAAAACAGCGTTATGAATACTGGTTCTCGACATTAGATTGGCAAGATCAAGTCGCGCAAGGCCAGTAATCTAAATGGCTCGTGGACGCCGCGAGCCTATACTCTCCAATCATCCATTTTACTTTTCCATAACTTATCGGAGTCAAATTTTTGGGCGAACACACTACCACTCGCACAGCACCCGCGAAATCCAGCACAGGCTACCTTTTACCGCAATTAAACACACTAGACTGGGTACTACTTGTTATGTGCGGTATCGGTGGTGTTTGGCTGTACCATCGGTCCGCTGTTGGTGTGCATTATTTGTGGCAGTGGAAAGAGGCGCTTGAATTACTTTTCACGCCTAGAGCAGATGGTGGTTTGCCCTACTTCTTCCAAGGTTTGATTTCGACGTTAAGGCTCAGTATTTGGGGCATCAGCTTCGCATTAGCGTTTGGCACTTTGTTAGGCTTAGCACGCTTCTCTCGTTCCGTTTGGTTGCGCACACCTGCCAATGCATTTATCCAGTTAGTGAGAAACATCCCTCCGTTGGTGTTTGTTTTTATTTTCTACTTTTTCATATCTAACCAATTGATCCCGTTACTCGGTTTGGAAGATCTTCTACGAAACTACAACGGCGAACCAAATACGCTACAGCACTTTCTGTTTGGGCCTTCGAACCTTTGGGAAAACCTTGCCTCTGGCGTGTTATGTGTCGGCTTACTCTCTTCTGCCTACATTGCAGAAGTTGTGCGCGGTGGTTTACAAAGTATCGACCAAGGTCAGTGGGAAGCGGCTGACTCATTGGGCTTGTCTCGATGGGTGAAATACCGATTTGTTATCGCGCCACAGGTGCTTAAATCAATAACACCTGCACTTGCCGGTCAAACCATCTCTTTGGTGAAAGACACCTCTATTGTTTCACTGATTTCGATACAAGAAATGACGTTTGTTGGGACAGAGATGGCAAATTCATCAGGGTATATATTTGAAATTTGGCTGATTGTCGGCCTTGCTTACTTCTTAATTTGTTTTGGTCTGTCACTTATTTTTCGCCATATTGAAGCAAAATCGGAAGCCATTTCAAATTAACTCAACCGCATATGTAATTAGGCACATTTGATTCTTCAAATCAGAATTGCACCCTGTTACATTGGCAAGATGCTAAATTTTCGGCGTTTTTCATGGAGTTAAAGAATCAATCCGACTACGAGCGATACATAAAACAAGATAATCTTGGTGAATATTACGTAGTTCTCAATCAATTCACTTTTCACAGTGTTTATCAGCCAATTTTTGATAGACGCCAACGTATTATTGGTATGGAAGCCTTACTGCGTATTCGTGGCATTGATGGTTCCCTAATTCGTCCTGACGTGTTTCTGGCCAATAATGGTCTTGATCCCTACTTTCGCTTATGTGTAGAGTTTTTATCCAGAGCAATGCACATTCGAAATTTTGCACGCTATTTCGCGGGGACGCCGATCAAACTGTTTCTTAACGTCATGCCTCAAACGCTACTCACACTAACCAAAGACATGGGCTTTAAAGATAACGGCCTGCTTTACAAACGCCTTTCCGAACTTGGTATGAGCCCATCAGACGTCGTTTTTGAAGTAGTCGAAGAGTCATGCGGAAATACGGATTTATTAATCAAAGCCGTACAGTTAATGAAAGCAAATGGTTTTATCTTTGCTATCGATGATTTTGGCGCCCAACATTCTGATATCGCACGTGTTCAGCAGCTCTGCCCTGACATCATCAAAATCGATCGTTCCTATTTGCTAGACTACTGCGCCGGAGAAACCTTTTCCATACATAGCGCCGTTGATCTAGCGGATCATATGGGAGCAAAAGTCATTATAGAAGGGGTTGAAGAAGACGTGCAGCTACAAGCTATGTATCAACTTAATTTGGATTATTACCAAGGCTTTTACTTAGGAAAGCCTTGTGCCATTCATCACTGGACAGATAGCCTAAACATCGAGACGACAGTGCATTAACACTACCCACTTACAGCACAGTGAAACCAAAAAAGCGCCGATATAATATGCTCGGCGCTTTTTAGTTTTACTCAGATGCCACTTATTTAGTTAAGCGTTCATTTCCCTAGAAAAAATCAATAGAATTACGTCCGCTCTTCGGATCACGAGTGGCTTGCGGTTTGTCTTCTTTTTTGCCTTTCTTAGCAGACTGAGACAACGCTTCTTTCTGCGCTTTACGCTCTTTATGTGCCGCTTTACGGCCTGTTGATTTAGGCCCAGAGGCTTTGGGTGACTTACTTTGACGAGACTTATCTTTACGAGAAGACTGTGCTTCTTTTTTCGCTTTCTTTTCTGCTTTTTGCTCTGCCGTCTCAGGTTCGGTTACTGGCGCATCGCAAACCACAACATAATATTCCTGGTTAAACTCAAAAAAGTCACCATCATACATCTTGCGGCGCTTACGTGTTTCTAGTTCACCATTCACCGCGACGTAGCCTTCCTCGATGATATGTTTTGCTTCGCCGCCACCGCTGACCAAGTTTGCGATTTTAAAAAGCTTGTACAGTTCGATTGGATGCGCATCAACATCGATGCCAATCGCTTCGATCTCAATCTCTTCGCCTTCTAAATACTCTTCGTGGTCGTAATCTTGGGTCATGTTACTTACTCTTACTATTTGATGCCCTGAAGTTTAAACGCAATGCTTAAAAATAGAAACCTCTGCCGATGTTCAATCACCGATTCGCCTTGGCGTTTGAGCACCTCTTAACCCATTTAACTTGTCGCTTGTTAGCTTGTATACCGATGCGTAGCTCAAACGAAGATGCAATTACGCAACCTGAAGGTATATACTCTCTAAGTTATTGTTGAAAAGAGTGAATACTTTGTCTCAACCAAGTAGAATTACCTTTGTCACTGCGAACTTGTTTAATTTTGTCGCACCGCCTAACGCCTACTATGATTTCGAGAACATATACTCGTTAGAGCAATGGCGAGACAAACTTTCGTGGACGCAACGTCAAGTTGAAAAACTGGAAGGCGACGTGATTGGCTTACAAGAAGTATTCAGTATCGAGGAGACCCAGGCATTCTTTTCAACCATCGGCTACCCCTACTTTGCGACCGTTGACACTCCACATGTTGAGGATGAGTACATTTACTCAAGCCCTGTTGTGGCAATCGCATCTCGGTTTCCAATAGAAAAAGTACAAGCGGTAGAGTTTGACTTAGCAACGCTTGAACCTTTTGGAGTAAGTGTTGCTCCAGAGTTCAGTCGCAAACCCATCTATGCCCAAATAATACATCCTGTACTTGGTCATATCGCCGTTTACGTAACGCACCTGAAATCTCAACGCCCGGCCGACTCAGAACAGCCAGAAACGTCTAGCACGATTATTGGGCGCTGGTTATCCACCCAGCAAAGAGGCTGGGAAGCAGCGATGTTAAGAGACGCGATGCAAAAAAGGTATCGAAAAGAACCAATGCCGACAGTGTTAATGGGCGATATGAATCAACCTATCACTCCTATCAGCGTTAACAGCGCATTGGTATCCAATACTGGTGACAGCGTCACTGAATTACAACTCAAAGATGGTTGGTTATTGCAAAGTGACGCTCAGAAGGATGAACGCCCCGCCACGCATTATCATTTTTCCACTGGGAACGTACTCGACTATATCTTGCTCTCACAAGAGTTTGACACCTTATCAGATATATCGGTTGCCGAGGTTGTTGACTATCAGGTGTCTAACCAACATCTGATCAACCCGATTTATGACAGAGATAAAAACGCCAGCGACCACGCATTTGTGGCGCTGACGGCTGAAGTAAAGCTTTGAGCAACCTATTTAGTGACTTAGTGACGTCTCACAATTTTACGCGGGATAAGTTCTACGCCAGGCTTGTAACGCTTAGCGGAAGCGTTGAGTGCTAACTCCATTGCGCTGTCCGCGATCAACTCAAACTGTTGAGGCAAAGAGTTGATTTTCACAGGCAAGAAGTCCAGCAGTCGATTATCACCAAATGTCGCTAAACGCACCTTTCCCATCAGTTCTGGTTTTTCTAGCATTACATCCAACACACCTTCTAACAGTGTGTATGACGTTGTAACAATGGCATCTGGCAATGCGTTCTCTGTTAACCATCTCTCTAAGACTTTCTTGCCTTCTTCCCGGGAGAAGTGTTGTCCATAACCCACTGTTGCCGTTTTACCACCTTGTTGAGAAGCAGATAGAAAACCGAGCTCACGCTCTTTTGAGACTTGAAGATCTTGCAATGCACCGATTAAGCCAATGGACTTAATATCCTCTGACAGTACTGACTGAGTGAGTTCAAGTGCGGCATCAAAATCTTCGCTGATGACACAACAAAAGTGCTCATCATCCATTGGACGGTCTAGCGCGATAACTGGCGTACCAGAATTTTGCAACTTAAGATAATACTCGTTTGCAGTGGGCATACCACTTGCCACAAACAACGCATCAATACGACGACTGACTAATGCTTCCGCCACCTTTTGCTCTGTATCAGGATCATCATCAGAGCAGCCAATCAAAATTTGGTACCCCGCTTTCCGAGAGTTCTGCTCTATCAACTTTGCAAGACGCGCATAACTGGTGTTCTCTAAGTCTGGGATGATAAGCCCAAATGAGCGTGAATTACCTGCCCGCAAGGAAGACGCCGCATGATCTGGCTTATAATTGTACTCATCTACAACGGCCATCACCTTTTTCTGAGTCTTCTCGCTGATGCGGTATTTCTGCGCTTTTCCGTTAATCACATAGCTTGCAGTTGTCTTAGAAACACCCGCTAATTTGGCTATTTCATCCAGTGTCATATTCTAAACCTTATTCTGTGCGCGCGATCATATTAATACATCAACGATCTTTCGATAAGTTGAATTATAAGCTGAACCGATTCAGTATAAAAGCTGAAAGGATTCAGCAAAACTTAAAAATTGACGTAAATCACCTGAATACACAACAAACCAATTTGTGAGCTAGGCTATAGGACAGCGGCAAAGGCTCGTTTGTTAACGTCAGTTTTTAAAACAGTTTTTCTGAGTCTTTTAAAAAATTTACCAACAAGCTGAATCGATTTAGCTTGAAATATAAAAGGTTTGAGGAGTGATAAGCGCTCAGAAGAAGCGGCGTTCAACTTCTCACACAGAATACATTTTTAAATTGATACCTTAAGGCTGGAGAAGCACCATGCTTAAGCTAAATAAGAACGACATTACCCTCTCGCAATCAGCGACAGATAAGTTTGAAGCAATAAAGAGTATTGCTCATAGCCTGACTGATAAAGGCCTAGTTGAGCAAGGTTACGTTGAAGGCATGCTAAACCGTGAAAACCAAAACTCTACGTTTTTGGGGAACGGTATTGCAATACCGCACGGTACAACCGACACTCGTGCAATGGTGAAAACAACGGGTGTTGCTGTGCACCACTTCCCACAAGGTGTCGACTGGGGTGATGGCAATACTGTGTTCGTCGCTATCGGTATCGCAGCTAAATCTGATGAGCACCTTGGCATTCTTAAACAGCTCACCAAAGTGCTAGGCGCAGATGGCGTAGAAGAACGTCTGCGTAATGCAAAAAATGAAGACGAAATCATCGCCCTACTGCACGGTGATGTTCAGCTTGAAGCAGACTTTGACGCTTCTTTAATTCAACTGATGTTCCCTGCGAGCGACATGCTACAGATGAGTGCTGTTGCTGGTGGTCTGTTGAAAAATACGGGATGTGCTGATAACGAATTCGTTGCAGATCTCGTTACCAAACAACCAACTCACTTAGGTAATGGCCTGTGGTTAATTGGCAGTGACAAACATGTCACTCGCACAGGTGTGTCATTTGTCTCGACGGCAAACGACTGCGAATATGAAGGTCAAAAAGTGCGTGCACTTGTCGCGTTCGCGGCATGTAACAATGCTCACCAACCTATCCTAAAAACGCTTTCTAATATTGTGTTTAACAATGAACACGGCAAGCTTTTAGATGCATCAGTAGAACAGATTCTTGCTTTGTTCAAAGGTGAAGAAGTCACAGCTGCATCTTCAGAAGAAGGCAATACCGCTGTATTTAAAATCAAAAACTCTCACGGCCTACATGCTCGTCCGGGGGCAATGTTAGTCGCAGAAGCGAAAAAGTTTGAATCCACTATACGTGTTTCCAACCTAGACGGAGATGGAAAAGCAGTAAACGCGAAGAGCCTAATGAAAGTCATCGCGCTGGGCGTTAAGCACGGTCACCAACTTCAATTTACAGCAGAAGGCCCTGATGCGCCGCAAGCCTTGGAGTCTATCGGAAATGCAATCGCTTCTGGCCTTGGTGAAGGTTAAGGATCCGATATGACAAACAAAACAAATAAGGTTGTCACTATTACGCTCAACCCGGCATTGGATTTAACAGGTTCAGTAAATGAACTAAACGTTGGTTCCGTGAGCTTAGTACAGCAAAGCAATCTCCACGCTGCAGGTAAAGGTGTCAACGTAGCAAAAGTGTTGAGCGATTTAGGCGCAGATGTCACGGTTACCGGCTTTCTTGGTAAAGATAACCCTGAGCTATTCCATCAGCTTTTCAATGACATCGGCGTTAAGAATGAGTTTGTAGAAGTACAAGGTGCAACTCGTATCAACGTCAAGCTCGTTGAGGCTAATGGAAACGTTAGTGACATTAACTTCCCTGGTGTTCAAGTTACGGCAGAAGAAATCGCGCGCTTTGAAGAAACCCTATTCCGCCTTGCTGAAACACACGATTACTTTGTATTGGCAGGCAGCCTACCGGGCGGTGTTACTGCAGAGCAATGCGCTGCATGGATAGAAGCACTGCATCAACAAGGCAAAAAGGTGTTGTTCGACAGTAGCAAAGCCGCATTGAAGTCAGGTATTGATGCTCACCCATGGTTAATTAAACCTAACGATGAAGAACTTGGTGATTTTGTTGGCGAACATCTAGAAACGCCTGAACAATGCCAAGCTGCTGCGCAAACACTGAGCGACAAGGGCATAGAAAACATCGTGGTTTCTATGGGACCTGACGGTGTTATGTGGCTCAACCAAGGCGAATGGCTTAGTGCAAAACCGCCTCGAATGAATGTAGTGAGCACCGTTGGCGCAGGCGATACGCTGGTCGCTGGCTTGTGTTGGGGCCACATGCAACTGATGCCTAAAAACGATTTATTGCGCTTCGCTACGGCACTTTCTGCTTTGGCAGTTAGTCAAGTTGGCGTAGGGCTAACCAGTCAGGAAGAACTGGAAAATATCAAGCGACAAACTGAAGTTAGCGCGCTTTACCCTATTACAAACTTAGAACAAAACTAAGGAACAGAAGGTTATCGTATGAATATTGCCATTATTACTGCCTGTCCGAGCGGTGTAGCAAATAGCATCCTTGCGGCAGGATTACTAGAACAAGCCGCCGCAAAATTAAACTGGAATGCCAAAATAGAATGTCAATCAAGTGTGGTTGAACCAACACTATTGACGGAAGCTGACGTTGAACAAGCAGAAGTCATTGTCATTGCGGCAAATACTAGCGTCGACACTTCTCGTTTTGTAGGAAAAAAGGTTTACCAAGCGGAAATTAGCGAAGTAGCAAAAGACGCAACTGCGTTTCTCCAGCAAGCGGTTGAAAACGCCACTTTACTTGAAAAAGCAACCACACTTGCAGCCCCTATCACTACAGATACAACATCAGCATCAAAGAAGATTGTTGCAATCACGGCATGCCCTACTGGCGTTGCGCATACCTTTATGGCGGCAGAAGCTTTAGAAGAAGAAGGCAAGCGTCGTGGCCATCAAATCAAGGTGGAAACTCGTGGTTCAGTTGGCGCTAAAAACCAACTGACTGAGCAAGAAATTGCAGATGCCGATCTGGTGATCATTGCTGCGGATATTGAAGTGCCACTTGATCGCTTTAACGGCAAAAAGATGTACCGCACGAAAACAGGCCCAGCTCTGAAAAAAACAGCCGAAGAGATGGACAAAGCATTCGAGCAAGCCACGGTGTATCAACATTCTGGTTCAGCTAACTCTTCATCTTCCACCGAAGAGAAAAAAGGCGCTTACAAACACCTGATGACCGGTGTGTCTCATATGCTGCCTGTGGTTGTCGCAGGTGGTCTGATCATCGCTCTATCTTTCGTGTTCGGTATTGAAGCATTTAAAGAAGAAGGCACACTAGCAGCAGCCTTGATGAACATTGGTGGTGGCTCTGCATTCGCATTGATGATTCCTGTACTTGCTGGCTATATTGCGTTTTCAATCGCTGACCGTCCTGGTCTCGCTCCTGGTCTTGTTGGCGGTATGCTAGCAAGTTCTACTGGCGCAGGTTTCCTTGGCGGTATCGCGGCTGGTTTCATTGCTGGTTACGCAGCGAAACTCCTCGCAGATAAGGTGAAACTGCCACAATCGATGGAGGCGCTAAAACCGATTCTGATCATTCCATTTGTGGCAACATTGTTCACCGGACTTGTCATGATCTACATCGTAGGCGGCCCAGTTTCAGGCATCATGAACGGCCTGACTGACTTCCTAAACAACATGGGTTCTGACAGTGCAGTACTACTGGGTATTATCCTTGGCGCTATGATGTGTTTCGACCTAGGAGGCCCGGTAAACAAAGCCGCTTACGCATTTGGTGTTGGCCTTCTGGCTTCACAAACTTACGCACCAATGGCGGCAATCATGGCCGCAGGTATGGTTCCTGCGCTAGGTATGGGTTTAGCGACCTTCATTGCGAAGAACAAATTTGAACAAAATGAACGTGAGGCTGGTAAAGCATCATTTGTCTTGGGCCTGTGTTTCATCTCTGAAGGCGCAATTCCATTTGCTGCGAAAGATCCAATGCGCGTGATTCCATCTTGTATGGCCGGTGGCGCGCTTACTGGTGCCCTATCGATGCTATTCGGTGCGAAATTAATGGCACCACACGGCGGTCTATTCGTGCTGCTAATTCCTAACGCAATTTCACCAGTATTAATGTATTTAGTGGCTATTGCAGCGGGTACAGCGGTAACTGGCTTTACTTACGCATTCTTAAAAAGCAAAGCAGAAGCGAAACAAGAAGTCGCAGCTTAGTTAGAGCGACTCCGGTTAACAATGCCACCCTCGAATTTGGCATTTAGCACCTCCCTTTAATTCCGGTTAAGGGAGGTGTTTTTTATTCCGCAGCCGGAACGGCTACAATGTCTACTTCCCCACTGCTCATATCCACCGTTGCTTGATAAGCGCTATGTGGGTCACCGTAGTGCTTGAAGGTAAAGTGGTAAACGTTAGCTGGCGTCCACAAGGTTTTTGACTCTGCGGGCAGAATGTCATAGCCGTCTTGCTGATAAAGCTCTGTCGCCATTACATTTGCGATTGCCGCCTGCTGGTTAGCGTCTCGATCCACCTTTGGCTCTAGTGACGGGTTACTTGGATAAGACTCACCGTTGTAACTCATGAGTCGATATGAGCCATTACTCCAAACGATAAAGTCCTGCCAACCATTACTGTAACTGTCGGCTAGTACAATAGGCGTGCGAGTTACCGACATTCGATTAATAACGTTTCCCTCATTATCAAACATATATGCAGAGCAGCCACCACTACCACAGAAATAGCGATCTTGAAGCAACACTATGTGTTCTGCCTTTCCGTCGCTGTTTAGGTCGGCGCTACCCGATAGATAACGTAGATTGTCTTGCTCGAGCGACAGCCCTTCAGGGGCTAAAACCTTACTATCAATCCAACTGGAAATTACTTCAGCACTAACACTGTTGACTTTAGGGGCAGGTTGTTTGGTTTCTGTCGGCATGCTATCCGTCGCGGTGCAGCCAACCAAGGTGAAAGAACCAACGAAGAAGAGTCCGTTTAATATGCGCTTATTCATGTAATCTCAATCTTTGATGTGTCGTTACATCAGTATACGCATGATTTGCATTGTAATCGTAAGAAAATCATTAAAATCAAGCAAATGAATGGTTTGGTATATATTAGTAAGATCAAAAAAGCCCCGAAGAAAACCTTCAGGGCTAGGCAGGAAGCTGGCAAATAGCCAGGAGTCCCTATGCAGTGGTCGGTTTTACCCTAAACAGAATTGCAAACATCACTGGCACCACTATCAGTGTCAGTACAGTAGCAAAACCAAGACCTGCCATAATCGTTATTGCCATCGAGCCAAAGAAGGCGTCGAAGACCAGTGGAATCATCCCCAAGATAGTTGTTAGGGCAGCCATACTTACCGGACGAACGCGGCTTATCGCACTATCGACAATCGCGAGGTAAGGATCTTTACCTGACTCCAACTCAAGGTTAATTTGGTCAAGCAACACAATACCGTTTTTCAGAATCATGCCACTTAGGCTTAACAAACCAAGGAATGCTGTAAAACTGAACGGCATGTTCGTGGTAAGCAAACCAAAAGCAACGCCAATGATCGCTAACGGAACGGTGAACCAAATGACCAACGGCTTTTTGATTGAGTTAAACAGTAAAATAGTAATGATGAACATCAACAAGTAACCCATCGGCAATGAACCGAATAGGCCTTCTTGTGCATCTTTGGATGATTCGTACTCACCACCCCATGTGATTTCGTACCCTTCTGGAACATGCAATGCCATCACTTTAGGTTGTACACGAGCAAATAAGCTTGCTGCCGTGTCGTCACTCAACACATCATGGTCCGCGAGAACGGTTAACGTACGCTTACGGTCACGACGCTGAATTAGCGGCTCACTCCAATCCAGTTGAACGCCATCAATCACTTGATCAACCGGAATATACGTTTGCAACGAAGGACTCCAAATGGTCACGTTTTGTAGTGATTCAAAATCTACGCGTTCTTCTTCAGGAAGGCGTGTCATAATTGGCAACGTATGTGTACCATCACGCAAGTAACCTAAGGTGCTACCACCAAACGCCATTTGCAATGTGCTTGAAAGATCTTCTTTCGAAATACCTAAGCGACGAGCTTTAGACTCGTTGAAAACGGGTACAAGTTCCTTGGTGCGCTCTCGCCAATCGTGACGAATGTTTCGGGCACCAGGGTCGGTATGAAGGATGTCTTCGACTTGCACCGCCAAGTCACGTAAAACTTGTGGATCAGGGCCAGTAATACGCGCTTCGATCTTAGACGCTGGTGATGGACCAAATTCCATCAATTTAAACTGGAACGTAGGCGCATCAAATGTTTTCGCCAGATTCGCATCTAACTTATGCAGTAAACCAAACATTTTCTCACGATCAGTCGCGCGAACTTGGAACTGAGCGTACGCTTCGTAACTTTTTTCTGGTTGATAGGTTAAAGCAAAACGCTGTAGGCCCTGCCCAATCGAAGCAGAAACAAAGTCAATATCATCTTGTTGACGAATGTAGCTTTCGACCTCTTCAGCTTTTTTAATCGTTTCACGGATGTCAGTACCCTCTGGCATCCACATATCCACGTAGAACATCGGCGTATTCGATGGTGGGAAGAACTGCTGTTTTACATTACCAAATGCCACGACAGCACCCACTAATAGCGCCACCATGCCAGCAACGGTAAGCCAGCGGAATCGCAATGCAAATTTCAGCGATGCCCCAAATACGACAAACAACCAGCCTTTATAAGGATCATCTTCGCTAGTACCTTGCTCTTTGTTTTCCTCTTTCAACAAAAGATCGGCAAGGAAAGGCGTCAGTGTAATAGCGGTAATCCAGCTTAAAAATAGTGAGAAACACAGCACCCAGAATAGAGAGCCCATGAACTCACCTGTCGCATCTTGCGACAAGCCGATAGGTGCAAAAGCCGTAATTGCAATAACAGTCGCGCCCAGCAAAGGCCATTGTGTTTGCTTTACAATATCGACAGCCGCTTGAACTTTGGTACGCCCTTTCTTTAGGCCAACCAATATGCCTTCCACGACAACAATCGCGTTATCAACCAGCATACCTAAGGCAATAATTAACGCGCCAAGAGAAATACGATGCAGTTCGATGTTGTTGTAATTCATCAAAATGAAGGTACCAAATACCGTCAATAACAACACAACTCCAATGATGACACCACTGCGTAAACCCATAGTAAACAGCAACACAATGATTACGATCGCCACTGCCTCCGCTAGACTAATTACAAACGCTTTAACAGATTCATCCACCTCATTGGCTTGGTTGTAAAAGTAGTTCATATCGATGCCAGCAGGCTTGATAGACTCAAGGCTCGCGAGCTCCGCATCCAAACGTTCACCAACCTCAACCACGTTCACACCCGATGCAAACGAGATACCGATATTAATCGCTTTTTGACCGTTAAAGAGTACGACGTTGCTTGGCTTCTCTTGAATACCGCGAGAAATCGTTGCTACGTCTTTTAGACGAATTAGATTTCCTGTGTCACGGCCATGAATGATCAGATTTTCTAGTGCTTCTACAGTGTTTAAGGTGCCGCTTGGGCGAATAACAAGGCTTTCGCCATTGACCATCACTTCACCTGCTGAAACCACATTGTTTTGCTGGTTCAACAAGCTCGAAACCACATTCATGTCTAAGTTCAGTGCAGCAAGGCGATCAAGTGAGATCTCAACGAATAGCATTTCTTGCTGATCGCCCGTGATGTCTACCTTACCAACACCATCAACAAGCTCGATTTCACGGGTCAGGTAATCCGCATAACGTTTCAGCTCTACATAGTCGTAATCGTCACCAGTGAGCATTAACATCACGCCATAAACGTCACCGAAATCATCAATGATCTGTAAAGACTGAACACCTTGAGGCAATGATGGTCGTAAATCATTAATTTTACGGCGCATTTCATCCCAAATTTGCGGCAGTTCATCAGGACCATAGTCCATTTCCATGCTCACCGTTATTTGAGACATACCATTAGAAGACGTAGAGGTAATTTTGTCGATATAAGGGAGTTTTCGAATCTCTTTTTCTAGAGGATACGTCAGTTCTTCTTCAACTTCTTTTGACGTCGCGCCAGGGTATGTTGAGATAATCATGGCATCTTTGATCGTAAATGCCGGGTCTTCTAATCGTCCAAGCTCCAAAAATGACGTTAAACCACCAACAGCAAGGATAATAATGAACAACCAGCTGATGACTTTGTTTTTTATTGAATACTCAGCAATGTTCATTATTGGTTATTCTCCACAACATCCACATGTTTACCTTCGCGTAATTTACGCAGATTTGAATTAATCAGAATATCGCCCTGGCTAACACCTGACGACACAATGGCTCCATTGCCATTCACTTGAGAAATCATGACAGGCACCCGTGTGACAATGTCACCTTCTTTTTTCCACACAAAGAACTCATTCCCTTCACTGCCAGCTTGAAGCGCCGTGACAGGAACACTGTAACCATCAATAGAGGTAATGCCCGCCTTCACCATATCGACCAAAACGCTTACGCTGGTTCCCGGCAATATCTCTGTTTTTGGCTGTGGCATCGTCAAGTACATTTCGTAGGTTTGAGTTTCAGCGTTGGGTTCACTTGTGTGCTCTAAATAGTCCAAAGCAAATCTGCCATCGATGCCGGAGAAGGTTGCTCTAGGCTTGTAGCTCATGCTGTCTGAGTTTGGGTCTACCATCGCTAAAACATTGTCGGAAAGCTCAATGCGCACGTAAACCAAATCGTTTTGGTATAGGTTTAACACGGGTTCACCAATTGCCACACGCTCAAAACGTTCTTTGAAAACATCAGATACTTTACCGGCGAACGGGGCGAATAAACGGGTGTAATTCAATTGATTGGTCGCGTTATAGAAAGTAGCCTCAGCTAGCTCTTTATTAGCGGTTAGCTCATCAAGTTCCGCTTTTGAAATCATTTGACGTGCATGCAAGTCTTCACCGCGTTTAAGCTGACGAATTGCAAGTGTGTATTGTGCTTCTGCGTCATTCACGGCTTGCTTCTCTTTGCTATCATCTAGCTTTGCGATCATTTGCCCCTGCTTCACAACGTCACCCGCTTTAACCAATACGTGCTGAACTTCCCCAGCGCGGCGAAATGCCATTGGCGTTTGCTCTGCAGGCACTACTATGCCTTTGAACGCGCGATGTTGACTTTGTACTGGTGCATCCACCGAGATAGTCGACACAAAAAGTGGCTGCTCGACGATAGCTTGGTTTTCATTTTTGCACCCTGTTAAAACTGCAAGTGCAATCGCAGAGATCGTAAGTAGAGAACGTTTCATTAAATGCCTCCCTCACGAACCCAAGCTTTCACCACTTGCCCTTCAACCAGTCTCTCAACACCAGCAATAACAACGTAATCATTGTTATCAAGCCCGGCTTTCACACCACCTGCTGCGTCAAGTGACACAGTGACTTTATTGACCTGCTGCGTGCTTCTGTCCATTACCCAAACTTCACCTTGCGTCCCATTTTTGTTGACCCAAGCAGACTGAGGTAACGTCATCGCGTCCGATACATGTTGTTTAGCAATGTGTACCTGCCCTGTCATACCTGTCAGCAAATTGCGATCTTCTGGTCGAGTGATGGTCACGATCGCCTCATAACTATTGGTATCGATGTTTGGCTGTGTCGAAATTTCTTTAAATTGCCCAGGAATACGTTTTCCTGGCTCGCTATCCATCGTCACCCACATATCGGAGTTTTGCAGTGACTCAAGTGATACAGATTCCGCATAACTTACTGGCAAGGTGAACGACACATCCAACGTCGTGTTATCAATGAGATTCAAGATCTCCTGCTTCTCTGCTACTACCTGAAATGGGTTGACATAGGTATATGACACTATGCCATCAAACGGTGCGTGAATTTTGGTATAGCTCAAATCGGTTTTAGCTTGTTCGTAGTTCGCCAATGCCGCTTTATATTGAGTTTCTTTCTGATCGTACTCATCAGTACTAATGAGTTTTTTTCCGTAAAGGTTTTTCGCGCGGTCCCATTGTGTTTTCGCTAACGCGTACTGCGCTTGAGCGGCATCTAACGCAAGCTGAAGATCTTTAGGGTCTAACGTTGCGAGCACTTCACCTTTTTGGACCTTTTGACCCATGCGTACACGTAATTCATCTACCTCTCCACCAACCTGAAAAGAAAGCTGCGCGCGATGTGTTGCATCAATACGCGCTAAAAAGGCGTGCGAGTCTTCAAGTTCTAGGTCTTTCACCGCCAGTAATTTTACAGGTTTGATTAAAGGTTCAGACGGCTCAGAAATGGCTTTATTACACCCAGTTAGCATCCCAGAAAGACTTAATGTCACCACTGCGCCAACTAAAGTGCGCTTTAAATATTGTTTTCGCACCCGCTTTCTCCGTAGGTTTTATATATTACACAGCCGTGCAGTATAAGCAGAATTTGAAATTGATCAACATATTTTCCAGGTGGATAGCAAATTAATTAGTCAAAGCGTTCGGTTTCTGGTAAAAGTAAGCGCGTGATTAATATTCGGGAAAATTCGAACTATGAATGAAAGAAAGCAGGGGCGTAGAAGTGCTGAAGCAGCAGAACAAACTAAGTGTCTGATCCTTAAAGTGGCAGCAGATATGTTTTGTGAACTTGGTTACGAGCGTGTCTCGCTGCGCAATATCAGTGAAAAGGCTGGTGTTTCACATAGTTTGATCCGTCACCACTTCGGCAGCAAAGAGAAAATCTGGCAAGCGGTTAGCGATGCAATGGACGAGTTCATGCAGTGCTATATGGCTGAACTCATCAATGAAATGCCGGAGAACACACCTTCGAATAGAAAAATTTATCTGTTTATGGTTCGCATGCTAGCATTTGCTCTCGTCAATCCTCATCCAGTACAGATGATCGCCGATGCCATTCGACAAGGCGATGACGGTGCTCTGCTGCAGTATTTCTTAAAGTCAAAAGATGAGTTCGCTGCGATATTTACCGGAATTTTCGAGCAGTACAACAGCGAAAACCCTAATGCACAGTTTGATCAGTGGGAATCAAAATGGCAAATGTTGATCTTCGCACATGGTGCTGTCAGTCTCGCGCCAATGATGCAAGAAACATGGCCGGATATTGCAGATAATCGCGAAAAACTGCTGATCAAGCATTGGGAATTGTTTAATACCATTATGGCCTCTCAATTTGGGATCGCAAAAGAAGAGATGATTCATCCGGAAAAGCTTGAAGATATCGTTATTGATATGTGCTGTACTATTGATGAAGCAGTAAACTAAAAGCAAACAAGCGAAAAGAAGACATAAAAATGCCGAGCTACAAAGCTCGGCATTTTTGTTTCAATTCGTTTTAACCACGGTAGTAACGTTGTGGTACGAACGGCATTTTTTCAACGGTCATTGGTAGCATTTTACCACGCACTTCAGCGAACACTTCAGTACCAATCGCCGCCAAATCCGCACGAACATAACCCATTGAGACTGGCTTACCTGCATTCGGACCCGCCGTACCGCTGGTTACAACGCCAATTTTAACGCCGTCAGCATCAAACAGTTCAACACCTTCACGCACTGGCGCTTTGGTTTGACCTACTAGACCCACACGCTTACGCGCCACATCTTTAGTCTCAATCTGCTTAAGAATAATGTCTGCGCCAGGGAAACCACCTTCACGTTCACCACCAATACGACGAACTTTTTGGATACCCCATAGCAAGCTCGCTTCAACAGGTGTTGTTGTTGTGTCTAGGTCATGACCGTATAGACAAAGGCCACACTCAAGACGAAGTGAATCACGAGCACCAAGGCCAATCCATTCAACTTCATCTTCCGCAGTCAGTTTACGTGCTAGCTCTTCCGCTTTGTCAGCAGGAACCGAGATTTCGTAACCGTCTTCGCCTGTATAACCACTACGAGAAACAATGCACTCGGCGCCTAAAATATCGACTTTACGAATATCCATGAACAGCATTTCAGAAACTTCTGGTGCAAAACGCGCCAATACAGCCGCCGCTTTAGGGCCTTGGATTGCAAGTAGAGCTCGGTCTTCGATAATTTCTAGCTCAACACCAGATGGTAAATGCGCTTGTAGGTGTGCGATATCTTGCGCTTTACATGCTGCGTTCACAACCACAAACAGATGATCGCCTAGGTTAGCCACCATCAAGTCGTCCATGATGCCGCCCTCTTCATTAGTGAAAAAAGCGTAACGCTGTTTACCAGACTCAAGATCCACAATATCCACTGGAACTAATGTTTCTAGGAACGCAGCTGCACCGTCACCAATTAGGCGAAGCTGTCCCATGTGAGAAACGTCAAACAGACCTGCCGCATCACGAGTATGTAAGTGTTCCTTCTTTACGCCTAGAGGATACTGAACAGGCATATCGTAACCCGCGAACGGGACCATTTTGGCACCAACTTCAACGTGAAGTGCGTGTAGTGGTGTTTTCAGTAGTTCTTGAGTCATTTTCGTCTCCATTTAGATAGACCCGAGAATGCTATCGGCATTCGATGTGTTTCCAATAATAAACATGGCTCATTCTATTTTGCACGAACAAGACGTAGATCGACTTGCAAAAGTGTGACTCTTAACATTTTAATCACAACAAATCGTACAAAAAAAGCGCTTTAATGAGCAAGTTCTCATCAAAAAAGCGCCTTTTCATCATAACGACCACCAACAGCAATCGTTTGCTTTCACTATAGGAAACTTACAAGTATTTATCACTATTTGGCTGTCACCCACAAAATGAGCGCATCTTCCTCGCTAACACTGGTCAACATATGTCCCATATTTGCATCGTAATAAACGCTGTCTCCCTCGCTTAAAACAACAGGTTCGTAAAACTCAGAATAGAACATGACCTCACCAGATAAGATAAGTAAAAATTCTTCGCCGTCATGACGAACCCAGTCTTTATATTCATCAAAACTACGAGCTCGAATTTGGCTCTTAAACGGCATCATTTTCTTATTGGAAAGTTGTGTCGCGAGCAGTTCATGTTCATAGGTTTGTGTTGGGTGTGGTTTACCTTCATTCTTCTTGGTAACATCCCTGCGCCCTGTCGCTACCTTTTTTCTAGGTGGCTCAAAGAGTTGTGGCATGTCAATTTGTAAGCCTAGTGCCAATTTTTGCATCGCTTGAAACGTCGGGGAGATCTGCTCATTTTCTATTTTGCTCAGTGTAGATCGAGCAAGCCCGGTTCTCTGACTCGCTTCTTCTAATGTGATACCGAGTTTCGAGCGGATATCCTTAATACGCTGGCCCAGTTTTAACGGCTCGATATTTTGGTCATGTTGCTCTTTTGCCAACGTCATCGATGGGTATTCATCGTAAATACTTTCTGCCATAAATCCCTCTATAGATATCCATATTTTTTGTCTTACTCGCATTGTGCATGAAGCACATAGTGGATAGAAGTCCACCAAGTGAATTAAAGCGTGCTCTTGTTAACAAATTTTGAAATCTTGTTTCCTATAGGAAATTTTTGGTTGATTGTTCCCGCCACAGGCGCTATGTTACCAACTTGTTAGATGTAGAGATGCATATTTCCGTAAGAGATTGGTAAAAGAAACACGCAATCCAACGGAGTTTTTGCCCAAATTTAGGGCCGGATGTTCACTCTGTTCTGCTACGCAGTTCAGCTGTTTTTGAGGACAAATGAACCACAACCGCAAATCATAACTCATCTATTGCGGGTTCATTTTCAGATTTGGAAGGTCAACTACCATGAATAAGAGTTACCCTAACCACAGCTTGGAAAACTTTTTCTCTACCAACCTCTCTGCGACAGATGATGCTGTCTTTGCTGGAATTCAAGCGGAATCCGCTCGCCAAAACGAACAAATCGAACTTATCGCTTCTGAGAACATTGTTTCTAAAGCGGTAATGCAAGCTCAAGGCACATGCCTAACAAACAAATACGCTGAAGGGTACCCAGGTCGCCGTTACTATGGTGGTTGTGAGCACGTAGATACAGTGGAAGCCATTGCTATCGAACGCGCAAAAAAACTTTTCAATTGTGAATACGCAAACGTTCAACCACACTCAGGCGCACAAGCAAACGGCGCAGTAAAGCTGGCACTGCTTCAACCTGGTGACACCATTCTTGGTATGTCTTTAGACGCAGGTGGTCACCTGACGCACGGCGCACGCCCTGCACTTTCTGGTAAATGGTTTAATGCAGTTCAATACGGTGTTGATCGCGAAACACTAGAAATTAACTACGAAGATGTTCGTGAGCTAGCACTTGAGCACCAACCTAAAATGATCATCGCAGGTGGTAGCGCTATTCCACGTACTATCGACTTTGCAAAATTCCGTGAAATCGCAGACGAAGTAAATGCAATTCTTATGGTCGACATGGCGCACATCGCTGGTCTTATCGCAACAGGCGCACACCCTAGCCCACTGCCACACGCACACGTTGTTACGACTACAACACACAAAACATTGCGTGGCCCTCGCGGCGGTATGATTCTTACTAACCACGAAGACATCATTAAGAAAATCAACTCAGCCGTATTCCCTGGCCTACAAGGCGGCCCACTGATGCATGTTATCGCAGCCAAAGCGGTCGCATTTGGTGAAGCGCTTGGCCCTGAATTTAAAACTTATATTGATTCGGTGATCAATAACGCAAAAGTCCTAGCGGAAGTATTGCAAACTCGCGGTTGCGACATCGTAACTGGTGGTACAGACACGCACCTAATGCTGGTTGACCTTCGTCCGAAAGGGTTGAAAGGCAATAAAGCAGAAGAAGCTCTAGAGCGTGCTGGGATCACATGTAACAAAAATGGCATCCCATTCGATACAGAGAAGCCTATGATTACATCGGGCATCCGTTTAGGAACGCCTGCGGGTACAAGCCGCGGCTTTGGCGCTGAAGAATTCAAACTCATCGGTAATTGGATTGGTGACGTACTGGACGGTTTAGTGAACAATCCTGAAGGTGACGCAGAAGTTGAAAAACGCGTTCGCAAAGAAGTAAAAGAACTTTGCAGTCGCTTTCCTCTATACCAGTAAACGATTTTTTTGAAATCATAATAATTCCTGACAAGTTATTCGGAGATTAAGCAATGGACAAAACACTGAAGTTTGCAGATAGCCACGAGTGGGTACGTGATAACGGTGACGGCACAGTAACAATTGGTATTTCTGAGCATGCACAAGAAATGCTAGGTGACGTGGTATTCGTTGACCTACCAGACGTAGAAGACGAAGTTGAAGCAGGTGAAAGCTTCTCTCTCGTTGAATCTGTAAAAGCAGCGTCAGACATCTACGCACCAATCACTGGTGAAATCGTAGAAATCAATGAAGAACTAGAAGACAGCCCAGAGCTAATTAACGAAGAGCCGTACGAAGGTGGCTGGATCGTAAAAGTGAAGATGTCTGATGTATCTGAACTAGATAACCTGAAAGACGCAGACGAATACCTAAACTCTATCGAAGAAGAGTAATTAGGATGTGACGAAAGCTGTTCCCTAGCCTGTTTAGAGAACAGCTTTTTTTCTAGGTTCGGACGTATAATTTAATTTATCAGTAACGCAAATCCGTTACCCGAACCAAGGAGTAGGTAAAGGACAATGACTGAATTACTTCAAAGCCTCAGCACACAAAACGAGTTCGTTGCTCGCCACAATGGACCAAACAAATCTGACCAACAGAAAATGTTGGAAGCGATCAACGCAGTTAGCCTAGATTCGCTTATCGACGAAACCGTACCAGCACAAATTCGCCTAGAGCAACCAATGAGCTTGGCAGAAGCGAAAAGCGAAGCAGACATGCTGGCAGCCATGCGTAAGTTCGCCGATCAGAACCAAGTTAAACGTACATTCATTGGTCAGGGTTACTACAACACCTTCACGCCGAACGTGATTCTACGCAACGTGATGGAAAACCCGGGCTGGTACACTGCTTACACCCCTTACCAACCAGAGATCTCACAAGGTCGTTTAGAAGCACTTCTAAACTACCAACAAATGGTGATGGATCTTACTGGTATGGAAATCGCGAACGCGTCATTGCTTGATGAAGCAACGGCAGCAGCAGAAGCGATGACACTTTGTAAGCGTGCGGGTAAAAGCAAGAGCAACGTATTCTTCGTTGCTGACGACGTTCACCCACAAACCATCGAAGTGGTAAAAACTCGTGCGAAATTCATCGGCTTTGAAGTCTTGGTTGGTTCTTTAGAATCACTACCAGAGCAAGACGTGTTCGGCGCACTAGTTCAATACCCAAGTACAACAGGTGAAGTTCGTGACCTAACGGACATCATCGCTAAAGCGCAAGCAAACAAAACACTAGTGACTGTAGCAACGGACCTTCTTGCTTCTACCCTGCTTAAACCTGCAGGTGAAATGGGCGCAGACGTAGCAATCGGTTCAGCACAACGTTTTGGCGTGCCGATGGGTTACGGCGGTCCACACGCTGCTTTCATGGCAACTCGTGATAAGCACAAGCGTACAATGCCTGGGCGTGTTATCGGTGTTTCTATCGATACCAACGGTAACCAAGCACTGCGTATGGCAATGCAAACGCGTGAACAGCACATCCGTCGTGAAAAAGCGACTTCAAACATCTGTACTGCTCAAGCACTGCTAGCGAACATGGCGTCTTTCTACGCGGTTTACCACGGCGCAGAAGGTCTACGCACGATTGCTCGTCGTACGCACCACATGACAGCCATCCTAGCCGCTGGCCTAACTAAAGGCGGCTTCGAGCTTGCTCACAACAGCTTCTTCGACACCATCACTATCAACACAGGCGCACAAACTGAAGACCTATACGCGAAAGCACTAACCGCAGACATCAACCTACGTAAGTTGGATACTCAGCTAGGTGTAAGCTTCGACGAAACCACAACCGTGGCAGATGTAGAAGCCCTATTCGCAGTATTCGGTGTGAAAGAAGAAGTCGCAGCACTATCAACTGAAATCGCAGGCAACGAGTTTGCAGCCATTCCAGAAGCATTGCGCCGCACAACAGAATATCTAACACACCCTGTGTTTAACACGCACCACAGCGAAACACAGATGATGCGTTACCTAAAACAGCTAGAGAACAAAGACTTCTCACTCACGCACGGCATGATCCCACTGGGCAGCTGTACGATGAAGCTGAACGCAGCAGCAGAGATGATTCCAGTAACTTGGCCTGAGTTTGGTTCGATCCACCCGTTCGCACCAGCAGAACAAGCAGCTGGTTACGCTGCACTCGCAAAAGACCTTAAAGAAAAGCTATGTGAAATCACTGGCTATGACGCATTCTCACTACAACCAAACTCTGGTGCATCGGGTGAGTACGCAGGTCTTATCGCGATTCAACGCTACCACGAAAGCCGTGGCGAAGGTCACCGCAACGTATGTTTGATCCCAAGCTCTGCGCACGGTACTAACCCTGCGACAGCATCTATGGTGTCAATGAAAGTGGTTGTGGTTAAGTGTGATGAAGAAGGCAACATCGACATCGACGACCTAGCAGCGAAAATCGAGAAACACAAAGACAACCTATCAAGCATTATGATCACTTACCCTTCGACGCACGGCGTTTACGAAGAGAAAGTGAAAGAAGTGTGTGAAATGGTTCATGCCGCCGGTGGTCAGGTTTACCTAGACGGCGCTAACATGAACGCGCAGGTTGGTCTAACATCACCAGGCTTCATCGGTTCAGACGTTTCTCACCTAAACCTACACAAAACCTTCTGCATCCCGCACGGTGGTGGCGGTCCGGGTATGGGTCCTATCGGTGTGAAATCTCACCTAGCTCCTTTCTTACCAGGGCATATTGAAGACGGTGTAGAAGGCGCAGATTTCGCAGTATCAGCAGCAGATATGGGTAGCGCTTCTATCCTACCTATCTCTTGGGCTTACATCGCAATGATGGGCGAACCTGGCCTAACAGATGCAACAAAAGTAGCAATTCTGAACGCAAACTACGTGATGGAAACACTTCGCCAACACTACCCTGTTCTTTACCGTGGCAAAAATGGCCGCGTAGCGCACGAATGTATTATCGACATTCGTCCGCTGAAAGAAGAAACAGGTATCAGCGAAGAAGACATCGCGAAGCGTCTAATGGACTACGGTTTCCACGCACCAACTATGTCGTTCCCTGTAGCGGGCACGCTAATGGTTGAGCCAACGGAATCGGAAGATCTAGAAGAGCTGGACCGCTTCTGTGATGCGATGATCGCTATCCGCGAAGAAATGGAGAAAGTGAAAAACGGTGAATGGCCACTGGATAACAACCCTCTTGTTAACGCGCCACACACACAAGTTGATCTTTCAGCTGAAGATTGGGACCGCCCTTACTCTCGCGAGATTGGCTGCTTCCCGTCTAAAGCGACCAAATCTTGGAAATACTGGCCAACGGTAAATCGCGTGGATAACGTATACGGCGACCGTAACCTAATCTGTTCATGCCCAAGCATCGATAACTACGAAGATTAATTCTTGTATGTACCAGAGTATTCTAATTTTAGACAAAGTGCTTAGTCTGGGCGAAACTTGATCTTGGTGTATAAAAAATCAGACAAACTTCCGTTTGTCTGATTTTTTAACGCTTCTAAGCATGTAAGCATGTTTATATGAGGAACCTAGAGAATCTGTATATAAAAACATTGTTCATTTTAGTAAATAATTGAACATACCAACCCAAAGCTATTCAACGAATAGCATTAGCAATGCTGCCAGCGCTCACATTAAGTCACAACGCGAACTGACAGATTTCCATAGCTAAGCTTTACCCCTGAAAGTTGAATAGATAGCCAGGTCCACCACTAGAAAAAAACTGTTAACTACGAACGCTCCATCTGCTCAATCATGTTTAAGTTAGTTAGTTCAAATTTGTAAAAACGATTAGCACCATTCTTACTATCTTCAATTTTTTGAGAGTTTGAACGTGCATCGATATACCACTTTTTCTCAAGAATCCATCTAAAAGCCGCCCTTTCCGTAACAAACAACTCATCTCTATCTTCTGGTATACCAAAATCTGCTCTTACTTTACGTCGGCCCTCTTCTGATAGTGAAGCATGTATATTTAGAACTAATGGTAGCCTTAGGTTCCAAAGTTTATCCTGTGATAAATCTTCGTGTTCTAGCTGTTTCATATCTTTGGATTGATGCTCTTCAACCACATTTCTAACTCGAGCAAAGTGAAAGTTCTTGAAGTTACGTCCATTGGTATCAGAGCGGTCATATCCTCTAAACATCCAACTAGTCCCATCGTGCATAATAGCTAGAGGGACAATAACCCTCCTTCGATGATTGCTACTATTTTCGGATAAGTAATTACATGTTATTGAATATTTGCCTGATATTGCCCTCGTAATCATAGCAACATCATAAACATTCAATTGACTCGGTATTCTTCCTATTTTCTCAAAGGCTAACTCTGTTATCCCAAAGACCTTATTACTATTAAATCCATTGGCAAGCATATCTAATGCAATATCAGCATCCATTGGGTTAAGGGCTTCAAATGAACTTCTAATTATTGTGTTTGCCTTTTGCGTTTTATTGTTTGGTCTCTGTCTAGAATACTCGGTCAAAACTCTGGAAGCAGACGCTTCTGCAATACCAAAAGCATTTTTCAAGTCAGTACGATTAACTCGACCTGTAAAAAAAAGCTTGAAATCGACGTAAGCAAGCCGAGCATTGATAGAACTACTTGCTACTGTAACGTTGTCTTTAGAACGATTATTACTCATAAAAATTTCCATCGCATTCCTCGTTGGCATCATAGCAAAGAAACTGACCACGTGTAACACAAGCTGGACCAATAGATCATTAAAAAACACCAAAATGAATCATAATAATTCATTAACAAACACTGATGGATTTTTTATACACAATAGTTGAATCAACATGACTTTTGACTTATGGTGGTAATCACTGTTTTTAATGTGGACATTCTATATGAAGAGATGGACTATCGAAGAAGAGATCAAGCTATACACTCTTATCCGCACTCACTTTGAAGCTTTCCGACGTAAAGGCAAGTTCAACGCTAATTCAGCCGAAGCATTGAGGCTTCATCAGGATTTCGGTAGCAGCGAACGTGACGCAGCCTCTCTTCTTTATCGTCTAACTAAAGATGCAAAACTCTTCACTTATGCTAGCCACCCAGGGTCTCATACGCCATTTTTTCGCTGCAAAGAGTGTGATGATAAATGTCTGTACGACTTCAGTGTTTGCACGCCTCTCCTAAAAAAGGCCCAGCATGCCGACACCATTAAAGATGTGATTGGCCGCTTTGATTTCTATTGCGACTCCATGACTACACAAGAAGCCATTACTCAAGTTGCTACTGAGCTAACTCTTTCTTCACTGATAGTCGAAAAGCTTCTAGTTGAAGCCGAAAAGATTCGCATTAACGATTATCTCAAGTACGAGCGAGTTTACGATACACCGCCATCGGTCTCTTCATTGGTTGCAATGCAAACCGCCAAAAAAGAGCTAGTTGATGCTATCAATAAAAATCGTAAGCAAGCTTCAAAGATATACCATGTGCATGAAAGAGACGGTGCAGAAATTATATTTAGCTCCGATGGTACTGGTTTTGGTAAAAGCTACGGCGTATTTGAAAGTTATGCAGATTATATTGAGAGGTTTCAGAGCAAGGTAAGTAACGATTCTGTCTTACCTGAATCCGGTTTTACCAATTTTCTGTTTCTTTCTCCGCTGAAATCTCAAATCGATCTAGAACGTAAGCACATAAAGCGTATTGAGAGTGCTGGTGGAGAGTTTATCTGTGTGCTGTCGCAAGCTGATACCTATGACCTTGATTTCGTTGACTGGGCGTCGGAACACACAAATCGCCAACGTTACCAAAGTTGGTGTAAATCAGCAGGCAAGAGTGGTTACATTAAAGCTGAACTATCTCGCCTTAAATACCTCATTAGCCAATCAGATTGGATAAACGAGCAGCTCAAATACTTGAACACCCGTGGTGGTGATGCTTATAGCCAAAAAATAGCTTACGAAGAGCAACTATCTACGATTCAATACGACATTTATAAGACTATTGTTAACGCATGTAAAAAGTTGTTTGACCGAGTGGACGCAGATAATGGGCTGTTACGCCAATACATCATAAAGGGCTTACAGGCACGAAAACGTAGAGCAGTCAAAAAAGCGGTTAACGTTAGCGTAGATGAAGTTTACTTAGACATCATCAAACAAGTGATGCCATTTGAAGTTTGTCAATTTATTCCTTCGGTCATGCTGATGACAACCAGTAAATTCGACACAACTACACTACGTTTGGTCCCGAAACAGCGCGGTGAAGGAATGAAGTTTGAAAGCGTGCGCTTTGAACACTTAATTGGTGGCAAGTTGAAACATCAAGAAGAAGGCGAGGACGATAACAATGAGTCATTTTCTGCTCTATCCGAGGTCTGTGATATGCCGCAAGCACTTCAAGCGGAGTATTTACGCAACGTGCACTTCAAACGTAACCCCGACTGCCCTTTTCGTCAAAAGAACATCCGATTTACCGTTGTAATCGATGAACTACATAGCGCTTATGACCGTTTAGTCAAAAGCTGCCACAAGAAACTCGTGAGTAAAGAAAATAATCTTTCACATGTAATATCGGTGCTCGGACGTATTTATCAGGAAGTTGAAAACCTACGTCTTCGAGATGTACCTGAATGCAATTTCACCGCATTCGAACGTGAAAGCGTTGCTTTAATCGATAAGTTGAAAGACGTCCTAGATAACTTCTGTGAGCTCTCTGAACACGTGAAATTAGATAGTTTTCTCAAGATGTTTAACAGCCAACTCGGCGCATTTGAAGTCAATAGTGATGCAGCTGAACGAGTCATTTCCATTACCAAAAACATCTTCAGCTTCAATGCTAAGGTGTATGTTAACGAACAAGCGTTGAAAAAGATTCGCCTACGACATGTTAATGGCAACAACACACGTATTGAACTTTATTATGAAGTTGAAGGAGACTCACTAGATACAAACCCAACACTGCACGACCTTTTTCAACTTGTATCAGCAATGCTTGCAGCGTGCTCACAAATCACTAATGCTCAGTATAAAAGGTGGATCAAAAATGGTGGTCAAGAGTTAGCTCCAAGTCAGAATACCCCGCTTGGTCAGTTTGTAGATGCCGCTAACAAGGTGTCAGCTGAAGTACGCCACATTTTTGAACGCGATACCAACGAAAATACACAGATCAACCATTTTTATACATACCTGTTGCCAAAAACCGTTTTTACTATGGCACCAGTAGAAACCCTTAATGTCTATAACCAAGGAGCAGAACGAACTGTCATCCTTGCGTTTGAAATGGACTTAATCAAAGAAATGCCTGAAGCCATGATTATGCGCATGCTTAGTGGTACTAACAATAAAGTACTTGGATTGAGTGCTACAAGCGGCTTTACGCACACTAAAAATGGTAACTTCAGCCGCAACTTTCTTTCCATGTTCGGTAAGGATCTTGGTTATAAACTGGTGTCACGCTCTGCTTCTGACATTCCTATATTGCAAAACCTACGCTCACAACGTGAAAAACTAAGGGATGTAACATTCAACGTGTTCGATGCGGAAAGTGCTCATTTCACAGACACCTTCAATGAGTCAACAGAGTTCAAATCCGTTTTCCGAGAAATTTATTCAGCGCTGGAATTGGTACTAAAGCATAAATTGCGGAACCCTTATAAACAAAGGCAAATAAATCGCGAGCTAGAGGCTTTGTTGCTAGCCGCCTACGACAGGAAAAACACATTGGTTCTGGCGCTTTCCGGCGAGTTTAAAACAGCCTTCATTAAAGCCTACTGGGATAACAAAGAGAGCTGGCAAACACGCTTTGGTATTTGTTTGTGTAAAGATATCGAAGCAGAACACGAACAGATTTTTGAACTAACTCCTTTTAGAAGACGAAACAGAATACGGGTAGTTTTCTTTGACTCAGCCCTTGCACGTACAATTGACGTTCGCAAATATACAAAGCTTAAAGATCCTTCACTGTCTTTGGTATTCATGAGTACTTACAACAGTGCTGGTACGGGGCTGAACTATTTCGCTACTTATGTTGATGAATGCAACAAAGTTCAATTAGACGTGGATTTCCAGCGCCTTGTTCTCGCTAACTCATCTTTTTATAGTGAAGTAAAAGAAACTGGTGATCTTAATACCCTTCCGAATTACGTTAGCTTGCTTAAACATATGTCAGATAGCAGCCAAACTTTCTTGGTAAAGGATATGACGGTGAACTTCGCTCATGGCGATAACTATCGCCTATTAATGGCCGAACATTTTATGAGTTTGTTTAAAGTCATAGTGCAAGCTATTGGGCGCGTGGAGCGTCGCGATACTAACATGCACAGCCAAATTTTTATTCCGAGTGATGTGATTGACAATGTAGCGTTTCAATTCGCGGCACTGAAAGAAGATTGCAGTAACGAAGCAGTGCTTGAGTGTATGTCTTTGCTCAACTTTAAGCTAAAAGAGCACTGCGAAAATATTTCGTCCGAAAATTCATTCTCCGAAATAGAAAAGCGAAAGGAATTTGAAGAGCAAGTAAAAAATGATGGTAAACGTATCCAACAAGTGCACAAGCGTGTTCTAACTAAAGACTGGATCAACAAAGTCAGATCGGGCAACAACAGATATCTGCCTATCTGTAACCTCTTCCGTGACCCGCTATCTTTTACTAACCCGAAAAAATGGTTAGAAGCGCTGGCGCAAACTCCTGAAGTTGTAGAGAACAAGCATATGATGTCGATTCTCACCAAAATGTTTATTCCCTATATTCAGGGAAACCAACATATTAAGATTTGCCACAAACGAGGCAGCGACGGATTACCAGAGCAAGACTTTTGGGCGCTTTCAGATTACGCCGGTGGTGCTGGTACATATGCTCCTGAACTTAGGATCTTCCCTCAGTATTCCAGAGGCATTGATTACGGCAAAAATGACGTTGTTGGCGATATTATTGACTTCTTTTCAGGCATTCAAAAAACAGCTTTTACTCAAATGGTACCTCATCCTGAGGTTATTCCATTGCTCAAAGGGAACGTCGGTGAAGCCATGTTTGATATGGTTTTGAAGCACTATGATATAACTCCATTAAGTGACCAAGACGTCTTCTCTCGCTTATCTCCTCTCGTGTACGAATTCTTTGACCGCTATATTGAAGTTGAGGATACGTTGGTTTGTATTGATGTAAAAAACTGGACTACAAGCTTAGATAACTTTAACCGTGACAGTGAAACCATTGACAAGAGTAAAAGAAAGATCGAGCAGGTCATAGAAAGATCAGGAGAAAACGAAGTTCACGAAGCCGTCAAAGGGAAATATGAAAAGGTTATATTTGTATATGTAAATACTGCATTCAGCCTCAACCCAAACAACTTAATGAGTGAGGGTAACGCAGATCATTCAGTCCACTACTTTAACTTGTTCAAGCTTGAGCCTAGCTACGAGCAGCAATATGACTATAAAGCCAAACGACCAAAAGAAGGTTCAAGGCTAGACAGCAAGATCAGGCTGAATCAACAGTTATTGTCTCTACTCAAGTAACTTACATATAGATATTAACCCAATTAAAAACTGTGTCGCGGAAATGCTACTGCACCATAGGAATCACAACAATGATAAACAACATTAAACAGCTTGAATCATCCCCAATAGCACGTACCAACATGGTTAAATTGGGTCTGTCGTCTACGGATACGATCCGAAAATTACTGCGTTCCGACTCTAACCTGTATCAAGTTGACTTTGGTTATCGATATTTCAAAAAAGCACGCGGTGAACGCTACGACCAGTTTTACAAAAGACTACACGTTGAAGTTAAACACTTAATACGGAGCAACTTATGCCTTGATGATAAACAAGATGTCAAATATGAGCTGACAAACTTGGGGAAAGGCTATTATGCTTATTTTTTTCTTAACCATGCTTTCAAAGTCGGTAGTCGAGAACACATTGAATTAGAGTCGCGTATCTCAGAACTTATTGCAAAGTTAAGCGAGAGCGGCAGTCTAAATAAACTAGTGGAAGGACTGTTCTCTCTACGAATAAAAATGGCCTTGCTAGAAAAAACCTCAGATATATTCGAAGCCGAAGCAAGTTACTTCAACTCTGAGATTTACCTAAACGCGCGATACTCCGCACTCAAAGGAGCAAAGAAGGGTAAAGGTGTTATCGAAGCTTTCAAGCTATCTGTATATGCGTCAGAACAAAATGAGCTGGCTTTCAGCCTTCATAAGAACAAGTTTCTCGTCAATGTAAGCAATGAACTGAGAGTAAACCTCGATGATGAAAGCATCTGGTTCAATACGGTTTCTGGCAAACAAGATGTTAATAGGAAACTAGACGCACGTGATTCAAAACTTCTTTTCTTTAAAGACCGAAGTCTCTATGGGGAGTCGCAAGCATATACTCTGAACGTAGTAATGAACATGGTACAAAAGTGCTTGGAACAAGCAGATATCTCTCACCAAGACATTACTTTCCAAGCTACTCACGAGGTAGATAGTTTTTCTACCGATTTGGATGCTTCACTTAGCAATCAACTTTATGTAGTAGAATCATCGTCTTGCTTTACTGATACACAAAGGCAGAGTTTCACAGAACGCTTGCAAGAAACTTTCCCCCAAGCTGAGTTTATAAGCAGCACCGAAGTCAACAAAATCGCCAATTCCGATAATAAGTGCTCTTTTCTAGTCCTAAACCCTGTTAATGATGGTAAAGGTAACAGCATTCATTCTAGTAACGCGCAGAAAAGCAGCGATGAATTCTCTGGATTTTGGCAAGCCTTCGAACAATATCAGAAAGATCCTTCGGTCAGCTGGGACTTATATACCAACCTTAAGCTCAATCGTTTAGAGAGCTGGCTGAAAGAATCACCCTTCAATGCGCCCCTACAAGGAATGAATATTGATAGTAAGTTGTTAGCAGATCTCGATTATATTGAAGAACTCAAAAACGATGCCGAAGCAAATTATGAACAAGATTTGAATAACTTTAGAAGTAAGCTTCGCAAATGCATTAACAGTCTAGACACAAAGTTCAAACGGGTAAAAACTGAACTCTGGTTTAAAGAATCTCTTCTAACCCTTAAGAGAATAGAATCTTTCCCGCATACATCAGGGCACTATACTGCATTTTACATCCGAGCACCTAAATACAACGATATGTTGGTTAGTCACGTCGAAGTTAAGTTAGATGGTGAGAGCGCTACAATTGTTAGTAACGGTGTCATTACGGGTGACGACGCTTGGGTAAAAGCAGAATATCCTGAGCTTGACAGAGTCACAAAGTTTTTTGATGGCTCCTTCTATTTATATGATCATCAAAATGATGTGCTACTCACATCATACACAAGCGGTAGAGTTCCAAAGATTATAGGCTCTGCTTCTTTTGATTCCGTTGAATGGTATTTGCATCAAGAAGATGAAAAGCACACTTCTGAAAACAAAGGGGATTCCTTTAACGATTACCTTATAACACGCACATATAAAACAGATAAAAACGTATTACCTTACTATCTTGTGCAAGGTCGCTCTAAATCCGATCCTTTAGCGAAATCGAATAAGCTGAAACACCATAGAATTTACCTAATGCCTCATAAAGAAGGGCTATATTACCTCGTTACTCATGCCCAACCCGCGAATGCGACTATTGCTAAGCAAAACCTCATTGAAAACCTGATTCTTTGGGATGCTAATGGTGACCAAGTAGAACCATTCAACCACCCTCTAACAGGTGCATTTTTAAATAGCTTTACGCTGGATATGTTGAAAAGTGGCGAAAGCAGCAAATCTTCAATATTTATTAAGCTAGCAAAACTGTTGATTGAGAACTAGGCTCTCTCCAGTAGTGCGTCCTTAGCTGATGTGTTCACTATATCAGTGTCACACCACCCAAGCAGCTGGTTCCGACTCGCTTGGTATAAAACCAATTTATTTGGAGATTTCAAACTATGGATGTATCCAACTACAATTGTTTTTTGAAATTATGTAAGTTATTGATTTTTTTCAGTTGGCTGGTTCCAACTTGATATGCCATGATCAGTAGAATCTAAATCGACAAAGGCGAACCGTTTGGTTCGCCTTTTTGTTTTTGCTGTGCCGCCCTAACATTTGTTGATACATCAAGAAGGAATGATGGCTAGTTATTGTTTGCACAAAAGTGATTTAGAAATACAGTGACTTCTGAGAACCTTTGAATTAGCACTAATATCTCAGAGCCTTAAAAGCTTGTTGGAAACTCCTCATGAACACTATGTTATGCAGGTGCTGTGTAGTTTCTCAGTTCAGTTGCAGTAAGTCCCACTTATTACCATAGAGATCTTGGAACACCACCACTGTCCCGTATTCTTCCACACGAGGCTCTTCATTAAATACAACACCATTTTTCTTCATCAACTCGTAGTCACGCCAAAAATCATTAGTTTGCAGAAACAGGAAAACACGACCACCTGTTTGATTTCCTACTGCATGCGTTTGCTCCGGTGTACTCGCTTGAGCTAAAAGTAGGTTTGTACCATTGGAGTTTGGAGGAGAAACTTGAACCCAGCGTTTACCACCACCTAGGTTGGTATCTTCAACCAGAGTGAATTGAAGTTTTTGAGTATAGAACTCGATAGCATCGTCGTAATTTTCAACGACTAGAGCAATGTTTCCGATTTGCTGCTGAACAGTTTTGGCCATGATGATTTCCGCTGTGTCAAAACGCTAATTGTACGCTATTTTGAGACTTTTCTAGAAAGCACGTAACGCCTTGCAAATGTTTAAGGCACACAATACGAATGTTTACGCACTGCGCCTTTGTCACTAGAACCGACAAACAATATAGCTGCCACAAGTGTCGAATCTTGATTGAGCAACTTATTAAAGCCTTAGCTATAACTCAAGAGCAAACCCCTAACCTAATAACGAAGGCTGCTCGTATACCACGGTATTATAGTTCTTCTAGCTTTACCTTAGCTAAATCTTCTTGTTGCTTAAGGAACATGAAGAAGTTTGCCTCACTGATAAACGGGTTATCGCTTGTGCCTAGTTTCTTCCTATTTTCAAAAAGGAAATTTTTATGTGGATGGTTCGAAAGGTTAACGTTCACAATAGGTGCCTGTAGTGAAATTTTTCTAATTTTCTCCATGCTACTCAGGAACTGGCCAATAACTTCTGGATCATGGCTACTTACGCTATGCCCACCAACGATAAAAGCACGATATTGTTCGCTATTATCTTCTACAGCGAAGTCTAAGGAATAATCACCTTCCGTGTGGCCAGGTGTGAGATAGAATTTAAACTCATGTCCACCAATAACCATGGAGCTATCGCTTTTTATCTCTATGTCTAAATTTGGAGGAAGGAACTTGTTCTCACCTTCGCTTTTGTTTGATTGCTGTATAGATAGTTCATGAGCGCTTTTGGTCATCACGACTTTGGAACCATACTTCTCTTGAAGTAACTGGGCGCCCCCAACGTGGTCAGAATGCCCATGAGTTACCAATATGTGCGTTATTGGCTTATCTTTTAGCCCTAGTTTCTCTAGGTTGATAGGTATCCACTCAGAGTAAGGGAAGTCAAGCGTATCAATGATAACAAGTCCGTCTTCTGTAGCAATGGCATATGATGAGACCCACTTGTCTCCTACATAATAGACATTATCAAACATCTGAAATGGTTCTACATAACCGTTCTTATCATTCATTGCTGGAACATATTGACTTAAGGAAGCAAAAGACGAAGCACTGAAAAGTAAACCTACAATAATTTTTTTCACGAAATCGCACACAAATATATCCTTAATAATTTCTTATAGAACTTCGCGGATGAGAAAGCTCTAAACGATTTTCAGAGGCAAATACAACTGCAAATACTTTCTACTTAGCTTGAGTTTTAGCTGACCGAATCACTTGTAAACTCGAATCCCATTAACTGCCTATGTATTCATGATTCTTTTAGAGGTTAAATAAATGAACTCAATTGAAGCAGAGTCATGAAGCTTCACTTGAGGTTACCGGCACAGCACAATGTGATAAACCTCTTTCAAGCAAACATTTGAATGCGATTTTTCCAATTTAAGACATGTTCAATAAATGCATCAACTCTTGCAGGCCTTTTATCGCGGTCTCGATACATAATGAATACTTCTTTACCCGAGCATTGCCATTCTGGCAACAAAGGCAGCAGGTTATGTTGATCATGATTTAGCTCATGAAAGTAATAGGTTGGAATCCACGCAATTCCTAAACCATGGATGACAGCGTCTCTAACTAGTAGTACATCATTTGAAGTGAATTGAAACTTTAGCGGATGATCAAATGTTTCATTGGTGATTTGATTAACTAATTTCCATTGGCTGTCGTTGTTTACCGTAATTAGGCGATGATGCACAAGTTGTTCAGGATGGGTAATCGGTTGGTGTTGTTCTAAATAGCTTCGTGATGCACAAAGCGCAAATGGAATCGACCATAATTTCTGAGCAATCCAGTCTTGTTCAATAAGATCACCAAGACGAAAACTAACATCGACACGGTTAGATACAAGATTGATTTTTTCATTCTGTACATCTAAATCGATACATATCTTCGGATGTTGCTCTGCAAATTCATAAACGCACCGCTTTAACCACATCTGTGTCATGTTAATTGGCGCTGATATTTTGATCGTTCCGCTTAAAGACTGACGCTCAGTCGCAATTCTCGATGTCACATTATTTAAGCTAAGAAGTAACGGCTCACAGAGTTGATAATATTTTTCGCCATCAGTTGTTAACGCAAAGTGGTGTGCACTGCGGTTAAATAGTCTGCAATTTAAGTTTATTTCCAGCCTTTTTAACTTCCGGCTTAGCGTGGCTAACGGGACATTAAGACGCTCAGATGCTTGTGTTAGGCTTTGATAGCGAGCAACAGAAACGAATAACAAAAGGTCATCCAAAGAGTGACGTTCCATATTTGGGATTAACCCTCTTAAATTTGGCTATTAAAAATCAAATATGAAATATATAGCATTATCGCGTCAAGTTAATTTTTATCAGGAAGATCTATGTCTAAGCATTTATCAATTTGGTGCGGTGTTGTTGTCGCTATCTTTTTTTGGTCTAGTAACTTTAACGTAATAAAGGCTATTAATAGCGATGTCTCTCCTTTGGATTCAGCGACGTTACGATTTTCCGTTGCAGCTTTAATACTCTTACTGATAAGAGGTACTAAACGCTCTCCATATGGAGCCAAACTCACACGAAAAAGTATGTTGTCGTTGTTTGTTATAGCAACCGTGGGTGTAACTATCCAAAACTTCTCTATTTTCTCTGCAATGAGCTTTACTACCCCAGTTAACGCAGCGGTTGTTCAGGCAAATCTACCACTTGTCACTATCTTGTTGTCGGGCTTTATTCTCAAAACTTCCATTTCGGTTAAAACTATTTTAGGTGCACTAATCAGTTTTTGTGGAGTGGTAATCGTCATTACAGGGGGAAATATTCATTCTATTAGCAGCAATAGTAATATTGGTGATCTATACATGTTATTTGCTTTAATTAGTGGGTGTTTATACACAATTCTAGCTAAGCGTTTAACATCTCATATCCCAGTAACTCAGCAGTTACGTTGGGTGTTAAGTATTGGTGCCATTCAAATGGTCGCTATAGCGATGTACCACGGCGACTTTAGCCTTAGCTTAAATGCCATAACATTTAAAGACCTAGCATTAATAGCTTACATGAGCCTGTTTGGAACTTTGATTGCTTATTACTTTTGGATGAAAGGCGCTATCGTTCTTGGTCCAGATAAGATGTCTCCATTATTTAATATTATGCCGGTATTCACTCTACTGATTTCGTTCATTTCTGGTGAGCAGACTCAATGGGAAAATGTTTTAGGCGTCTTTATCGTTGCGGCTGGTGTGTATATAGGTAACTCAGCACCTTTTGCTCGTTTACGGAAGGTGGTGGAGTAAAAATAGACGCCAACCTTAAGTCGCAATATTTAGCGCAATACTTTGTTAATTGGCATAAGTTTTCTTGGTTTCCAATAGGTACACTTTTCGCTTTCGTCGTTCACTCTTTTATCTAACTTTATTGAGTGCATGTCGAAAATCTTCAATCTTTTGCTAAGAGCGTTTTTTACTATGTAAAAAACAGAGGAGAATGACCATGAAAAAACGACTCAACTATATTGAAGTAGCGCCAAAAGCAATAGAAATCCTATACGCTCAGGAAGCTTACTTCCATGAACAATTTAGCCAATCAGAAACTATGAACATGATCATATGGGAACTGGTTAAGTTACGCATATCGCAAATCAATCAATGTGCATTTTGTATCGACATGCATAGTAAAGATGCGCTTAAGTTAGGTGAAAAGCCGGAACGCATATGGGGGCTTAGTGCATGGAAAGATATGCCATTCTACAGCGATGCAGAACACGTTGCGCTTGGCTGGGCTGAATTACTAACTGCTGGCCTACCAGTAGATGATGATACCTATCAGCTGACCTTGAATACCTTTGGAGAAGAAGCTATGGTCAACCTAACAATTGCGATCAACGCGATCAATAGTTGGAACCGAATAGTTAAGGCATTTAAGCCAAAGGTTGGAGTCTATAAACCTCGATAATTCTATTTGACGGTTCTTACTTGTAAGCCACTGCTTATACCTCAGCTTAATAGGATGAAAAGTACATGTGTATCACTTTCTCATTTAAGTTGAGGTTAAATAGGATGATTCATTTGAACTTAGAATTTGATATTTTAAAACCTCAAAAGGCTTTAGCTGGCTATGTTCAAGCCATTTGGTCAGCATCCGTCAAACCTGATACGACGCAAACCGTACGTAAACAATTACTCAGTGATGCTGGTACAGGTGTGGCATTCATTTTACAGAATGATGTACAAATGGATGGTGAGTGGCAAACGCCAGGGGTTGTCCTACTACCTGTGAGCATTCTGGCACATCAAGTCTGCCTACCGCCAGGCGCGGTGATGACTGGCGTACGCTTTCATCCTGCTGTTGGTTATCAACTATTTGGTAAACGTCTAGAACAGCTATTGCGGATTCAAGACGACCACCCTTTGGCTTCTTCTGCACTAGCAACATTTGAGTCTCTGCAAACAGCGCGTTCGCCATATGCAAGGATTTCTACGTTATATCGCTGGGTTCAAACACTGATTGAGGAATATGAACCGCAGTATGTCGGCCACATTATTGACCAACCTACAGGGACCATCAGTCAGCGCCAGAGAGAGCGCAATTTTCAGAAATGGTTGGGGATTACTCCTAAACATTACCAACGCATTAAACGAGTGAAGCACACTTTAGAGCAACTCCGAGCGCAACCCGATCTTACTTTATCGGAGTTGGCGCTGGAGCAAGGTTTTTCCGATCAAGCACACATGACTAGAGAGTGTAAGCAGATTGCGCGCATGACACCGAAGCAGTACGTCCGAAAGAGAAACCTCTAAACCTTATTAGCTTTCTACATCAAACCCAATTGATTCAGAATCGACCATATACTTGTTACAATGTTCGATCATATATCACCTACTTTTTCGATCGCTCATTCCAGCTTGATGTGAGTTGGTTAGCTCGCTTTTGATGCCGCGTGCCGCTCTACCATAAACGCGATCACTTCTTCGCTTAAGCAAGATTTGCTGATGTATTGGCGTTGTTTACCAAGGTGAAGGATAAAGCCCAAATCAGTTTGTTCGAGTTGGTCGATATCATTGATAGCTAGGTAGAGTTGGTAATCATGCTGTTCAACACGGCCACAGTATTCAGTGCCTCGGTCAGTCAAAACTCTCAGTATTAGCATAGGTCGAGCTCCAACGTCGAAGTATTCTCTCTGAGTGCTTTCCTAAGGTTGTTAGGACTTTTCTTACTGGCTCCAGTCAACTAAAGCTTGTACTTGCTTATCTGTCATCGGACTCTCAGCATTCTTTAACACCGCCCAACGAAGAGCTTTTTGCATGTCATTGTTTTTCGATCGTCATCAACAGCTCGTGTAAATAAATGCACTACATGGAACCAGTCGAGAGTAACATTCGCTTTCGGAAGCTCATCTTTGACACCACTCCAACCTGCCCAGGCACATCGATGAGCTTTATAGTGAACTCGAGGTATTTTCGCTGTGATATAGCAATGGTGCTGAAAAAAGTTGAGATGGCTCCATGTTTTATCGGTTATAAAAAAACAACCATCTGCGCGGTGGCTATTGTTAACTGATCTTCATGATAAGAATTCAGAATGAGACAATGAGTATGCAAGCTTACGAAATGGACGTGGATAAGTACTTTAACGAATAGCTCGGTATTTTTTTGCCAGAGGGAGTCTACTTATGTTTAACCCATGAAAGTAATAGACATGTCATTTACATTATTTTTTAAAGTATGCCTAGATATAAGCTTTGACATGACTTATTTTTGAGAATTGGGGCGGTTCTAGGCTAGCACTTGAGAGCATTAGGACATAGTATCGTCTCACGCGTGGATATGGGTTGACCTATGTACAATATTGGCAAACAAATGACTAAAATACTGGTTTCCCTTATGAGTGCCACAATATTATTGCTCTCAACAGGTTGTAACGCAGATATGTTTAATTTCTTCAAATCAAAAAAGTTTCAATACATACTTAGCTCAGAGATCACTGGTCGCTTATACTTAGACGGGAAAGCGTTTACTAGCGAGGTAGTTTATCTACACACGGCTTTTTCTAAAAACCGTTATATCACCGAGACAATTACGTCAGAAAATGGTTATTTTCATTTCGAACCTACATACCACTATCAGACGTTTAAAGAACCTGCCCTTCATGAATCCTCTAGCTACATTGGTATTTACATTTTTGTAGATGGAAAAAAACACTACTTACTAGAGGCTCGCTTTTCTGACGTGAAACCCTATGAATTTATTTCAGATAATCTTCTTGATTTAAGTTGTGAGATTAATTCGGACGAATATCGTTACTTTTTTAAAAATAAATTTGTTGAGAATGGCCTCGATCTTGAAATTATTAGTAGGTGTGATTTGAAAGGATTTTCTGAAAAAATATTACTAAATAAGGACACGTAATGGCAAAGTTAACACCAAAAATGGCTTCAGAAATAGCGGATATTCCTTACAAAGCTTATGAAAATAATGGCCGTTTTATCATGCCGGGCAAAAACAGTTTTTCAAATCACTTTTCTTTTTCTGAAGATGATGTATTTGATGGTTTTACAGGCGGTGTAGCGGGTTTATCCAATGTACCGGTATTGCGTAAAGTTATCCCTGGCTTGATGAGAACTTCAGAGGCGTTTGCAGTGGTTGGCACTGGTAAAGGTTCTACATTTGAGAATGAAATTGTCATTTCAATTCGAGGAACACAAAATGCTAATGACTGGATCACAAATGCGAATATAGGGGTGAAAGGATCACCAAACGGTTCGCCCGCTCATGCTGGTTTCAACAATTGTTTTCAAAGTCTTAGCCCCAAGTTGAAGCAGTATATTATGCAGATGAATCCTAAACCAAAACGTATACATTGCGTTGGGCACAGCTTAGGTGGAGCACTCGCATCACTTTGCGCTGATTGGGTGCGTAATGAGATGAAGGTCAGAACCACCTTATACACCTTTGGCGCTCCTAGAGTTGGTCTGGAAGCATACGCACGCTCATCGGAAAAGCTAAACGATGGTGTTTATCGATGTACGCATGGTGCTGATCCTGTACCAAAAATACCGCTTTGGCCATTTATTCATGCTCCAATCTCAACAGGCGAGTACCGCTTGGACTCTGGCACTGGGTTAAGCATATCAGCCCATTTGATGGCAAGAAACAAAAATCCGGGTTACTTAAACACTGCTTCCTCGGATTCTTGGGGAGCGTTGAAGAGGAAATCGAATGACCACTTATTTACCCCTATCCGTCTAAAGTATGAGCAACGAAATCAAGCTTCTTTTTCGGAGTATTGGGCCGATAGAATACAGGGCGCACTTATCACCTATTTGAAAGATGTGGCTCTTTTGTCAACGGTAACGATTCAAGCAGGCGTGATTGCTGGCTTGACCTTTTATGATTGGCTTTCAAGAAAGCTAGAAGCCGTTGCTAAATCATCTAAGCGCAATAAAGAGCAACTAAAAGGCTTATTAGGCCATATGCTTGTTTTTGCCGGTCACTATGGGACCATCATTGAGGATCTATCCGCCCGATTCATTAGATGGGTTTTCGAAAGAACCATTGGACGACTAGTCAGAGTATCTAAACAAGCGATATCGTTGCTAAGTTAACCTAACCATTGCAATGGCATAGTAACGTGATTGCTTAGTTAGAGGTGAACTCATCACCTCATAAGTTAACTGGTGACATTGACATAACGCCGCTAAATGGGATTCTTATTAAGCACTTTTTAGATGAAACTTTCTAACCAAATCGGGTCGCGATTTATCAAAACGAATTTGAAAATAATGAATTTTTCACTATTTTCAAATTCGTGATTAGGAGCCAAAATGTAGGTTTACAATTTCAACTGTTTTTGGATATCTGTTGGAAAAGTAACTTAAACAATTGACATTAAATAGATTTAATGGGAAATAGCTCTTACAAAACCCGAACTGCGCCCCCTTCCAAGCTGATGATGATGTAGGTTCGATTCTCGCTGCACACTCCATTCTCATAGGCTACTTTCCCTAAAACTTCGAACGCCTCCCATGGGGCTCGAATCGCAATTCCATGGATAGCCCCCTCAAATCGAATAAGTTTCTTCCGCATAGAAGTTACCTTTAGACGCATAAGTCCAACACTGGCCACATGAACTTTATTAGGGAAAATCCAACAAACTAACGAATGTAAAACCTTTGCCGAACATAGTAATCGAGCAAAAATGCTCTAGAAGTTGGCGTCATCACTTTAGGCTCACAATAAACTATCTCATTGCCACTTTTTTGGTTCAGTTTACACACTAACTCCGCAGCACACTTAAGGAGTCCATATACTGGAAAGACGCAACCAGAAACACCGAGTGTAGTGGTTCAGATTTTGAGTCTGAATCAGAGCTACCCCATAAGCATCAAACCCTAAGATCAAAAAAGCAAACCCACGGACTCGCTTTTTTTGTTAGCTCGCTTTTGATGCCGCGTGCCGATCTACCATAAACGTGATCGCTTCTTCATTTAAGCAAGATTTGCTGATGTATTGGCGTTGTTTACTAAGGTGAAGGATAAAGCCCAAATCAGTTTGTTCGAGTTGGTCGATTTCATTCCAAGCGAGGCTGCGGTCAACTTTACCGCTTCTGTAGCGCACGCCATCTGCATTAACTTCAAACACCACTTTGTTGCCACGACTTGAACTTATGGTTTGACGCCATAGCCACCAGGTTCTTTTGAAGTAAACGCTACACGCTTCAATCACACTCAATACGATAAAGAACCAACCGACGTAACCGTTAGGTAGCAGTTCAAACTCCAATAAAACCACACCAAAGATAAGAAACAGCATCCCTTTTAGGTACGCTTGTGGGAACTTCGTTGGCTGGCTAGTTTGATCATAACACTCAGCAAAGAAAGGTTTGTCGAGTATGTATTCTGTAGTGAATTCGAAATCTTTAGACATGTATGGTTACTTCAAGGCTTCTGTAAATGAGTAATCTTGGTTGCACTCTCGGAACACCTGCATTGTAGCGCTTCTCGGGATTTATCTTTAGTCCTTTTGATTCTGTTTTGTAAATCAATGGTACCGCCACGCCAAAAGACCTCGGTGCACTCGCCAAGATCAAACAAGGCGAACCATTTGGCTCGCCTTGCTAATTAATAACCTGTGTGACTTGTTGAGGTTTTCTACTTTAGAGGGTCGTTGTCTGGCAACGCACTGTGTATCCATACTGCCAGTCGGTGTTTGATGCTTGCGCCGTCTAGCTTGCTTTCCGGTAGTGGCGTGATCTGTTTAGCATCAACCAAGAATAGGTAAATCGCTTTTACTCTTAGAGGTTGTGGTGACTGAGGAAGGTCAAAGCCTTGTAGCTTCGCCATCTTCCCACCAATCTCTAGTGCCTTCTTAACCAGTTTGTCTTCATTGTGAAGCTTGGAGCTTTTTGACATTTATAAATCCTCTTCTTCGCTTCAATTAAGAATACATGAAGTGTCGCGTATGGCGTGTTAGTAAGCTCGCATATTGATAAGTTTATGCCTTCTTACCGAGTAACTGATTGAAAAACGACCTTAATTCGTCATCACCAAGATTGAGCAGGTAGTCACCAATATACCATTCAACAATCGATTGATTTGGATGTGCCGTGACTTGCGGGTTACCAAACCAAATGCCCTTTTCCGTGGCAAACGTGTGTTGGAGTTCTTTCAACTCTTCGCAGCTAAATGGCAGGATAAGGTGCAACATATTTGCTTGAGGCTGGGTTGGTCTTACCGCCAAAGATGGGAACTCATCAATGATCTTGTAGATTTGTTTTGTTCGCTCAAACAGAGCCCGCAGCTGCGCCAACCTTTCATCGAACGGCATTGCCGCAGACACTACATAAGGTGTTCTACTAATGATTTATTTAGAACAGAGATCATGCTCACCGTAAACGAGCCACTTTGGCAAATATGCGGTTTCTGGAATTGTCCAGCCATACTTATCGTATGCCAATGCAGCAAGACCAATCAGTTTCAGAGAAACATTTCCTTTTGGCGAATAGCGAACATCTTCATTTATGTAGAACTGGTAATGCGCCTCTAACGCATCCCTCAGTGCCTCTTGATAATGTGCCTCATCGCCATCGATAATGGCAACAAACACATTCACAAATGGAATAAACAAAGAGTGTACATATGGCACTCTGGTTGATTCTAAGTATTGCGGGGAGGATTTCTCCATCACAGTTTGCAATAACTCTGGTAACGCTGATGAATTGCTAAATACACCGTTAACGAACTCGACTAGCGCAACATTAAACGGCGTCTTTATAGAAACTAACGACTCATCCATGATGGTCATCAGCTCTACGCAGCGCCAATCTCTCGCTGCCATTGCTAAACAGATTTCATCCAACCAAGCATCCATTGTTCCTTCTGCAACAGAACGGTTACCCACTTCCGAAAAGTGTCGGTGCCCAACGGAAAATTCAACCACTTGGTCTGAATGATTGGCCAGCAAGTACACGTTATTCAGTAACTCAAGCGCCCTTTTTATGTAAGCTGGCGAGGCCTGATGTTGTCCGAATTCGGAAGCGGTGAAGAATGCCTCAAGCGAATCCCAAGCATCGCCTTTCATTCTTTTAAGAGGTTGCTTATAAAAAGATTGTTTTTCATCAAGCATTCTTTCCCAGAAGCTGTAGAAATCTTCATCTTCTTCACGAAAAATACGCAATTTTCTTTCTTCAGGTATCTCTAAATAATGATTCTTCATTGGTTCCATCGTTCCCTAGCCTCTCATTATAAGTTGTTCTAATTTTTTGCCGTGATGATATTCATACTCAAAATCAAGCCGTGAATGATGCCGAAGTTGATTTATAAAATCAATTTATAATCAGTATGTTGTATCGAAAGTTAATGCTTAATTGAAATGAATCGAAAAGCCGAAAAACATTTGAAATATAAGGCTACCGCACAAGCCGCGATGGGTAAGCCAGAACGTACCTGTCCATAAACAGTGGACGACGAACACTGACTTTGTGGAGTAAAGATAGACAGATATTCACCATTGTGTTCGCCTTTCTTTTTCTGTCGCTTTCGATAATACTCTTGCGCAATATTACTCAGCTGGAAAATTTTATGCCTCAAGCAAACTCTGTGGTCGTACTCGACTTTGAAACCACAGGTCTCTCTCCTACTTTAGGTGATCGCGCAATAGAAATTGGTGCAGTAAAGTTAGTCAATGGCGAGGTTGTCGATAGTTTTCAGCAACTCATGAATCCCGGTTTCAGAGTGAGTTCTTTCATTGAGAACTACACCGGCATTACCAACAATATGTTGCGATCGGCACCAAGCTGCGAAGAGGTAATGGCGTCATTTAGTGAGTTCATTGCAGGCGAAAACCTTATCGCTCACAACGCGTCCTTCGATAAACGATTTTTAGATGCGGAGCTTGAACGAATCAACTGTGGTTATTCGGGTGAGTTTGCTTGCTCCTTACTAGTGGCAAGACGGCTCCTTCAAGAAGCCCCATCACATAAGCTAGGTGAACTTGTTCGCTATAAAAATATCGACAACGACGGTGTTTTCCACCGAGCACTAGCCGATGCGCAAATGACAGCCAAGCTTTGGCTCTTAATGGTCGAAGGGATAGAAAACTCAGGCGTCGAAAAACCAAGTTTTCAGTTGATGCAAACGGTCAGTAAAACAGCCAAAGGAAAAGTCGACCTGCTACTCGCCAAAAGCCGTGCGTAACCCCCTCCGAACTAAAAGTTGATTCTAGTCTCTTCGACGTTTAAGTGATTTTCGATATACATGCGATATTGGCTATATCTGTCAATATCGCAGTGCTTCTTATTCAAAACAAAGATCGCCTGGGTCACTCTATCCTCCAAAACTTCTAAAAAAATCGTGAATTATGTCTCACCGATTTAGATACTCGCTATAGTCACTCGAGACAATACGCAACAATTCGAGGTGTATTCACTGACTACTGATTTGTAAGCGATGATCAACAATGTTTTTCTGTTCTTAGAACAGTTTGCAGCTTTACTCATACTCGTACTGATTTCTGTTTTTGCTGTTGGCTTTTTATTTTTTGGTAAGGAAGCTCAAGAGTTTACACCAAGCATAAAAGGACGTATTACGAAGAACGATACCCCCATAAAGAATGCAAATGTAGTACTTACCATTCGGTCAGAAAATCGTTCTTTCGAACGTAGCTTCACCACGAATACAAATGGGGAATTCAAGTTTGATCCTGTTTTCAGAAAAAGGAATAAAGTTCTAAGTATTTTCGACGGTCTATTTCAAACAATATGCAGTGTAGAAGTGACCACAACCGTTGCCAATCAAAAGGTTGTTATTTGGAAAGGAGTTTTCAGGCATCATGTCATCGGTATGAAGGAAAGAGTAAATATGTCTAATTTAAACTGCGAAGCCACCAACCCCATCAGAAAGTTTGAATTTCAATCCCATGGGGATTCCGTAAGTAGTCAATGTGACTTAAGTGATTACTTAAAAGTAAACAGATAGAGTAATGTTTACTCTATCAAACTCCTCAACTTCCTAATCCGAAAGCGGTAGTTCGCTGGTCTCACCAACCAAACTGGCTTACTATGCCAGGTACCTAAAACGCTTTGTGAGTCACTCATGAGCAGAAAAAATAACAAAAATCTCAGCATTCTTCTTAAACTCAGCACCTTTATTGCACCTTATAAATGGCGGGTTGCGGCAGCCTTGGTTGCCCTTGTCGCGACAGCAAGTTTGACGTTATCCGTTGGCTATGGAGTGCGCATTCTTATCGACCAAGGCTTTGCTCAGCAATCATTGCAAGAGCTCACCAATGCGATTCAGTTTATTGTCGGTGTCACATTGTGTATTGCCATTGGGACTTTCTTTCGCTTTTACCTTGTCTCTGCCGTAGGTGAGCGCGTTAGTGCGGATATTCGCCTTGCGGTGTTTAATCATGTGATTACGCTGCATCCGAGCTATTTTGAGACTAACAGTAGTGGCGACATAATGTCGCGCCTGACTACCGATACCACATTGCTGCAAAGCATTATTGGTTCATCGTTCTCGATGGCGATGCGTAGCGCTTTGATGTGTTTTGGTGCCATCATTATGTTATTCGCTACCAACGTTAAGCTCACGCTGATTGTGCTTGCTTCTGTGCCTTTGGTTTTGGTGCCAATTTTGTTTTATGGACGACGCGTGCGTGCTCTCTCTCGCCAAAGTCAGGACTCAATGGCCGATGTCGGAAGCTACGCTGGAGAAGCGATAGAACATATTAAAACCGTGCAAAGTTTTAGCTCAGAGTCGCATGAACGAGCGGCTTTCGCTGTCGAGGTGGAAAAAGCTTATGAAGTAGGCAGACAGAGAGTAAAGCAGCGAGCGATCCTGATATCAGGCGTTATTGTGATTGTGTTCAGCGCGATTTCAGGCATGCTTTGGATAGGCGGCAGCGATGTGATTCACGGAAAAATGTCTGCGGGTGACCTAGCCGCATTTGTGTTTTATGCCATTATGGTTGCCTCATCGACTGCAACCATTTCCGAAGTCATGGGTGAATTGCAAAGAGCCGCAGGTGCTACCGAACGGCTGATTGAGATCCTTCAAGTAGCCAGTGATATTAAAGCGCCAAGCAACCATTTGCCTGTCCGTGCCGACATGCCTGCTGAGGTTAACTTTAATTCGGTGAGTTTCAACTACCCTTCTCGCCCAAATCAACCAGCTATCAAAGAGTTAAATCTAACTGCTGAACAAGGAAAAGTGTTGGCGTTGGTCGGCCCTTCTGGTGCCGGTAAAACAACACTATTCGAACTGCTGCAACGCTTTTATGATCCGCAAAAAGGGCAAGTGTTGTTTGGTGGTGAAGATATTCGACAGTTCGATCCAAACGAGCTTCGACGTCAAATGGCGCTCGTACCACAACAACCAGCGCTGTTTAGCCATGATGTTTTCCATAATATTCGCTACGGTAATCCTGAAGCGACGGATGAACAAGTTATCGAAGCCGCGAAAAAAGCCCATGCCCATGAGTTTATTGAGAAGCTTCCCGAAGGCTATCACAGCTTTTTAGGGGAGCGCGGCGTTAGGCTATCAGGCGGACAAAAGCAGCGCATTGCGATTGCTCGCGCGATTCTAAAAGATCCAAAAATCTTACTGCTAGACGAAGCTACCAGCGCCCTTGATAGTGAAAGTGAACATCACGTTCAGCAAGCACTTGAAGCTCTAATGAAAGGACGCACAACGCTGATTATTGCTCATCGTCTTTCGACTATCCAACATGCGGATAAAATTGCGGTGCTCGACAATGGCGAGTTAGTCGATGTTGGTAACCACCAATCATTAATGCAAAGCTGTGAGTTGTATCAGCGACTTGTGGCATTGCAATTTAAGCACTTGGAGTAACGCCTAGTTAAGCGTTCAAAAGTAAGCAAAGGCGGACCAAATAATTTAATAACAGGAGTTTAACGATGTTTTTGTGTCAGTCCAGCGAGCCTTGGCGAGACTAAGAATCTAGCTCTGAGTGGTTAATGAGATAATTTAGACCATGAAGAGCTAGGATAGAAGATCCCACATCATGTCCCATCGTCGCTGTACAAGGTGACGAAATACAAAAGATGCCACTCGCAGTTAAACGAGCGGCATTAAACCAAGCAGCTCGCCTTTTAACAAAGGAATTCCAGTAAGAATCCAGTAACCAGCGTATTCTCCCTTCAACTAGAAACACTCGTTCACAACTACCATATAAAACCCAATCAACTTCATTTGTAACAATTAAGGTTTCAAAAATAGGAAATCATTACTGAAAAAGTTTACCGCGTTTTGTGTTGCTATCTATGGTTACAATGTTTGAGACATCAATGCCTTCAAACCAAGCAACACAAAAGCGGCACCGATATGAACAGCGAAGCGAAACAACTATTTTCTTATCTATGTCAGCGATACGATGCGCTTTCTCAAGAGCTTGAGTCTCGCCCTTTTCCTGAATTTTCTGAGACTATTACTCATCCTCTTGGGCACTGTTTAGTCCGTTGCCCAGCAGGTAGCCAACGCTTTTCTATTGTAGCAGTCAACTTTGCCCCCTCCGTTCGCGGGCAAGGCGTGCTTACTGCATTTATCGACTACATCAAACGCAATCCTTACCACTACCAAGGTGTTGAGGTTGCAATCATTGAAAACAAGAACTTAGCTAAACGGCTTTTGTCTCTTGGCTGGAAGTACAAGTCCCTGTTTGGCAAGATTTTCTTCGCTAGCAAGCCAACCCTAGTAAAGGACTTTCAGTCTGCGTAATGGTTATTACGACACCGCATCGACATCCAAAGTAAAACCATCACTCAAAATCCGTAAGCATGTTGAAAAAAACTTGGCGATCTTCTGCAGTACTTCCTCGATGAGCAGTGTATTCAACGTGCGCGTCTGCGCTGGCTTTTGGGGATAGATTGATTCCCCATAACGCATTAATTTGGTTTGGTACGATGGAATAACGCATATCAACAATTCGCATTTCATTATTCGGATCCGTCGCTACAAAACCGTTTGAAAACCAACGGAAACGTTCGATGTCTTTTGCTTGTTGCGATTGCGGGTTTAGCCACGGAAATTGCTCTTTTATATTTAACTTTGGAGTTGATTCGCCGGGGTAAATTTTTATTGAACGCCCTACCCTTACCGCATCTACATAGTAGTTATCTTCCGTTTCATAAATCAGCTTCCAAACCAAAAGGTTGCTAAAGCTTGGTTTGGCTTTTAACTGTATAGCCTTGTGTTGTCGCTCTTTGACGATTTCCCAACCAGCTGCTTCTGCTCTATCTCGTTGTATCGTTCCAAGGCTTAGGTAAGCCAGACACCATAAAAATGCAATTCGGGCATAGCTTGGGCTTCGCTTCAGTGCAGCAAACAAAAGCAATATTAAAATAGGGAGTGTGAAAGCGGGGTCGATTACCGAAATAGTGTTCCAAGCATAACGCGTGTTGCTTATCGGCCATAGAAGCTGTGTTCCATAACTGGTGCATGCGTCTAATAACGCATGGGTACTATAACCAAGCGCGCAGTAAAACCAACTCTGCCGGAAGCTTAGTCCTCGCTTTTTTGCGAACAATGGATACAACACCAAAGCACAAATGAAACTACCAAACGGGATAAACAAGAGCGAGTGAGTAAATTGGCGATGGTATTCCAAATACAGCAAAGGATCAGTTGAAGAACGGATGAGCACATCTAAATCCGGAGCCATCCCAGAGACCACGCCCAACACGCCAACAACTGCAAGGTTTCGCTTGTTGCTCACGGCCAGTGGCAAAGCTGCACCCAATAAACCTTGCGTTAACGGATCCATCGTTCACTTCCTTTAGATAGATGAAGCTCAGCTGGAAAGCGTACACGCTCAATAGTCGGTTCCAATTTAAAAACCAGAAGGTTCTTCGACATAAATTATCCGCATTTAAGTGGAAAATAATACACGACTTAGTCATGCATTTGCTTGTTTAGCAACAAACACCTTGATTTAGTGTAAGAAGGAATCACGCCGTTCGCTAGTGAACGAACAAATCTGAGTCTAGGCTTGTTTGGTATTTCAAACCCGAAGGTTTATCTGACGCGAAAAAACAAGGCGAACCAAATGGCTCGCCTTGTTTCTAATTTACTGAACGATAAACGGCAGGCGTTTAGTCTTGAGGATTCTCTTTCGCGTTGATTTCAGCGTAAGTGTGTAGCAGCTCCGTCAATGTTTTTACCCACGCAAAAACATCCGAAGGTACATTTTCGATTAGTTTTTCCACTAGAGCACAGTGTGTTTCTAGCGTGATCGCCTCTTCCAAACGGAATGAGATCGCGTAGAAATGCCAAAGCACCAATCGCGTCATTCGCTCGCTATTTTGCTTTGCGTTGTCTGAGTCATCAAACGCTTGTTGAATTTCACTCAGTGCGATTGCTGTCATGCGTAGCATTGCATCAAGACGTGCAGACAACATGCGGTCTTCACTATCCACTTCTTCTTGATCAAAAGTGAACAGCTCATTCATCACGTCTTCTGGCACCATTTTACTGATCATACGAGCACTAAACTCTTCCAGCTCATGGCGAGGCATAGTTACAAGACAATCGAAGGTGTAATCACGAAGCATAAAATCACTCTAGGTTAGAAATCAATTTCAGCCTCGCATTCTAAATATTGAAATTTCAATTGCCAGTGTTAATTTCTATCCATCTACGAAAAACTACAAAACACCGTTGATTGCAATACCAACACCAATCCGCTGCTGATTATGATCATAGTCGATCAAGCTCTTACCATAACCCGCTGAGTATTGTGCGTACCCCTGAACTTTGCCCCAAATCGGAAATGACACTCCCAGTTCTGCAAAACCCTTATGTGTTTGAAAGTTCTGGCGACCTAAAAAGGTAAACTCGTAACCATTCCACTTGTAAGCACTCGATAGCTCAAAGTGTCCCATATAGTCTTCGATATCCGGGTTATCATCACCTTTGGGATCATTAGGCGATGTCTTTTCATCTTCAGGTATACGCCACCAAGGCTGGATAGAAACCGCAAAATTGTCTTTTGCAAAGGTGAAGTTGGCATAGACACGGTTCCAACTGCGCGATAGCTCCTGTCTCTGACCGTTAGACTCATGTTCAATACCAAAACCTAACCAAGTCGAACCATCAAGTGGTTTCCAGTCAGTTGGTGTGTAGTAAAAAAGCTCTGGACGATAATTGGTTTCACGGAATGGACGAGATGCTGCACCCGTGTATACCTGCCAAAATGATTTAAGAGTCATTCCAAAAAACAGACCATCGCCATCAAACAACAAGTCATCATAGTTCATTGGTACTTTAAAACTGATTTGGAACTCCGCCTCTTCCTTACGCAGTTCATCGCCGTATTTGGTGTCGGCATACGCGCGTTTATTTACACGATCACTGTATGTAAACGGAAGAATATAGTTAACGCGATGCGCGACTAGGCTAAACGGTTCGAACGCGTTTTCTCGTTCTGATTCCAAACGCTTGTCGACCAAGCTTTCCTGAAGTTCTTCAGGCTCTTCAATTTCTGGATCTGCGGGCACTGTGCTGGTTACTGTGTCAAGCTCACACTGCGCGCGAATGCTCTTTACGGTTTCCTCACCTTTGCTTTGCTTTATTTTGTCTAGCAAACATAAATCATAAGCACTGGCTGTTTCTCCCATCGCAACTGGCGCTGCCAATAAACTCAGTATTGATATCCCTGCCACTTTTGAAGCCATCTGAAACCCTTAATATTCTTTATGTCAAACCAGATAATTTTAGTTTTTCTTGGTAAACCGCTTGCCATTCTGACGTTAAGGCAATGTTAAATGTCCGCCGACTTTACGTCTTGGATAAATGCAACAGACTTTAGACATATCGGTCAACTATGATCAAAGCGCAAAAAACAACCAAGAGTTGAGCATCATAGATAAAAACCACTCGTTTGCATGATGCTCATGTTCTCTATGCAAAATACTGGCTCGTAACTTTGATTGCAAACCCGGCTATGAATAAACCCAAACCATAACCCAAATGCGCCAATGTGCTAAGAAAACGGGCTTTCCAAGGTGTTGGGGTTTTACTCGCAGCAAAACCAAATCCTAGACAAGGTTGAATGACCAAAAATGGGAAGATCAACGTTACCACGCCTGTAATTAAGCTGGGCATTAGACTGGGCTCTACCAACCAATGATGACCAAAAACAGTAACGTGAGCCAAAGCGAAAGTAACGCCGATGGCATAATGAAAAAACCAGCCCAGTGACTTTTCTCCCGGCATCGCCTCTGACGCCATAATTGGCGCATGCATAAACTTTCCTTGGGGCATGTACAAAACCCAGCGCGCAACCAACGCATAGTTTAATGAAGGAATACCAAACACTCTCCTTTGTAACCATGCCCATAAATCCATTATCAAAGTGGCACCAATCCCTATTAGCACCGCTTGCAATCCCATTAAAAGCAGCATTTTTCTCTCCTCAAGTTTTTGATTTGTTAAGGTCTTAGTTGCATGCTACAACTTAAAGCCAACTTGAAGTCAATGGGGAATAATATGGATATTGCAGAAGTGGTTAGAAAATCAGGATTGCCGACTTCAACGCTCAGGTACTACGAACAGCTGGGGTTAATTCGCTCGATAGGAAGGAATGGATTGAGACGCCAATATTCACCAGAGGTACTCAATACACTCAATTTAATTAGTTTGGGGCGTATCGCTGGAATATCGCTTAACGAAATGGCAGAAATGTTGAATCAATCAGAAGTTTCAAAGCCATATATCGATCGTGACTTACTAACGAAAAAGGCACTTGAGATTGATGAGCAAATAAAACGTTTGAAAGCGGTGCGAGACAGCCTAAACCATGTCGCCACCTGCCCTCATGAGTCACATATGGACTGCTCTTCATTTCAAAGGCTTATGAAAGTCGTAAAGCGTTATGTCCCCCAAAAGCAGAGATGAACCGCTCTCCCTACCGTCCTATTCTTGATTTACAAGGAAGTAACTCGCGGTTGTGAGTTACTTCCTTTCATATTACTTAGCTTGCGATTTTACGTACTTCTTCACTTTTTTCATCGCCATTTTTTGCTTTAACGGTGAAAGGTAATCAATGAACAAGTTACCAGATAGGTGATCAATTTCGTGCTGCATCACAATCGCCAAGAACTCATCGCTCTCGATTGTAATCGGGTTGCCATCACGGTCTAGTGCAGAAACAACAACTGACGTGTAACGCTCTACATCTGCGTAGTACTCAGGAACAGATAGGCACCCTTCTTGACCAAGTGCTTTGTTTTCTCCGCTCACCACTTCTGGGTTAACCAAGATTAAAGGATCATTGCGTTCGTCAGAGATATCGATGACAACAACCGCCTCTTTTCTGCCTACTTGGGTTGAAGCTAAACCGATACCATTGCCCGTTGCGTAAAGTGTTTCTAGCATATCGTCTATCAGCGTTTGTACTGTCGATACATCAGTGACTTTTTCTGCTTTTACTTTAAGCCTTGGGTCTGGAATGGAGAGAATTTCGAGGACTGCCATACTTACCTTTCATATCTATAAATCGTAATTCGTGGCGAATTATACACACGTTTCTCGATACATAAACCTGCTAAGCTATCTTGCGCACAAGGCATAAACCATTAACTCAAACTACAACACAATAAATGGGTTTGCCTTTTAGACAAAAAATCCTACAAACAGGAAACTAAAACGCCAGCACATTATGGCTGACGTCTTGTCATGATCCTAATTGAATCGTTTGTTGTATTTTATCTACTGACTTTCCTTGGCTTTGAGTAATACTCTAATCGCCATTTTCTCACCACTTTTTAAAATTAAGTAGGCGACGCCAATCGTTATTAGCATTATGATAGCAATAAAAATACTTACCCCACCGAGCTCAGATAATAAATAAAACGGAGAAATATCTAACGACATTAAGATAAGAGAGAACACTACCAAACTTGCTAAAGTCCACAGTAAAACAGCATACCATCTTGTTTTTGATGGCATTACATCTCCAGTCTTGTAGCCGAAGTAATAACCAACACTCATGGCTGGGATTAACGTGCTAAGAAAGCCTGTACCACTCATTTCTATCCCAACAATATATTCAATGGCCAACAGCAATGCAGCCCAACAAACGGACGCCAGACACAACAGAGACGTAACAAGAAGTACCGATGGTGGCTGGTTTATTTCTGATTCTGAATAGTTATTTTTTAATTCCACTTTCATTTCCTTCCATTTATTTGAATAAAATAAGCGTTTTAGATCATGCTTCCGCTTGGACAACCTAGAGAAACAACACCGCCATAACTCGTTGTTGGCGTAACTACCATGACTAAATCAACAGGAAGAAACACAACGTCCGTTGCTAACGACAAAGGAATGTCAATCAATGATAGTGGGTATAACGCGATAGAAGTAATATCAGCTCTTAAATAGCAAGGTTGTCGTGCGACTGATAACGCGGTGCCTGAAAACGGCTTTCCGTATCCGCCACCAGCATGCGCATCTATAGACGAACACCCCACCATTAAAGATGCTGACACCACAAGAAATACAACTTGTAGCTTTTTAAATAGTTTTATTTTCATTTAACCTAGATTCCAACTAACTATTATTTTTACAACTAAACCCTCTCTCAAATTGTATGTTCAATGAATTTACTCATATGGGCCAAGTGCAACCATGTTAATACGTTCTATGTATTAGAAACAATTCATTTATTTCCAATGACACTAGTGAGATCATGCGACGTGATTGGAATCTCACTTAAGTTTTCATGGACCTATCGCGCTGAAAATTGAATCCTCTACCTGTCATAGAATAAAAAGCCGTCAAAACCAGTTGGTTCTGACGGCTTTTTATTTTCTATTACACACTCGATTATTGTTGCAGCTTCGCTGTGGCTTCTACTGCTTTGTAGAAGTCCAGCACTCTCTGTTTGAGGTTCGATTAAAACCCTATAAAACATTAAGCCGCAATATTAATTGAGTTGTTCTATATAGCGATTCAGCTCTACCGCATATGTTTTTTGATCAATCGCAGTGTCACCTATTTCTTCATCTAGAAATCCAAGTAGCATTTGTGCACCACCTTCACCATTATTTAACGCTTGCGTCAAGTAATAGGCTGAAAGCACCTTATTTTCAGGTAAACCACAGCCATCATCATACAAACATGATCCTAAATAAAATTGTGCACTAGCCAACCCATCATCAGCAGCCTCTGAGATTAAAGAAAAGCCCCGCTTAACATCCATGACTTTTGGCTCTTTCAGAAGGATTACCCCTAAAAGCTCTTTACTATGAACATCATCCACTTCGATAGCTTTGATCAATAAAGACTTTGCTCCTTGCACATCACCTTGTTCATAAAATTTATTTGCTTCGCTGTACAACTGCTCTGGAGCTTCTCGGTTCTTAGTTAGGAGGCTTTCTGTCGTTTTAGTTGCCTCAAACTTTGACGTAGTATCGTTACATGCCGTAACAAGGAGCACTACGAATAAAACGTTAACAATTCTCATGTTATTCCCATGTACATTTGATAAACAAGACTGCTGTCGAGTATGAATCGTCATACTGACCGCTTACAATTTGAAACTTTGTATTGATCGGAGCTTTAGCACTAGCTTCACACATATTGGCAATTTGACCACGAACATAAGCACTCGAATCAAAGTTATACTTGTCTTCTTGAGAAATTATACTTGCTAATGAAACTCTAGATAGTTGAGGAGCTTTCCCATATTCCCTTTCGACTTTCAAATACTTCACATTAACAATCAAAATGCAGCCAGATGATTCTAGATTTGCATTGTGTACTCGATTAGCTAGTACTCTAACGTTTTGTCGGATAATATCAAAGAGAAGCATAGCTCTGCCTTTCTGTAATACCATCCCTAAGGCCATGGCCCTTCCACTATTTGCTTTCATTGCAGTAGAAGCTAGAGTTGACGACTGTATTGGAGCTAGAGACGAAAATTTACGTGAAGGAATAACAGCTTTATTTTTCCAGTGCATTCGATCTGTTAACATACCAGACTTAACCGCCATGTTGCGATCTATCTGTTCCTTAAGCTTTTGTAACCTTTTCTCACCTGTAATATCATTTGGAAGCTTACGTAATGGTCCCGCAAGAGAAGTATCTTTTATGGTATTAACGGGAATTTTCTCATTATCTAATTTACTTCTTAGTTCGACACAAGAGCTAAATAGTTTGTCAGCTGGATACATGTAATTAATGTAGTTGATTGATAACGGCGTATCTCTCTCGTGCGTTAGTATAGAAATGTACATAATGATTCTCTCAAAACCATTATTATGAACAGGATTGCATAAAGTTCCAAGCTCTAAGTTGTCCTAGTTGTGAGATATACCCTAATCAATGAAAGTTAATTTATAGTTAGATATTTGTTAGAAACACTCAGCGGTCATTACAAATAAACATTCGTTAACTATATGTGTTATCACCATTACATGTAAGATTATTAAAAATAAAGGCTAACCAGTTGGTTAGCCTTTATTTTTATTACTGCTACAATTTTGCTTTGGCTTTTACGCGGACTTTAACTAACACATCACCATCGACCAACCTAAGGTCGAATATTGGTGAATGTCGCGATGGTGACTCCATCACTTTGTGACGACAACGATTTTACGTCTGCGCTAAAGTAATACGGATTAAGTGGCATTTTGCTCTCTGCTGGTCGCGCGTAGTAAAGCTTGGCAGGCTGTTTTGCCATTTGTTGCGCGTACAAATACCCGACCAACGCATGTTCAAACTGGTGGTAACCATTTCCCCAATGGAACGCTTTGGTTGATTTAGGGCTTAGACCGACGCCTCCATATTGATGATCCACCCATACGTCCATAAAAGTGGGTAACGTGTATTGAAGCGTTTCTTTCATCGAACCATCGACAAGAGAAACTGTCATTGCCGCTTGATCGAGCTCTGCCCATTCCCAAGACGAGCTATAGTGCTTGTATGGTCTTGATTGCCAAGCAGGAATGCTCTCTTGCGTCCATTTACTCTGCCATTCTGGTGAGAAAAGCGCTTTGACTTGCTCAAAGTTTTGCTGGTATTGCGCTTGCTTAAGCGTGTGTTTCATTCCTTTGAAACCAAACTCTGTCCAATTGGAATTTTCCAACAACTGACCAGTGAGATACGTCATCCAATACGCTTTGATGGTGTGTCCAAAATCATTGTGTTTCGCATCTGGCATCATTACTGCTTTGTGGTGTATCGCGCCATAAAAGCGCTGCTCTTTGACGGAATGGTAGTTATCTATCATCACTTGCGTCAGCCATTGCAGATCTTGCTTCCACTTAGCTTGCGCTGGCGGTGGTAAAAGTGGCGCCGTTAACAACAGATAGCCATTGATCTGGTCAAGTTGAGCGACTAGCTCTTGCTGCTTCGCACTTTCCCCATCACCGTCTTTCAAAACCCAAGCCAGACCGCGATCATCGCTTCGTCGGTATTGTTTAAATATAAACGCTTGCTGGTCGATGAGCGCTTGTTCGACCTTTGGATCTTGAGTCAAGTAGTAATACATCGCCAAACCCACCAAGGCGTAAGCTTGGTCTTGAGAAGTTCGTTGTTGCCACTCCATCCCCGGTTTCCCACTACGCGTAAAGCTCACAAAGCCGCCGTTTTTCTCATCTTGTAGATGATCAATCAGGTAATAAGCCCCTTTCTTTGCCAGCTCTAATGCTTGCTTGTCACCCGTAAGATGAAAAAGCACGCCATAAGCGTAAGTTTGGCGCGATTTCATGCGGGTGTATTCGCGATCGAAGTGCGGGCTAATCCACCCTTTGTTTAATTCTCCACACGGCTTTTGTGGGTCGAGAATGACACCGTTATCACAACGAAAAGTCGGAAAATTCCCCGCAGGTTGTCCATGCGCGCTTTCCATCATCCAATATGGGGCTAGGCCATTCGTCACATGGTTTAACCAATCATCCCCCGAAGGCAGGCCTACATCAGCAAAGCTGCTCATGCTCGTCGTTGCGAGCAATAAGGTAAGATATTTAAAAGACATAACACTCAATTAAGTTATTGAATTTTATCCAGTATAAATAACTCCCTTTACGCATATTGTTGTCGTGCTCACAATAGCCTTACGCATTTGTTTGCATCAATCATCTTTCAGCCTTGTTCGATGACTGAGCCGAGAATAAACGCTACTCTGTCTTCGACTGACATTTTGGGCACTTCGATCAATTGATAACCAAATTTGTGATAAGCGTTGACCATCTGTTGATACGTAGCCACCGCTTCAGAAAAGTCTTGCTTTCGCTCTTCGTCGTTGCTGAATATCGACGTCCACGGTGGAAAAATGAATACTTGAGAATGATAACGAAGCGTCTGGCAATGCGTGATGAGCTCATGCGAGATTGGCAGTTGTTCCAACTTACTGTAGCCATATACGTCCACAATACTGCGATCAAAAAACACATTCCCTTGGTGGACATTGAAAGCTCGGTAATTGCTCACTTCTGCCTTCATCATTTCGTCTCGAAAAGCTTGTTTGTCATTCCAAGGTAATGCTGAACCGTGATTGGCAACCTGCGTTTGTATTATTTGACGGCCGGTTTCTGGCGCGCAGATAAAACCTTGTGTTTTTAGCTGTTCGATTACCGAAGTTTTCCCTGCACCGGGACCACCAGAGAATACGATGAGTTTATTCAAAATCTTTTCCTTATTTTTTGTTTGAGTGAAGTAATGCGTGTACAGCCAAGAAAATTGGCATCATTTGGCGTTTGAAATTGGCATAGCATTTGGCACGCCAGCGTTAAGCGAGATCGTTAGTGGAAAGTTTTGGGGTAGAAATGAGCAGTGAAATATATTGATGAAATGAAAGCTTAAACGGCGTGTTCAGCGTTTATGAAAAACGGAGGAATTTTGAGCGAACCAAACGTACCCAAAATATTGGGTTAGGAAATGGTGCGATTGGTTCTGCTGGTTAACACGTCAATTGGATATCTATATCAAGAAAATGGCACCTAAGCCTAAGAACGCAAAGAAACCGACGACATCGGTAACGGTCGTCAATACTACCGAGCCAGCCACGGCGGGGTCAATGTTAAACTTTTTCAACGTGAATGGTATCAACGTACCCGATGCCGCGGCCGCCAAACTATTGAGGAAAATGGCACAGCAAATAATAAGCGCCAATGGCAAAGAGTCAAACACCATGTAAACGACACCCGCGATCACCAATCCCATAATTAAACCATTAATGGTGGCGATTTTTAATTCCTTATTCACCAATAGCTTCAAGTTACTTTGGTGCAAGTGGTTTAGTGCGATACCTCGAATGGCCACCGCTAAGGTTTGGCTACCCGCGATACCGCCCATGCTCGCCACGACAGGCATTAAGATCGCAAGCGCAACGACTTGCTCGACCACATTATCAAAAAGCCCAATGATGGCGGAGGCTACGAAAGCGGTCAGCAAGTTAATCACCAACCAAAGTGCTCTTAGCCTTGTCGCCACGCTTAATGGTGTAAACAAATCTTCTTCGCTTCGTACGTTTTCTGCCACTACAGCTTGTAGGCTGAGTTCACGCAAGGTAATCGCGATGGTCGCCATCGACAAGACGCCCATAATTTTGCCACCAGCCATGATAGGAAACCAATGTGCTCCACCATCAATCGAGACTTGTTTGCTGACGCTTTGAATCGTTTGAATATCTTCTAGAATTGGCGTAACTACGGTCAAGTCGGTAAGTTTGATATGATTTTCGTGCAGCAACAGGGTTTGCGGCTCTATCGTACCAATCACACCACTTGCATCACGCACAATAATCAACCGCACTGGACTTTGCCCACGTTTTAGCAGCTCGGTTTTGATGCCTCCTACGCTGTTTTTAGGGTTTGCGACCAGAAAGTGAGGCTCGGCATAACGTCCAACTTTGTTGTCTTCATACGACAATGCTTGTTGGATATGCGCGACAGACTCTTCACTTTGATCAATAAGGTATTCATCTACAAATTCGGTCGGTAGAAAGTCCGCAAAGATGATCAGTTCAGAATCCGTTATGTACGCCAAGCGTTCATGTTGTAAGTCTTTATTGAGTGATTGATGAATGTGCTTGGCGGTGTCGTATCGGAGCAAATTTAATACCGTCCAATACTTCTCAGGCGGCACTGCTTCTATGACACGTTTACGGTAAGCAATGTTGACCGATTCCAAAATGTTCGCAATCTGTGCTTCTTGATAGTCTTTCAAAAAGCTCAAGTCTTCGGTCGATTCTATCGCTTTAATGATCTCAGCAAGCAAATGTGGCACTTTGCGGTTAATTTGCAATTGGTTGGAATCTATCATTACTTTTACCTATAGCTTTCACTACCACATTCGCCACATTGACGATATGTGCTATCCGAAGGCATGAATTCTTGATGTTAAAATTCTAGGCGATAGTTGACTTAATTGCGGAATTTATATTTCGCTCGCAGAAACAAAACGCCTCTGCATCAGTTCATGGTATAGACTTGAATGTGTGTCAGGCTCATTCGCCTTGTTTGATAATGGAGTAATCAATGGCACCTGTATTTTTTCTGACTCAGCAGGCCGCCTTACCAAGTCGTAAGGTGCTTCGTAAAGTGATTCAATTTTCGACAGCGCTGGCTCAGCCTATTGTAGTTTTAGTGGAAGACCATCGCCGAAGTGAAGATCACGCATTCGCTCATTTTCTCAGTTTCAACTCTGACCATATAGAAAAAAGACAAGCTGAGTTTGAAGCTTGGACCTTAAAGTTCAACGCATTAATTTTCGAACTTTGTGAAGAAGAAGAGCTTGAAACACCAACGCTCTCTTACGAGCATTTCAAAGGGAGCCATTGGGTTGAGCAAGTTGCGAAACGGCTTGTTGACCACACTGACTTACTGCTCGTGGGACACTTTAACAAACACGAGATTCAAACGATGCTCACAGAACTAGCACAACAAGATTGCGACTTGTTGCTACTGAGTGAGCGTTCATGGCCTTCTCACGCCAACATGCTTTGTGCAATCGACCCACTTCATCGAGGGGATGAAAAGTCGATAGTAGATAAAGCCATCGTCTCGCGAGGCTCAAAATTGGAACAAACCTTAAGCGGGAAAATGACGCTCGTTTACTGCCGATACGTCGCGCCATACCTCTCTCGCTATCGTGCAGAGATATTAAGCAACCAAAAAGCAGGCATTACGGACTTTATTACTGCGCAAAAGTTAACTCGAGTACCACTACTTCTGCCAGAAGGAAACCCTGAAACGGCGTTACCAAAAGCAGTTAAGCAATCACAAGCAGCGATTTTGATTATGGGGGCATGTAAACGAAGCATGTCATCTCAATTTTGGTCTGGCAGCACTGTAGACACGTTACTTGATCAACCACCTTGTGACCTACTGTTGGTCAACAGTTCCAAGGGCTGACTAGGTATTCCCTATTGACCAACCCTTTCAATACCAAGCGCAGTTATTGGCTCTTTACATCTTCTAACTGCGCGGCTTCATGCTCTGCGTTCAAGGCTTGTTTCTGCTGCTGTTTTATCTCATCCCAACTGCGTCCCGACTCAATCGCAGATACACGCTGATCGTATTTGTTGCAGGCTCTTTCGAGTACTTTCTCAGGATCTATGCCCTTTTCTCTTTCCAGCGCTTTTAATACGTTAAGATAGTTCCACAACACATCGCCTAACTCGTCTTCCAAATGACAAAGGCGATCCTCACGAATCTCTTCGCGGACTTCATCAACTTCTTTGCCAATGGCCTCCAGATAAGTCTCTACGCCTTTAAACCAAGTGTTGGTTTGGTCATATTGAGATTTTCTCGTCGCAATTGCATACAGCTCATCAAATTTCTTCATTGCCTCTCCGTAGAACACGTTTTTATTTATGCCTTTTTAGGACGAATAAACTTCCCTTTAGCCGTCACTCTAACTTCGCTTTCGACCCGCAATTGAGCCACCAGTTGATATATACCGCGTCGTTCACCTTCACAGTGTGCAGTAATCGTGACTCGATCATCTAACTGAATAGGTGCATGGTAGCGCACATCCAACTGCGCCGTAAGGGCTTGAATGTCTCTAGATAACAAACAATGCGTCATTGCACCATCGAGAAGCGAACTGGCAATACCACCATGCAACAGGTCTGTGTAACCTTGATGACGCGGTAAAACGTGAAACTCTCCGACAACAGAACCATCGGCTAGGTATTAGTAGTTCACGGCCAAAGAGTTCGGATTCACATTAATTGAAGAACAAACCGCACATTGATGATGAGATTCGTGAGTGTAATGACAATAGCTGTTTGTAGACATGATAGTTACTCGGTTTCTCAAAAGAGTAATTAGCATATGCCAACAATTAAAAAGAAACGGCGAGTAATCTTTGTTTGCATGTTGCAGGGCCAGCAACCTCGCTTTTCATAACACTAAATAATCATTTTAATAATTAACGATAATTTCCAGTTTATTTAGAGTGGCGATATGGTTTGCATAGTGATTACGCAACGTTATGAAAAGGCGACTTATGAAGTTTCTCCACACGATGATCCGTGTAGCTGACCTAGACAAATCTATCGAATTTTATACAAAAGTTCTGGGAATGAGTGTTTTGGATCGTTTTGAAAACCAAGAATACCGTTACTCACTGGTGTTTGTTGGTAACACTGATCAACCAGATGGCGCGACCATCGAGCTAACTTATAACTGGGATACCGACAGTTACGACTTGGGTAACGCATTCGGACACATGGCACTGGGGTCTGAAGATATTTACGCCGCTTGCGAAAAAATTAAAGCGCTTGGTGGCAACGTTACTCGCGAGCCAGGTCCAATGAAAGGCGGAGAAACTCACATCGCGTTCATTAAAGATCCCGATGGTTACCAAATCGAACTCATCCAAACTCACAAATAACGAGGTTTCCTATGACAGACGCATTATTTCAACCCATTCAACTTGGCTCTCTCTCATTAAAAAACCGTATCGTTATGCCTCCGATGACGCGCTCTCGTGCTTCTCAACCAGGTAATATCGCTAACGACATGATGGCGACCTACTATGCTCAACGTGCTGAAGCGGGCCTAATCGTTGCTGAAGGCACACAAATTTCGCCAATGGGTCAAGGCTATGCATGGACACCAGGCATTTACAGCCCAGAGCAAATTGCTGGCTGGAAAAAAGTAACTGATGCAGTGCACGAGAAAGGCGGCACTATCTTCGCGCAATTATGGCACGTTGGACGTGTGACTCACCCTGATAACATTGGCGGTGAGCAACCTATTTCTTCTTCTGCGCTAAAAGCAGAAAACGTGAAAGTATTTGTCGATAACGGCACAGACGAACCGGGTTTTGTCGACGTGGTTGTGCCTCGTGAAATGACCAAACGAGACATCAAGAACGTTATTGAAGAGTACCGCCAAGCCGCACTAAACGCGATAGAAGCCGGATTCGATGGTATCGAACTTCATGCAGCGAATGGCTACTTGGTCAACCAGTTTATCGATTCTGAAGCGAATAACCGCACCGATGAATACGGCGGCTCAATTGAAAACCGTCTGCGTTTTCTTGGTGAAGTGGTAGAGGCGATGACGCAAGCTATTGGCGCTGAGCGTGTTGGTGTTCGCCTTGCACCATTCACTTCGTTAAATGGCACCGTTGATAGTACGCCAGTCGAAACCTACACCGCCGCTGCAGCGCTGCTTGATAAACTCAATGTGGTTTACATTCACATTGCAGAAGTGGATTGGGACGACGCGCCAGACACTCCGCACGACTTTAAAACCGCAGTTCGTGAGGCGTATAAAGGCACACTGATCTATGCCGGTCGTTACAACGATGAAAAGGCGCAACACGCGATTGAAAGTGGTTTAGCCGACATGATTGGCTTTGGCCGTCCGTTTGTTGCAAACCCAGACTTACCAAGCCGCATCAAGCATGGCTATCCACTGGCAGAACATGACCCTGCCACATTGTTCGGCGGCGGTGAAAAAGGCTTAGTGGACTACCCTGCGTACCACGCGGGTTAATTCATCTACGTAAAGCTGATTCGCAACTCGCGATAAACCAATAGCGAAACCAAAAGAACCTTGCTCTTCCCCCTGTAACGCCAAGATGCAGGGTTCTTTTTAGGCAAGCCACCAGAATTAACGTCTTTGACAAGATGTACAACCTCGACACGCAGAGCGCGTCTTTTTACTGAGCAAACTGCGTTGTACTTTACAGTAAGCATTCTTTAAAGCACGACGACCTGAAAACCAATCATCCGGTTTAGTGAGGATTAAGTAGCCGTGAAACCTCTTAACCAACTCGGTTCGATTGTTTTCGATAAATCGGCTATCAAACTCGATGTCGAAGTAATCCAAAGCCTCTTCGATACAAGTAAAGCTGGCAATTTTTTCCTGAATCGTATTCTCTGTCATCGTTTCTTTAGCGTAATCATTTTCAATGAAGTCTAAGTTCCTCGCGCTTTACGTTCTTTGATTTAGCGCTTCTTAAGATCATTCTTTATGGGGTTTCCATATTGAAATTCAATTTGGGAATTCGTTAACCCACCTAGCATTTTCATTTTGACAATCACTTTAAGACACTGATTTAAATAAACATTATTTCTGGTTCATATTTTGCTCTACTTCATTAAACGGAATGTTGGAGCAACACGATATGACTTACAGAGCAGAAGTAGACGGATTAAGGGCGATTGCTGTCACGTTGGTGATTTTGTTTCATGCAGGAGTTGAGCAATTCGCTGGTGGCTTTATTGGCGTCGACGTGTTCTTTGTGATCAGCGGCTATTTGATCACTACCATCGTGATTAACGACTTAGAAAACCAGAAGTTCAGCCTTGGTGATTTTTATGAGCGACGCATTCGTCGCATACTCCCCCTCTTACTGGTGGTGATCGCCGTCAGCTATTTGATGTCTTGGTGGCTATTTTTGCCGCAAGCACACAAAGACGTTGGTCAGTTTGCAGTGTCTTCCATTCTTTCCGCATCCAACATTCTTCTGTATTTAAAAGGCCACAATTACTTCGGTTTAGAAGATCAAGCCAACCCGCTGTTCCACACATGGAGCTTGGGCGTTGAAGAACAGTACTACATTGTCATTCCTTTGCTACTCATGCTACTCGCTCGTGGTAAAAACGTGTTTTACCTGACTTTTTTTATCACGGTATTTGTGCTGAGTTTGATGACTATTGTCTACGCGAGCAACGATCCTGATTTCGCTTTTTACATGATCTTCTCTCGCGCTTGGGAGCTGGCAACCGGTTCATTACTCGCATTAGTGATGAGAAAAGTCCAAGTTCAATCTAACGATACTCTAGCAACCATTGGCATCGTTTTGATATTGGCTTCCGCGCTTTTGTTTGAAAAATCGCAAGATGGCGCGGGCATTACGCTGCTGGTGCCGGTCATCGGTAGCGCGTTGGTGATTTTGTTTGCCTCTAAAGGCAATGTCTGCGGTAGATTACTGAGCCTAAAGTGGGTCGTGTTCGTCGGCTTAATCAGCTACAGCTTATACTTGTGGCACATTCCATTATTTGTCTTTTACCGCTACGTGTTGGACACAACACAAGACGTCAATATCCCGCTTTACGTTATCGCTCTTTTTGTACTGTCTTACTTCACTTGGCGCTTTATTGAAAAGCCGTTCCGTAGCCGAAAAGCCATGAGCATGCGCACTGTGTCCGCGGTTATTGTGTTGTTGACGTTGCCCTTGCTAACGCTCGGCGTTATCGGTCATCAAAACGGTGGTTTTCCAGAAAGAAGCGCATTTTTCGAGGCCATGCGCGTTAACAACGGTTATGGTTTAGATTGCAACGGCAACACCAACGTTAACGATGTGTGCTCGTCTGCGCCGCAGCCCGCCATCGCTGTGTTAGGCAATAGTCACAGCATGGTTTACGTGAAGCGTCTATCCGAAGTAACACCAACTGGCGTGGTGCAACTTACTCAAGATTCCTGTGCGGTCGGTTATGTCGACATCCTAGAAGCTGCTGGCTCAATTTCTTGCCGACAGTTCTTCAATGAGGCTGTCGATACCATTCTAAGTACCCCTTCCATTCGTCGCGTTGTTATCTCTTCTAACTTCAATAAAGAGCTTTCACAAGCCGATTATGAAGCATCATTAACCAAATTATTGAATGAACTGAAAGGAAAGGAAGTGGTCGTTTTCGGTCCAACCCCTTCTGCACCGTTTGCGGTAGGAGAATGCCTTTGGAAAGCGCGTTTGTTTGGCGAGACAGAAGAGTCTGCCTGTGACTTTTCTCCCAAACAACATCACCCTCAAAACGTGGCGAAGTTAGTGAACTACTTTGAGCAATTTGAGCACGTTGAGTTTGTCGACTTGACCGATGCCATTTGCAGAAATGGCGTATGTCGAATGAGAGTTGGAGCAAACAATGCGATGTATACGGATGACAGCCATTTATCTTACAAAGGTGCTGAGTTGGTGCTTGGGCATTACCTCAACACTACAAATGAAGCGCAACAGTTCACTTACGACCGACAATAACCAAGGAAATAAACTTTTATGCTTCAGCGCTTATCTCAGGTAAGCGCTGAATGCTTTAAAGCAAGACAAAGCTAGGCGTCTATTTGAAAATGCGCGGATCAAACGCGAAATCGAGCTTTTCGGCTTTCTTGATGATCTCTTTCATTTTGGGATGATTTGGATTCACCACGTAGTTTTTATCACGAGGTGAAATCGTTGAAGGCACTTGCAGCGCGGCAAACTCTGGATGAGGATCATTGAGAAACTGATCGCCAATGTACTGCGTAGACTCGCTCGCCGGTATTGCTCGCCACGTCACAGGGAGATCTTCTTCATCTAAGGTGGCGATGAGGTATTCTGGCATTTCAATACGATATAAATCGTAAAGTTTGGTGATAGCAGGATCGTTGTTTACGTGAACAAATACTTCCAACGAGCAAAGGGATTCCGATTCAGAGAAGTAGAGGGCTTCGGTTCCTTTTGAGTTCCATCGCCCTCCAAATAACTTTGCGCCAACGGGGCTGAATGGCGTGTCAGCAAATTTCTTTTGTGTGAGACGATAGAGCTTCATATTACGAGAATACCCCGTGCTCTAAACGGCCGATCAAATCTTTTACGATTTCAAAATCCACCGTGGTCGAGACCATATCAAGTGGACGTTTTCCACCTAAGCCATACACATTCTCTCTCATCCATTTTAACGCGCGCTCTTCGTCGTCAAACAGTTCTGTCGCGAGTTTCAATAACATCGCTAATCGATAGATTGCATCACTTTCTTGCGTATTGAAACGCTCTTCGTTTTTTAGACGACGCTTGATCGTGCTAACAGGTATCAATGTGACGTTTTGAAACTCACTCTGAGAAAGCTTCACACGCTCAACAATATTGCGATACACCTTTGGCTCAAAGCCTTTGTGAACCGCATCAGTGCGACCTGTTTCAGCGTCTTCAATACCCAACATAAACCAGAAATTGGCTTTATGAGGTTGTTTCGGTTTGAAGCTTTTTAATGCTGCAGTTGCCATATCAAGCTCCTATGGTTCATATGGTCCAGTTATTATGGTTCAAATGAGCTTAATTTTCAATCAAAGTAACAATCAAAGTAAAAAGATAGGTAAAGAAAAAGGCGAGCTTTTCGCCCGCCTCTCTTACTTATTCATCAACCCATCTACCGACAGGCATCGTTTCACTTATTGCAAGTCAAAACGATCCGCGTTCATGACTTTCGTCCATGCGGCGATGAAGTCATGGATGAATTTTTCCTGATTATCATCTTGCGCATACACTTCCGCATACGAACGCAGGATCGAGTTTGAACCAAAGACAAGATCCACTCGAGTAGCCGTCCACTTCACAGCGTCGGTTTTACGATCACGGATTTCATATTGATTAGCACTCACTGGTTTCCACGTATATGCCATGTCAGTAAGGTTCACGAAGAAATCATTCGACAAAGTGCCGACTCGCTCAGTAAATACGCCCTCTTTTCCACCGCCGTAGTTACTGCCTAGAACGCGCATACCACCGATAAGTACCGTCATTTCTGGCGCCGTTAGCCCCATAAGCTGAGCACGATCTAATAAAAGCTCTTCTGGCTTAACCGCGTAGTCTTTCTTCAACCAATTTCGGAAACCGTCAGCGACAGGCTCAAGAACTTCGAATGATTCAACATCCGTCATCTCTTGGGTGGCATCACCTCGGCCTGGCGCGAATGGCACACATACATCATGACCTGCGGCACGCGCAGCCAGTTCAATACCTACGTTCCCAGCAAGCACGATAGCGTCTGCAACACTACAGCCCTCTTCTGCTGCTATTTTTTCTAACACCGCAAGAACACGCCTTAGACGTTCAGGTTCGTTCCCTTGCCAATCTTTTTGTGGAGCCAAGCGAATTCTCGCGCCATTTGCACCGCCTCGGCGGTCAGAGCCACGGTAGGTACGCGCACTATCCCACGCCGTACTTACTAACTCACTAATGGATAGGCCACTTGCTTCAATTTTTGTTTTCACTAAATCGACATCGTAGTCTGTCTTACCTGCGGGCGTTGGGTCTTGCCAAATAAGATCTTCGCTTGGCACATCAGGGCCGAAATAACATGATTTTGGTCCTAGATCGCGGTGTGTCAACTTAAACCAGGCACGAGCAAAAACGTCATCAAAGTACGCAGGGTCATTTTGGAACTTTTCTGCAATCTTACGATATTCAGGGTCCATTTTGAGCGCCATATCGGCGTCGGTCATGATTGGATTGTAGCGCTTAGAACCATCTTCAACATCGACAGGCTTGTCTTGTTCTTCAATGTCGATTGGCTCCCATTGCCATGCGCCGGCTGGGCTCTTTTTCAGTTCCCAGTCATACTTAAATAGTAGGTGGAAGTATCCGTAATCCCATTGTGTAGGGTGTGTTGTCCAAGCACCTTCAATACCACTCGTTACCGTGTCACGGCCAATACCACGTGTTTTGTGATTAATCCAGCCAAGACCTTGCTCATGAACGTCTGCTGCTTCGGGCTCTGGGCCAAGGTTTGCGGCATCACCATTACCATGACACTTACCCACCGTGTGACCACCAGCTGTGAGCGCGACGGTTTCTTCATCGTTCATTGCCATTCGCGCAAAGGTCACTCGCATGTCATGTGCTGTTTTGAGAGGATCTGGGTTACCGTCTACCCCTTCAGGGTTCACATAGATAAGACCCATCATTACCGCAGCAAGCGGGTTTTCTAAATCTCGCTCACCAGAGTAGCGGCTGTTATCAGCGTCACTTGTGGCTAACCATTCTTGCTCAGAGCCCCAGTAAGTGTCTTTTTCTGGGTGCCAAATGTCCTCTCGTCCAAACGCAAAGCCAAAGGTCTTAAAACCCATGGATTCGTACGCCATGTTACCGGCAAGGACAATCAGGTCTGCCCAACTTAGTTTGTTGCCATATTTTTTCTTGATTGGCCATAAAAGGCGCCGAGCCTTATCGAGGTTGGCGTTATCTGGCCAAGAGTTGAGAGGAGCAAAGCGTTGGTTGCCTGTAGCAGCACCGCCACGGCCATCCGCAATACGATAACTGCCCGCTGCATGCCATGCCATTCGGATCATTAAACCACCGTAGTGTCCCCAGTCGGCAGGCCACCAGTCTTGGCTATCAGTCATTAAATCTTTTAAATCTTTTTTAAGTGCTTCGACATCTAGCTTTTTCAGTTCTTCTTTGTAATTAAAGTCCTGACCAAATGGGTTGGTTTTGGAGTCGTGTTGATGCAGGATGTCTAAGTTCAAGGCATTCGGCCACCAATCCATCACCGACTTATCTGTAGATGTTTGCCCACCATGCATAACTGGACATTTACCTACCGAACCGCCGTTTGCTTTGCTCATATAATGCTCCTTCGTGTCGTGGTTGTGGTAACCACTCTTTGTTATTCAATAAATCGAATATCCACCTCAAACAGCGTAGTTCATACACTGTTTTTTTAGTTAACGCCAAGTCAAAATTTCAAACATTTCAGCGAATAAATAATTGTTATCAAACATGTACCTATATGCAGAAAATATGGATAGAGATCAGTTTAAGTCCATACCTGAATACTTAATCCCAGACAGCCTCGCCATGTTGTGATCCCAGGTCGCTAAATCATGATGACTAAATTCATTCAGAGCGTGATGACCACACGCCCTCGCCATGACTTTCATGAGCTCGACCGAGGATTCGAAGAAATTTTTCAGTTGCTGGGATGACTTTTCAACGTCGAGACGCTGCCTCAAATCGGCATTTTGTGTCGCAATGCCTGCCGGGCAATTATTGGTGTTGCAGATGCGAGCCGCGACACAACCGATCGATTGCATCGCACTGTTTGCTATCGCTACTCCGTCTGCTCCAAGTGCCAACGCTTTGACAAAATCCGTAGGAACTCGCAACCCACCGGTGATGATTAATGTGACACGGTCACTTACGCCTTTTTCATCTAAGTACTTACGTGCACGAGCTAATGCAGGGATGGTGGGTACACTAATATGATCACGGAACATAGTTGGCGCCGCACCCGTGCCACCACCGCGACCATCTAAGATGATATAATCAGCCCCAGCATCAAGCGCAAACTGGATGTCTTGCTCAATATGGTTGGCACTGAGTTTAAATCCAATTGGAATACCGCCTGTGATGCCACGAACTCTGTCAGCAAACTTTCTGAAATCGTGAGTAGTGTGAAGATCTTTGAACGTTGGTGGTGATATCGCTGGTTGTCCCTCGGGGATGCCTCTCACCCGAGAGATCTTACCTACATTTTTATTTGCAGGCAGATGACCACCCGTGCCCGTTTTTGCTCCTTGCCCACCTTTAAAGTGAAACGCCTGAACATTAAGAAGCTTAGATTCGTCGTAGCCAAATTGAGCACTAGCAAGCTCATAGAAATACCGTGAATTAGCGGCTTGTTCTTCCGGTAACATGCCACCCTCACCAGAGCAAATCCCAGTCCCTGCCAACTCTGCACCTTTTGCTAGTGCAATTTTCGCCTCTTCAGAAAGTGCGCCAAAACTCATGTCCGACACCAACAAAGGAATGGCGAGTCTGAGCGGCTTACGCGCGTTTGGTCCCACAATCAACTCGGTAGACACAGGAACGTCTTCCAACAACGGTTGTGTCGCCATTTGCGCCACCATGATTTGTATAGCATCCCAATGTGGTAGCAAATGCCTAGGAACCCCCATTGCAGCCATCGGACCATGATGACCGAGTTTAGAGAGTCCTTCTCTCGCTAATTGGTGGATAAACTCGAGGGTTGGTTCTTCTTGAGTAGCAGACGCCGTTGGTTTGTCTCTTTTCTCTCGCTTTTGTTCCGGTCCCTCTTTACCGACTTGCTCTGCGGTAAATCGCTTGTGTGTACCATCACAAAAAGGAGCATTGGCGGTATGCTTACATTGGCAGAGATAGGCATCTTCGTCTTTTTCCGCACTAAAGCTCATTGGCTTTAAGCCGGTTCCCGAATGAGACCCATCGCAGTAAGGTTGATTTTTAGAACGCCCACATCGGCAGAAGTAGTATTCTTGCCCAGCTTTCAACTCTACTTTGATCGGCTTGTTATCAGCGATGATTGGCTTGCTCATGTTGCCCCCTATTTATTATTGTTAACCATGCTTTCTCGCTGGCTTGCAATAAGCGTAGAACAGGAGCGTAAAGAGCGTCAGTGTAGCCGAGTAAAATGCGCGATTGTCGCCCGACTAACCTATACTTTTTATGGGTCTCATACACGTGGAGGCTATATGACGATTGCAACCCGATTAGATGAATATTTGACTGAGCATAACATTCACTTTCAAACCGTGAATCACAGCCACAGTCATAGCTCGCTACAAAGTGGTGTTGCAGCAGGTGTGCCTTTAATGAATATCGCAAAAGGTGTGATTCTAGAGGATCATGAAGGGCGTCATATGATGGCGGTCTTACCTGCCAACAACAAAATCAGTTTGTCGAGATTAAACGACGAATTTAATGCCACCTTCCACTTGGTGAAAGAGCGTATGGTTTACCGACTCTTCACCGATTGTGAACACGGCGCTATTCCACCGATTGGTAGCCCTTACCACATGTCGACAGTTTGCGATGAAAGACTAACAAACTTGGAACATGTCTACCTTGAAGCTGGCGATCATGAAACTCTGATTAAGCTGGACAGAAAGGCGTTTAAAGAACTGATGAACGACTGTAGATATCTAAGATTCAGCAGTGAAGTTCTGCATTAAACTTGCCAAGATCTCTCGACACTTCCTGAACAAGGCTCTATCAACAAGAGCCTTTCTTTGTTTTGTTGGTAGCACGCGATGGAAGTTTCTCGGACTTTGGTGCCCAGCGTTTCAGAGCATATAGAAACAAAAAACCGCCTATTCGGGCGGTTTTTTATCAATCAAATCATAATTATTATCGAACAAAGATCTTTTGGATCGCTTTTATCGCCATAGCCCTACGGCGCATTAATACGCTCGTTCTTGGCAACCATTTCGGTGTGTGAAGAATGGTTTTCGCATGACTAAAAGTTCTGAATCCTTCCTCTCCGTGATAATGCCCAATACCCGATTCACCAACGCCACCAAAAGGCGCATCTTCAGCGCCAACATGTAAAACCGTATCATTAACGCCGACGCCACCACTGTGGGTGTTGCGTACAATATGTTTGATAGTCGATTTGTCGTCCGACATAACATACAGCGCAAGTGGTCTTTGGTGCTGATTAATGTAGTCAATCGCTTCATCAACGGCATTGTAGGGCTTAACAGGTAGAAATGGCCCGAAGATCTCCTCTTGCATGATTCGCATATTCGACGACACATCCGTGACCAAATGAGGATACAGAAGTCGTTCCTCTTGGGGCGACGCCTCAACAGTGTGAAGGTTAGCACCTTGCGCTTTTGCATCCTCAAGTAGCGCAGTCAAACGATCATATTGTCGTTGGTTGACAATATGGGTCAGCTTTTGATTCTTGTTGGATTTTAAATAGAGCTTTTCAAAACGTTTTAAGAATAGCGAAATGAACTCTTCGACACGTTCTTGCGGTACAAATGCGTAGTCAGGCGCGACACAAATCTGGCCTGCATTAATGCATTTACCAAACAAGATAGCATCAACGGCTTTCTTCATGTCTGCATCTTTTGCAATGATCACCGGGGACTTTCCACCCAACTCTAACGTCACCGGGGTAAGGTTTTCCGCTGCCGCTTTTGCCACTGCGCGACCAACACTCGTAGAACCCGTGAACAAAAGGTGATCGAATGGCAGTTGGCTGAATGCTTGTGCGACGTCTGCTTCACCCTCAAAAACTTCGACATACTCAGACAACCCACGGCAAATATCGACGATGACTTTATTGGTTTTTGGCGTAAATTCGCTGAGCTTCATCATCACGCGGTTGCCAGCAGCCAATGCTGTCACTAAAGGCGCAAGGCTCAAAATCACAGGAAAGTTCCAAGGTGAAATGATCCCAACGACACCTAACGGTTGATACTGAACGGTGACTTTAGAAGGTGCGAGCAATAAGCCGGATTCGCGCTTGCTGGGTTTGCACCATTTTTTTAGTCGTTTGAGGGTATAATTAATATGCGAGACCGTTGGCAAAACGTCGGTCATGGCGGTATCAAATTCTGAGCGATAGCCAAAATCGTCACTTAACGCTTCAACCAAAGCTTGTTTGTTCTCAAGCAGCGATTTTTTTAACAAAACGAGGCGCTGTTTACGTTCATCCAAACTAGGATAAGGCTCGGCTGCATATGCCGCTTTTAAGCGTTCGAGGCTTTGCTGTAACAAGTTATCTACTTCAACCTCTGTGATTGCGTTCATGATGCTTCTCCTAGCCTAGTTTCTGCCAATGACGCCCCAAGTTAACACGAGCGCAACAATGTTACTATTGTAGCGCTCGTGAAGTTAGAGTTCGAACTCTGATTAAAATATTTCTGGGGTGGATACTACATCAAACGTAGTTCATAAATGCCTAGTCGTTGAGAGCGGTCAAGCATATCGAACTCATGATCAACGTATTCTTTTAATGTGGCGCCTGCACGCTCAGCAAGATTGATGCTAGCGATGTTATCTTCCATACAATGGAACTGAATGAATTGTGCGTGCCCTTTCTGCTTCAAAAAAGGGATCAATACTGCGAGCACTTGATCAATCACACGATGACCTCGCCCATTGTTGGCAAGCCAGTAGCCAATTTCAGTAACACGCGTATGTGAATCCACACCTTTAATGCCAATAACACCCGTAAGCTGCTCATCAAAATAAATTGCACACCAGTGGGAATCCAGCGCGTTACTGTTCACTCGCTGGGAAATGTAGTTAACGGCCTCTCTATGATTCGTGACAGAATCCGTCCAAGGTAGATAGCCCTCAAGGCTCTCTCGGTGAGTGTTCACAACCTCTAGTAAAGCGGACGCGTGTTTCGTGTTGAGGGGCTCAATTGAGACCCTTTGCGAGACGGAAAAACGCTTCTGTAAGTGATTTCCTTGATACGTCTCTTGGCATGTGACTTCATCCATAGATGTTATTCCTTTTTATTGTGAACGCTCAGCGCAAATCCTAACGCTTCATTTTATGAGAACAAACCTCTCTATAAAAACTAATCAAAGCCGTTGCCGTTCATTTAGCCCTTTTGATCGATCAGCGTAAATGGCGTTAGTGATGCCACATCTACATAATGTTTCCATACATGTTCATATAGGTGATGCTGATTGGCAAACGGAGCCAGCTGCTTAGCTTCTTCAAGCGTACACCAGCGATACTCTGTATGCTCTTCGTTAAGAACAACTGATTGGTTAGGCGGACAAAATAGCACAAAACATGGGATAACCATGATACGGTTATTTTTTGCTTCGTAGAACTGCTCTAGAAAGTCTGCTGTATGTAACTCAACTTGGTCAATTAGTGTCTCTTCTTTTAACTCTCTTAAAATGGTTTGCCACCCGGCTTCACCCGCTTCGATACCACCTGCAACATGGCACCAATAGCCACCTTTTACGCGTTTGAGTAACAGCATTTTTTCTATGCCATCAATTTTTGAAATGACAACGCCTGAAACATGCGTTGCTTTTATCGGGATCATGTAAGCTCCTTAAATATCGAGTTTTTATTGTTACGCTGAGAGAGGCAGATTAATTGCTACGTATTCTACTGTTTATTCATCTTGTCGACAGAAGTGTTTGAGTTTAGAGGATTTAATCGCTAACTAAGTATGCTAAAGTGAGATCTGTCGCAACAAATGAGCAGTAAAATGTCCAATTCATTCAACACTATGATTCCCATCGGTGTGCGCTTTATGGTGCTTTCCGCGTTCGGCTTTGCTCTGATGTCGGCTACAGTAAAGCACGTCGGCAACTACGGTATCCCCGTTTTTGAAATCGTTGCAGCAAGAGCGCTCGTTTCACTTATCATTAGTTATTTCGATGTAAAGCGAAAACGAATTTCTGTATGGGGCAATAATAAGCCATTACTATTTGCACGCGGTGCTGTGGGTACGATGGCTCTGATGTGTGTATATTATTCAGTGACCACCTTACCTTTGGCAGAAGCGACGATATTCCAATATATTCATCCGGTATTTACTGCACTACTCGCCGTATTTTTCTTGAAAGAGCGCATCCAGCCGTCAACTTTCCTTTGTATTGCGTTGTGCTTACTCGGCATCTATATCATGGTAAGCCCAGAAACTGGGCAAGGCTCAGATAGCGCTTTACCAATGTTTAGCGTCATGATTGCGATCTTAGGCGCATTTGGTAGCTCAATTGCCTACGTCATTGTCAGAAAACTGAGTCAGACAGAAGACAGCTCAGTGATCATTTTCTATTTCCCGTTGGTTGCTCTCCCCGCTTCACTCTTACTGATTGGCGACGATTTTGTAATGCCCGATCTATATCTGACTTTCATGTTGGTTCTAGTTGGTGTCTTTACCCAAATTGGACAATTGGGGTTAACCAAAGCGATGCAAACTCAACAAGCGGGTAAAGCCTCCGCTTATTCGTATATCCAGATCGTATTTTCTGTGTTGTTGGGCATCATTTTCTTTGGCGAGGTTCCGATCATTTGGACGTACGTCGGTGGCGGTCTGATTGTTACAGGCGCATTAATTAATGCGTTTGGTCATCACTTACGGTTACCTTTTATTAAGCGCAACGCTTGATATACCTCGCCAGAACCGTAAACACGACATTTAGAAAAACAGCCAGAGTGACTCTGGCTGTTTTGTGTTTAGCCTAATGTTAAGCTGATATTTTTAACCCTGCGATACCAGCGACAATCATTAGCAAGCTTAAGGCTTTGATAAGTGTTGCTGGCTCATTGAACAGATAAATACTCACGACTGCCGTGCCTATTGCGCCAATCCCTACCCATACGCCATAAGCAATGCCTAAAGGCAAGGTTCTTAACGCAATGCCAAGCAACCAAAAGCTCAATAACATAAAGACAATAGTGAATGCCGAAGCACCGAATTTGGTAAACCCTTGTGAATATTTAAGACCGACAGCCCATGCGATTTCACACAAGCCCGCAATGAAGAGAATTCCCCAAGCCATGTCACATTTCCCAACGAGATGGGGTCGTCCCCGAGAAAAGATAGAGCGGTGAGGTCGTCCTCACTTCTGATTGACTGCTTATTATATACAGAAATTTAAACATAAAAAATAAAACACGGCGATAAGCATACAACTCAAACATCTCATGCACGCTTAAATTCTACGCTTTTCTTTTTAACGGTGGCGGACTCTCTATTTCGCATCAATAACGACACCGTTTTTTAACAATTTACATATAACCTTCTGGTGTTGAAAGTGTTGCATTTATTGCACAAATCACACAAAAACTAATTGAACATGTAAATATGAAAACGTTTGTGTGACTAATATCGCTTAAAACAATGACTGATGACTTTAATATTCAGCCGAATTAATTATAAGGTATGACGTACCCATGAAAGCAATCAAAACCTCTATCGCTGTCCTTGTTGGCGCCGCTCTACTATCTGGATGTAATGACGATACTGAATACGTCAATGTTCAGCCTAAAGAAGTAAAAATAGCGACTTACAACCTCTCTTTTGACCGCGCTACCTTCGAAACTTTGGTAGATGAAATGCAAATTGAACCAACGCAGCAAACTGCGTTGGTCACCTCTTATTTAGACGGTTCAATCGCAGCCGAAGACAAAACCACTGCGGAAAAAGTCATTCAAATTCGTAACGTTGCAGCAATCATTCAAAAGAATCGTCCTGATGTTCTTATGATGGCGGAATACAACAACGACGGAACAGGCGAAAACAAAGCAGCCATTGAAGGATTCCAGAAGAACTACCTATCTGTCGCGCAAAGCATCAATGGCGCGGGCGGTGAAGCAAACCTTGAGCCTATTGAATACCCTTATGCTGAATCTTACTCAACTAATACAGGGTTGTTGAGTGAGTTTGATCTCGACAACAACGGAACCGCAGGTCAAATGCCAGGTGATGCATGGGGCTTTGGCATGTACCATGGTCAATATGCATTTGCCCTTATGTCTAAGTATAAAATTGACACGGCAAACACACGTACATTCCAAGCATTTAAATGGAAAGATATGGAAGGTGCGAAAATTCCAACCATTACTATCTGTGACGGTTCGCAAAAGATTCCAGACGGCATGAAGTGTGGTGATGAATGGTACTCAGCGGAAGAATGGGATCAAGTGCGTCTATCTTCGAAAAATCACGTCGACGCGCCAATCATCATTCCAACTCGCAACGGCGAAGAAGTTGTACACTTGTTGATGTCTCATCCTACTCCACCAGTATTTGACACCGGTAAAAACAAAGCGCAAAACGCAGCAGAAGTGGAGTTTTGGCATCATTACATTCAAGGCAAAGACTATTTTTACGACGATGCGGGTAAAACAGGTGGCTTAACGAACGGCGCTAAATTCGTAATGATGGGTGATCAAAACCTTGATCCAGTGGCTGGTGACGGTATTAGCTCTGTAATGCAAGAGCTGCACAACGATCCATTGGTTAACCAAACCGTGATGAATGGTGAGCTTTACCCAACAAGCTTTGGTGCAGCTGAACACGCTGTTGACCGCAGTTCAACTCACCCATATCCGAATCGCATCACTTCAACGTTTGGCTTAGGGGTAGACTATGCCTTGCCTTCAGCAAATTTGAATGTAATAGACTCTGGTGTGTACTGGTCAGCGTCTTATGAAGAAGGCCGTAAACTATTTAACGATGCACGTATCGGTAAGTATGGTGATGGTAAGGATGTATCTTCCGACCATCGCATGATCTGGATTAAAGCACAGTTCTAGACTGCATAAAAAAAAGCCAACCACAAGGAGTCGTGATTGGCTGTATATATTTGTGAACAAGATGGTTCACTAACAACGTCAGTTGGCTAGGTGACCCTCGGCTTAGAAAGGGTCACTCATACTAAAGCATGAGGCGTGCCAACTTTTAAGCGCACAAAAACAGGTTGTTATTTAATCACTTTCATTAAAACTTAACCAATAGCTACTGTTTGCTCACCGAATAAATTGCAATTTGCAAACTACCATTGGCATTTCGCAATAAACCTGATCTTTAGCTCTTGCTTTTATTGCTTCCTAGCTAAGTCGCGTGCAAGGATTAACGCAAGTCCGAATACTTGCAAGAAGAGTCCGATATTCTTGTACCAAGCGATCTTTTCATCCTGGTTTGCCATTACCTCATTGAGCTCTACATTCTCAATGTAGTAATTATCGATGCGGTCTCTATACGAAGCTTGTGCCTGATTTATCTTTGACATCAGTTGAGGAAGTTGATCAATTTTTATTTCATCCGACTCGTTGAGAACCCAAGAAGATAAATGCCCTGCTAATACCTCTTCTAGCTCTAAAGGTATCGCTACGCTCTGACTTATGTGCACATGCAGCAGTAAAGCTTCTCTTTTCCTTTCTAGGGTTTCCACACTGTTCCATGCGAGTTGGATGGAATACAAGTTTTTTGCTGTTTGCTCTGCGAGCTGCGATTGCTGTTTACCCAACTTATCAAGGACTAAGCTAGTAACGATGATCGCGCCAATATTCAGTACTAATCCAATCAGAACGAGTACCCAAGGTGGTGGAATGTAACGTCGCAGACTTACCATAACTTATCGTATGGCAGGTAAATCATATTTAACACAACCAATGAAAGTATCACCAGAAATGTCACCTGCATCCCTCTAATGCGTTTTTTCAAGTCTTTTTTCAATATGCCTTTAGCATGAATAACTCGACCAATTACAAAAATAATACCGGTGAGATGTATCCATGTTGGGTAAGCACTATTAAATTCTAAAAGTGCCATTAAAATCAGGGTGATGGGGATATATTCTGTCGCATTACTCTGGGCACTACGAGCAATTTGTAGAGCCTCTACCCCACCATCGGCATAAGCAATTTGATTTAAGCGACGTTGCTTAATTACTTGAACAGCCAACCAAATAATGAGTATTGCGAGAATGTTGGCATACAGAGCAGTGATCATATGTCGTCCTTCTTGATCTGGTTTTCACTTATATAAGCGTGTCACTTGGCTATAACTATAGCGGTATCATTATGATAATGCGTCAAATAATCTCAAGTTATGATTTCTATTCGGGCAAAAAACGAAAGCCAATGCTTCATGACATTAAAAATGCCCTCGAATGGAGGGCATAAGAATAAAGAAGCTAATATGTGAGAATATTGAAACCACTATAAGGGGCGTTTGACCAGCTTTTTGCGCCGATGCCCTTTGATAATACTTTCAAAAATTGTTAACAACAGCCCTACCCAAATAAATGCAAAGGTCACCGCTTTCACTTCGTCAAACAACTCGCCAAAAAACATAACTGCCAACACAAACTGCAAGCTTGGCTCGATGTATTGCATTAGACCGACAGTTGATAAATTAGTTATACGTATTGCGATAGAATAAAATACAAGTGGTAAAAGTGTGATAGGTGCACTGCCAAAATACAAAAGCAATGTTGTGGTATCTGTGCCCGAAGCCAGTTCACCAGTTGCCCATTGTTTATAGAGCAAATAGGCGAGTGCAACTGGAGTCAGTAACAATGCTTCAACAAACAAGGTTGTACTCCAGTCATAATTTATCTTCTTCTTGTACAGCCCATACAAAGCAAAGAACAACCCCATCGTTAGTGCAATAACGGGCAGCTGACCATAGTGAATCACTTGGTACATAACACCAATTGTTGCCAGCACGATTGCAATAAGTTTGCCTTTTGAGAGCTTATCCCCAAGAATAAATACGCCTAGTGCAACAGATACTAATGGCCCAATAAAGAAGCCTAAGCTGGCATCGATGACCCGATGATGGGTCAAAGCCCAAGTGAACGCACTCCAAGAAATACACATCAAACTGCTCGCCACAAACGTGTACCACAAGGATTTTTTATCAAGCCAGATTTCTTTCCAATTCAGCCCTCGACGGCTTATCCCAAGTACAATTAGAAACCCGACAGGTACAGACCCAATGATTCGCCATGCTAGCAACTCATCCATAGAAGCATTTGGTAAATAACGATAATAAATTGGTAGCAATCCCCAGATCACAAAGGAGAATGCTGCCATAAAAGTGCCATAACGAGTGTTATTCATAAAACTATCGCCCATCTAAACGACCAATTTGGCATAAGTAAACAAGTCCGCCATACATAAAAAGGAATGCAATCCCGCAGTGACTTTATGATGCAGATGGCATTATTGGCTCAACGCTTGTACGACGGCGGTAAAGCCACTCACAAAACACAACATAAGTGCCCCAAACCGAATCTTTTCTTTTGGTAACGACTGGGTAGTTTTCATTGCTAGCCAGTAACCAAGCGACGCAGCAGGTAATAGAGGAATAGTAATGACCAAATGATGCAATGTGAAGAAGCCCACTGGGATTTGTACTATTAGTGAAATAATCGAACTGAAAACAAAAAATGCCGATAAGTTGCCGCGTAACTGATTTGCTTCTTGATGCTGCAACAATAACGCCATCGGAGGACCTCCAATCGCAGAACTGGTACCAAACAACCCAGAAAAGAAACCAGCACATGTCATACGCGAAGGCGTAGGCTCAACCCGAAACGGTAAAACACTCACCACGACTGCAAACAGCACCAACAAACCAATCCAAAGCGTGAGAGTTTGTGTAGATACAAAAAAGAGTAGTAAGCCACCAGCAATTGATCCCGGCACTCGCCCAATCAACGCCATCTTTAAACCGCCGATTTCAACACTACTGCGGTGCTTCATCGCATTCATCAACGAAATAAATAACGCGACTAAACAGATTGGCGCAGGAACATATTCTGGTGCCCAAAGAATCAGTAAAGGTGCGGCAACAATAGCCAAGCCAAAACCGATTGCGGTCTGGACATAAGAGCCAAGAAATATCAAACCTATTGCAAGGAAGTTTATCGAATCGAATTCCATTTAGATTATTCTTATATTTGAAAAATAAACACAAAACCAAAGCACATTCGCATGATGAATACCTCAGGCATACTGCGATATGAATTCCGCGTAGCATTCATCAAAGTGAATAAAAAGACAATCCATTTGTGCGGTTCGCCCTCATTTGCATTTTGTATTTCATTCCGCTTATGTACATGTTTGCTTACATCGAAGAGGATTCATGCTCGCCTGTTCACGCAGCATTTCTTCAGCGGAATTAATGACCTCTTAAAATCTAGCAGAATTAAACCCGTGAATTCTCCATTGCATTTAATGGATTCAGTCAATTAGTTCGGCGTCGGTATAGCACTTTACAACTCACCTCTTTATACTACTGATCGATTTATCATTACCGTACTTATTTACACAATAAACAAGTGTACGGTCAGTGTTTTTCTACCTTTAACTTGCTGTGAAAATAATATGAAAAAACAAACGGGATTTACTCTAATAGAGTTAGTCGTAGTTATTGTCGTGCTCGGTATTCTAGCTGTCACTGCCGCGCCACGCTTTTTAAACCTTCAAAGCGATGCACGTGAAGCACGTTTGGAAGGAATGAAAGGCGCTATTGCGTCAGCATTAGGCGTCGGTTATGGGAAAATGGCGATTGCGGGATTGGAAAGCAAGCCTTACGTTTCAAACTTCGTAGACAGTGCTTTAATGGCAGATTTACCATTTGACGGCTGTAATATTGGTGGTTCAAAGCGCTGTGTTTTTTTATATGGATATCCTGATTCTGATAGCGAATCGATGAAGTTACTCGTGCAAGGACTGAACGAAGAAGACTCGGATTGGAAAACATTTCATCACCCGGCTGGTTCAACAACTCGCGAAATGGTCATTGCTGCAGCCGACGAAAAACGAGCTAGCCTAACTCAATGCGGAATTTTATATGGGCCGCCGCAGACTCCAAACGAGAGTTACACCTTAGATATTCTTCCCTGCCCTCAATAAAAATAAGGCTGCCAATCGGCAGCCTTATTTGTTTCATCTGATCGGTTTTTTACGCAAAGTTAAACACGTATTTATCCATCATATTCACCATGCGGCCAATCTCTGGCTTGGTAATCGTATCATTTGCGCCAAGAGATAGTGCTTTCGCTCGGTTATCCTCACTCATCAATGACGAGAACATAATGATCGGCATTTCATGAAACGCTTCGGTATCTCGTAGTCTCTTCACTAAGTGCATACCATCCATTCGAGGCATTTCTACGTCCGTAACCACCGCATCTAATAGCTCTTTAACTGGCAAGTTTTCTTCTTTCGCGACCTCGATCAAGCTCATCAACTTCTCATGCGCCTCACCACCGTCTTTACATGTGATCACATTGTAACCTGAAGAAGCTAATGTATCTTGGATCAAAGAGCGAATAAATGCTGAGTCATCCACCACCATGATCGTTTTAGCATTACGCTTACCGACCATTCTCTGGTTGAGATCCACCGACTTGTCCCCTTTCACATCGTACTTTTCCATACTCAGTTCTGGGTTGATGTCTGCGATGATTTTTTCAAAGTCGAGAATCATGATCAGGTTGCCTTCTTTACGGACAACGGCCACTACACAATCTTGTTCGCCCGCTTCCAAAAACTGACTTGGTGATTCCACATCATTCCAAGAGATACGATGAATACGCGAAATGCTGTCAATTAAGAAGCCATTGGTCATTTTGTTGAAATCCGTAACGATTACAAACTTGCGCTCCAGATCTTGTCGTGTTGGCACACCTAACCAACCAGCTAAATCCACTAAAGGCGTCAGTACATCTCTGGATGAGAACACACCAATCATATGAGGTTGTGCGTTTGGATAATCGGTTGTTTCTGGCACGCGAATCACTTCTCGTACTTTCGCAACGTTAATGCCGTAATAACAAGTTTTTGTGCTGCCATCTGGCAATGTTTTTTCTAAATGAAACTCGATGATTTCAAGCTCATTGGTACCACTTTCTGTCAAAATGGTGCTGGTTACGTTACTCATAAAGCCAATTATCCAACCAAAAATACGCATCAGAAAAAGTTTGATGCAAACGCCATGAGAAGCCATTCTCTGGCTAAAAATCCAAAAGTCCTTTTTAGTCGTTACAACAAAATTTGTAAACCATCAAAAGGACGGCTAACGCACATTTCCATAACAAACCATGTAAAATTGTCTCATTTTTGAACACGACATTATGAGTGGCCAAAGTGCGAATTAACACCTCCACTTTTAGCGGCAGAGTCAATGAAAAGTTTAGAAATAATTTGAAGTGATGTTCAGCGTCAATAGCCAAACCTATCTAACAGATATCAGTACAAAGTTGGCTAGCGTGCTCATGCCTGGTGTAGAACAAGCTCTCTTCAAGTGGCATGGTATAAAACTGCGCTTGTGAACACGGGTTTAAATCGAAGCGCTAGAAACATCACAAGAAAATCTGAAGGCATAGAACACTGAAAGAATACTTTCAGTTTGTTAGTTTTCTGTCAGCGTAAGTTTTAAGCAATTATCCTATCACTAGGTGCTTCAATACCTGAGCTCGTTATTCCCATAATCAAGACACTGATTTTCACTTTTGGAAAGAGTCATTTTCCTTCCTCTTAGCAAGGTTTTTCCTACAATCCTATTCATCCAATTGCGCTGTCGCCTGACAGCACGCTAGTTGATGTATTAGGTGAGGTTAACTTTGAATAATGTTCTTATTATCGACGCTCAACCATTGTATAGCGAAGCACTTGCTTCTCTAGTTGAATCCGTAATCAACGCAGCTGAAGTGATTCAAACCACTGACAGTGCGGAAGTGATGGATCTTGTTCGAGGCCAAAAGATTGATTTGATTATTCTAGACGTAGTGCTTGGCGACCGCGATGGTATGCGTTTAGCCAAAAACATTTTAGCGACGGGATATCGTGGCCGACTGTTATTTGTTTCTTCACGCGACTACTCGAGTCTTTCTAAAGCAGCGTACGAAATGGGCGCAAACGGCTTCTTAAGCAAACATGAAACAAGAGAGACCATTATCGACGCAATTGTGAGTGTTTCACGCGGTTACTCAATGTTTAAGTCGACTCACACACCATCGTCGGGTAACGTAACACTTTCAAATCGCGAAGCCATGGTGTTCCATTATCTTGTACAAGGCTACTCAAATAAGAAGATTTCTGAACAACTTTCACTCAGCGCTAAAACAATCAGCACCTACAAAACGCGTATTCTGAAAAAGTACCATGCGGACACGTTGATTGAACTTCTGCATACTATTCCTCAGTCAGAAAACATTGAGTTTTGCCGCTAAGCGCTCATGTATTTTGCAATAGCACCGATTAACAACTGGTGCATTGCATCATGTCTTAAGCTTTGCTTCACCTGTACAACCACTTTTGGCCAGCCATCTGGGTAAAAATGCTCTGGCACTCTTATAAATTTATATCCATCAATTGGCGCCTGATATTCAAGTAGCACGGTTGCGGCGCTTTTTTGCTTAATTAGCTTCAATACGCTGCTTACGTTGTCTAGAGCCGCAATACGGTTGATGACCATACCGTGGCTTTCCATTGCACGCTTAACGAGCTGCTCTTTCTCTTTCCAACCGATAATCTCTAACATGATAAAGGGAAGTTTGGCCGCTTCTTCCAGAGTGGTAATTCCCAGCTCTTCAGGGACAACTACCACAGCAGGCGCATAGCCGATGAACTTCTGATAAACAGATTTCGGAACATCCTCGTTGAAGTAATGTAATTGCGCATCCACTTTGCCTAGGATTATCTCTTCTATCGTATACTCTGTAATCGTTGCTATCGAAATGTGCGCCTTGGGAAACAGCGCCATTAAATCCATTGCAAGTAAATGCCCAAATGAGTATTGAGCGGTTTGCGGTAAACAAATGGTGATGTCTTTTTCGTAATTTTCCGGTTCAAACTCATCTCTAATTAGACAAGTTTCAAGCTTCTCGAGTGCATCGGAAATTTTAGGTAATTGACGTTTTAAATAGTCCGTCGGTTCCATGTGGTGAGGATGCCGAATAAACAATTCATCGTTTAGCTGGAGTCGCAATCGGGCAAGGTATTTGCTAATTGACGCTTCGCTCTTCCCCATCGCTTTCGCAACGGGCTTGAGCTGACGGTGCTTATCCAGTAAGACAAGTATTTTAAGTAAGTTTAAGTCGAGATCTTTGTTCACGTGCGACACCAGATGTAAGGTCGAGAATAAATAGAGCAATCACTATTTGTTGACTGCTCTAATATAAAAGACCACTCATTCTGTTTGGTCAAATTAATCAAACAGTTATGTCATGGTTATGTTCCGTAACTTAACATTTAGTCAATACTAGACCTGCTTAATGGGACTTTTGTCTGTGTTTTTTCATCTCATAGAGATCTTCATCTGCACGTACAATAACGTCCTGAAGCGTTTCGTGTAACTCATTCGCCGCGATACCAGTACTCACACTAACTTCGATATCCAAGGTCTTTAGTCGGTTATCTTTAACGACACTACGAAGCTTCTTCGCCAATATTGAAGATTGACTGATACTGCAACCCGGCAGAATCGCAACAAACTCATCACCACCAGTTCGAACTAGATAATCACTATTTCGAAACACTTTAGACATGGCATCAGCAATAATTCCAATAACTTCGTCCCCTACATGGTGACCGTAATGGTCATTGATTCGCTTGATCCTATCGCCATCTATTGCAATGACGGAATATGGCGCGGTTTCCAAACGACGTTTGAACTCGCTATCTTGAAAGACTCTGCGGTTAAACAATCCCGTTAAATCATCTTTCGTCACGTTCGTCAGTGCTTTCGCGAGGCGAAGTTTGCTCTCTTTAGATTCATAAGCTTTGTTGTAATACGCTAAGGTTACGAAAAAGAAGATGATAAACAAGAACACGTAATCCAATACAATTTTACTGAATGGGTACATGTAAACGATAAGATTGTTGTTGTCTGCGACATATGATTGGGTGTACGCGAATGATGGAAAGGGGTAGCCAGCGAAATAAATCACCATTTGTTTGTTCCCATTCGCTATTTGAACATCCACCGCTTTCCCATCATTATAAAGCGGCGAGAGGTATAATTGTTCCGAGAACTCTCCCACTAACTCACCTTGAAAGTAAACCGGACTCATGATGCTTATCGCCATGTCATCGGAGTATGTCGTTTTAAATGGTAGGGAAAACAATACCCGGTCCGTTAGTTGCTCTTTCCACGCTGCTAACACACAAGAATAGTTACTTTTACACCAATCAACATCAAATGTGGCTTTCACTCCCTCTAGCGCTTCAATCGGTCTCTCTAAGATGAGTTTGTTTCCAGTATAAGAACGAAAATACATAACGGCATTTTGTCGATTGAACGCATTTGATAAATACGCTTCAGCCTGATGAAGCGATTTCCGTGCAACAGATTCAACGTAATTGAGTTTTTCATAAGGTGACAGGGAGTAAATCGCATCTTGAAAGCTCAGCTCTGTTTGCGCTTCTACTTCACTCACGCTCATGCCTTTGTATTGCTCGAGCTGCGCTTCCGTCAATAAACCCATGAGAATCACTTTTTGTTTTATTTTGGCTAAATTATTCGCGTAAGTGTTGAACTGCTTTACTTCATAAGAAATTAACACCGCACCAATCATTGTGACAGAAGTGACGAATAGTAATGTTGCGATGAAAAGAGACAACGCGATACTTTTAAGTGTCATGATGCGGTCTTACGCCCCCGCCACTCTTGTTAGCTCAACAATGTTCTTTACGTTAAATTTATCCAATAGACGACGTTTGTATGTGCTGACTGTTTTGTCACTTATTGATAGCACTGAAGCGATTTCTCGATTGGACTTTCCTTGTAATAAATACTTCATTACTGCGCTTTCTCTGCTTGAAAGTTGTGGCATTTCTCGAACGCTATTAACAACTTGCTTAAATTTGAAGAAGGTATACCCCTTCTCTACCGCTTCTATCGCGTCTTTAAGAATGTCGTGATTTTCCGATTTACACACATAGCCATCAGCGCCAGAACGAAAAGCCATTTGGCTGTACATTTGGCTAGTTTCAGCGGAGAAGAAAATGACTTTGCCTTCATAACCATGGGATTTGATACGTTTGTAGAAATCAAACCCATCGCAATCTGCCAAGTTCACATCTAAGATCAACAGTTGAATTTCTTCCTTTTTCAATATTTGTAATGCCATCTTCGCTGATGTTGCAGTAAATACCCCATTTGTTTTACCTAACTCTTCCAACAACGACTTGATTGCAACACAAACGAGAGGATGATCGTCAAAGATCAAGTAATTCAATTTATTCATATCTTTCATTTAGTATGGTTATGGCTTCTAGTGGCATGGGTTTATCAATGTAGAAGCCTTGGCAAAGATCAATGCCATACTCACGTATCGCTTGCAATGTGACTTCGTCTTCAATACCTTCCGCGACCAGTCGTATATTCAAACTTTTCGCTAACGCGCAAATAGCAACAACGATGTTGCGTTTTTTGATGTCGCATTCGACACCTTGTACAAACGAACGATCGATTTTTAACTCGTTGAATGGCAGTTGAGCCAGTTTTTCAAACGTCGATGACCCCGTGCCAAAATCATCTATTGAGACAGTGACACCGTTCATCCTCAACTTGAGTAAATTCTTGTACAGGGACGCGCTAGTCTGAAATGTATCTCGCTCTGTAATTTCAATGGTGATTTGTGATGGGTCAATCTCGCTCTCTAAACATTGCTGTAAAAAGTAATGAGAGAACGCCGTATCTTCTAAGTTTTCATGGTCTACATTGATGGATACGTTTTGCGTCAATCCGCGGTGTTTCATGTCATAGATAACATTACTCAATACAGCTTGAAACAACTCTCCAGAAAGGCGGCAACGCTCTACAATTGGCAAAAAATAATGAGGGGGTAACACACCATAAATAGGATGATTCCAACGCGCGAGCGCTTCATACCCAAGCACTTCCCCACTTTGCACATCGACTAAAGGCTGGTAATAATTTTTCACTCGCCCTTCAGCCAGAGCAAACAGGAATTCTTGATCTTCCACTTCAATAGGTTGAGCAAAGCTGACTTGTTTCGCTTTTTCATCTTTTATTTTACGTAACAAATCAACGACTTCATTTTCATCGTATGGCTTGGGTAGCTTCCCTAATACTTCAAAGCTAAATCCCTCGCACATGGCTCTTACCGCAGAAATAATGGTCAATTCCATTGCACTGACCAGTACAACTTGCCCCTGGTACTGGACTTTATCGAGCATTTCCATCATATCGATGCCGTCTTTTCCGGGCATTTGGATATCACAAAAAATTACGTCAAAATGTTGTTCCTGCACACTCTGAATAGCGGCATCCACACAGTTAAAAGGGATGACTTGCGCGCAATAGCGATCCAATATTTGCGTAAGTATTGTGGTTTGTAGCGGATGGTCATCAATCACCATCACATTAAATTGTGTATTCATTTGTCTCTACCCAATAGTTTATGTTTTCGATCTCCTGCTCGATTCGTAAAATTAGCTCCACTGTTCGCCTGTCAAACTCCGCAGCAGTAACTCGTTCTGCCTCAATGCAAAGCTCAGTCAGCATGCTTACCCCTATCGCCCCAACCGCTCCTTTGATGCCATGAATGACCCGTTTTTTGTCTCGCTCAGTCGATGCGGCGTTTAAGTTTTTTATATCTGTAGACATTGATTGACTAAACACGCGCGCAATCTCTTTTGCGTCCTGTGCTTTGAACCGTTTAATCCAGCCGGGCAGCCTACCCCTCTCTTTTTCGCCAATAAATGGAATCAAAACGGTTTTTAATTGATTAAGGTCATAGGGCTTGTAGAGCACATCATCAATGCCGATATCCTGTGTGCGCTCAATGGCAAGACGAGCATCTTCTGCTGTCACACCGATGATTGGAATTGCTTTAAATTCGGAGTTTTTCACGTGCCTAACAAGCTCATAGCCATCCATTTCTGGCATATGAAAATCGGTCAGCAGCAACACAACGTTTTCATCTTGGTTGATGTATTCCCATGCTTCGCGGCCGTTATTCACAATGACAGGTTCGATTCCAAGTTCATGAAGCTGCATTGCTATCACACTTTGGTTAATGGGATTATCTTCTGCGACCAGTACCGTGCCGAGAACCCAAGAAACCACTTCTTGATTTACGTCACTAAGCTTGGTTTCTTGCTGCGTTTGGCTGAGCAAATTGAACAATGTATCTGGATATTGAATCTCTCTTAGCGTAAGACTGCCAAGTACCCTTTGTTCGTCACGCAGCATTAGGCCATTAAAACTGGCATCGCTGTCGTGTATAGGGTGAAGGTTCGCCACCATTGTTTTTAACGTCGCTGGACGCATTTTCCACGCATCACACCACTGGCGAATATTAAGTGGTAAGCTCTCGCTATACGTCCAGTTCAAACAAACGTCTGGCTCAGAGTCGCAATGCTCAATTGGCAGTTTGACGGTAATCGTCGTGCCCAAGCCAAATTGTGAATCGATGCAGAGCACGCCGCCCATGCAGTCGATCAATCGGTCAACAATGCTCAGCCCCAATCCAGTACCGCCATATTTACGCGTAATAGTGTCATCCGCTTGAACAAAAGGATTGAGAATGCCTTCGAGTTGGTCATCCGTCATGCCGATACCTGAATCCGCCACTTTCAAAATAAGCTGCTTTTCATGAAGAATGACACTGATTCCAACCTCGCCTTCCGCAGTGAATTTCACCGCATTGGAGAGCAGATTGGTGGTAATTTGCACCAATCGCAGCGCGTCGATTTCAATGAAAGCATTCGAAAATGGTTTGATTGTCACTTTGTAATCCAAACCTTTCGCGAGCGCTCGTGGTTCAAAGCTTCGAAACACATCGCACAAGGTTTTAAGCAAGTCGGTCTTAGCTGGGGCGACGGTTAAGTGCCCTGCTTCTAACTTTGAATAATCCAGTACTTCGTCTACTAGCGTATTCAAATGATTGAGCGAGCGTATGGCTTGGGCAATTAACTCGCGATTTGAATCTGCCGTCACTTGGTGATTTAGCAGATCGAGGATGCCGTGTGCTGCCGACAATGGCGTTCTTAATTCGTGACTCATGGTTGCCAAAAAGTTTTCGCGCGCACGTACCGCGGTTTGCGCTTCTTTTTGCGCATCGATTAACGCCTGCTCACGTTCTTTTTGCTGGGTAATATCTTGAATAACCGTCAGTACAAACTTGTTCTTACCGCTAGGAGAAGCGATGACTTTGCGTTCTCGATATACATGTTTAATATCAAGTTCACAGCCCGACGAGGCAACCTCTTCTGAAACACGCTTTCCAGCAATAACAGTGGTCAGTTCATCAAAATTATTCACCAGAGGAGCGTGCGTAGAATCACTTTTCAACTTACATTGTTGGCACTGTTTACTGTTGTAGTTGGCACAATTGCTCATCTCCATATGGTTATTTTCACTATGGATAAAAACCAAGCTATTGATCTCTTTGATGATGTCCATCAGCCATTGCTTTTGCGCTTCCTCATTGTCAGCATTAAATTCGGCTAACCTCACTTTAAGTCGCATGTCAGATAAGGTGAAATACGCCGCAATTAACATGAGACAGAATATGAATGAACCAGCAACAACAAATGTAGCGATCTGCTCCGCGTCATAGCCATAAGTCAGTTTGAAGCTTCGGTGAGAACGCTGCAGTTTTTCGATCTCGTTAGAATCAATGGTTTCGATGATGCTGTTCAACATGTGTTGCAGTTGTGTATTGTGGTTTGCAACCGCAAATGCATTAGAGAACGTCAAAACGTCCTCCGCATTGATCACCAAGCCATCGACTTGATCTTGTGCAATCATGTTGTGAACGATGTCGTCAGGAATGTAAGCCACATCCAAAACGCCCGATTTCAAATCGGTAAGCAGCTTTTTCAAATCATCATAATGATCAACTTGGCCTTGCTGCCAAGTGCCCAAATGAACTAACCCTTGCTTTTTCAAAGTGAGCAGAATACCCGCTTCTTTCAATGCAGATTTATCTCGCTTGCTCTGCTCCGCTTGGATAGCCACGTAATTACTGTGCATGAATGGTTTAGTGAACAACCAATCTGACTTAGGTAGCTCACCCACATAAGAAACGGGGACTATATCGGCATCAAATGCCGTTAATCCATTAGAAAGGCTCGACGTCGGTTTCACATACTTAAAGCTCAAGCCAGTACGAGACTGCAATAAGTCGATGAAGTCTGGAAAGAAACCGTCTAGCTCGCCCGTTTGCGAATCTCGGTAGAGAAACGGATAAGCTTCGTCACTGCTGCTGTAAGTTATCACTAGTTTGTTTTGATGATTACGTCGGTAATCTACCAATAACTTATCACTGATATGGTAAGGATTTTTCGAGGCGACGGAGCGAATATTTTTTCCATTTTGCTCCCACTGAAGGATTTTGTTGATGTCATCGATCAGACTCTGTTTGTCCAACGAAGCGATAAAACTCACCTCTTCGTTTTTCAACCAACTGGGAATATCGACAACCCCTTTTACAATGTCATTCAAATCCAAATATTGGGTAATACCAACATAAGTGTAAATCAGCGCGTTCGCTTTACCTCGCTTAACTTCATTAAACGCCTCTAAACGTGTTTTAACGTAATGTATCTTATCGATACCGCGTTCAGTGAGGTTGTCACAATATACACTGCCCTCAACACACACCCATTTAAGATCACGCGCATCACTATCTCGGTAAGTGGCATTCCGATACCAAACAGCGATAGTGCTCGAAAAAAAAGGCATCGAAAACAAGAAACGCTTTTCTCTTGCTGCTGTTTTACTAAATCCAACCGCACCATCAATCCTCTTGCTTTCGACATCCGCAAGTAAAGACGGAATATGCTTGTAAGTCCGAAGTTCTAACTCATAATCCAAAGCTTTAGTAATGTTAGACAAATACTCAAGACTAATTCCGTACGAAGGACCAACGCTACCGTCAAACGAGTCTTTAGCTTCGTCTTGCGCAATAACACCAACGATGACCTTCGGTTTAGGACTCTGTTTGGCAGTTGAGCAAAAAGAACTCGCTAAAAAAATTAAGGCGACGGACGATACCGTAATACTTCTAAGAATACTGAGCATGACTGCTTCCTCTGAATGGAAGCTCAGACTAGTTTTTGTCAGATAAAAGTCAAACTTCGCTCAATAGCGAAATAAAAATAAAGCTTTGATATAAAACCAAAAAACCAAAATTCGTCAGAACAATCTGACAACACAATCCACCTTTGACTACACAGTGTTTGCGTTCGGTCTCTCACCCAGACGGATATTCACTGCGAGTCGGTATACATAAGGGATGTGTGCTTTTAGGTTTGCACGCCATAGCTTTTTACTTTCATCTTGAATGATTCATCATCATTCCATGATAAACTGGCGTATTAACATGAAAGAAAGCTCAACTCCGCGGTTTCGAGCAGCTTGAAGTAAACACAGTTTTAGAAAATGCGTTCTAGTATTGTGTCACTCAAGATTCACATTGCTACTTTTACAACCGCTGGAGCATTAGAAAAATTAAGGTATTAAATTCAAATGGTTAATAACTCAATCCAGTGGTTTCCTGGCCACATGCACAAAGCACGTAAAGAGATCGAAGAAGCAATCCCTCAAGTGGATGTGATCATCGAAGTACTGGATGCTCGTATTCCTTTCAGTAGTGAAAACCCTTTGATTTCTCAAATCCGTGGTGACAAACCTGTCGTTAAAGTTTTGAACAAACGTGATTTGGCCGATCCAGAATTAACTCAACTGTGGATTGAGCACTTGGAGCAAGAGCAACATGTAAAAGCAATGGCGATCACGACTTCTGAACCACAAGAAGTGCATCGAATCATGGAGCTTTGCCGCAAACTTGCCCCACACCGAGAAGAAATTGGTAAAAACATTCGCACCATGATCATGGGCATCCCAAACGTTGGAAAGTCGACGATCATTAACACCCTCGCAGGTCGAACAATCGCTGTAACAGGTAACCAACCCGCGGTTACACGTCGTCAACAACGTATCAACCTGCAAAATGGCATCGTATTATCTGATACTCCAGGAATTTTATGGCCAAAAGTGGAAAATCCACACAGTGGCTTCCGCCTTGCGGCTACCGGCGCGGTAAAAGATACAGCGATGGAATATGACGAAGTCGCATTCTATACCATTGAATACCTAGCAGCTCATTATGCAGATAAGCTTAAAGAGCGTTATCAAATTGAAGAGCTTCCAGAATCAGATATCGAGATCATGGAAGAAATTGGTCGTCGCCGCGGAGCACTACGTGCAGGTGGACGTGTTGACTTGCACAAAGTATCAGAGATCTTATTGCACGAACTTCGCCAAGGCACTTTGGGCCAAATTACATTAGAACGCCCAGAAATGATCACTCAAGAGCTGATTGAAGTCGAGGTTGAAACCGCCCGTAAAGAAGAAGAAAAAGCGAAGCGTAAAGAAGAGCGTCGTAAGCGCTATTTACGTAATAAGCGATAAGCTTGTCTTTTATCTACTCATGTTTCAAGGCGCGATTTTCGCGCCTTTTTTGTTATCTAATGCGCCCGTTTTTTCACTTTTCAAACTTTATATTCCTCATCCAAAATCCCAGATATGAAGCACGAAAAAAACACCGCAAAATCGCCGTATAAACTTTAAGCACAAACTAGTTTAGACCCCGGGCCCCTATAGAGTTACAGCCACCATCCAACCCTCAAATGTCGAGTTTGCAAGGGTCTGCAAACTTATGCAACCTGGTTAGTGACACTCTCCCCAAAATCCGCAATATGAATAAGTGTCAGCGCTGGCGTTTTTCCATATGAAGAAGAGATTTATTATGAGTGAAACTATACAAAGCAAACCACTTCCCTCCTTTATCGAGGAACGCCTAGATTTTTATATTCAAGATCTAATCGAACCGAATGAGAACAAAAAACACCTTGTTCTTGGTAAACGCCCACCGTGTAATGCCGTCGTCCTACAAAGCAATGATTACCTTGCACTGTCTCATAATAAGGAGATTCAAAACGCGCATCGTGATGCGATTTCCCAGCACGATGACAACGTCGTGATGTCCGCGATTTTCTTACAAGATGATGAATCGAAACCTGCATTTGAAACGCAACTAGCCAGTTTCGTTGGTATGCCTAGTTGTCTACTTTCTCAATCTGGTTGGGCTGCGAATGTCGGTTTATTGCAGACTATTTGTGCACCGAACATACCAGTGTACATTGATTTCTTTGCACATATGTCTTTGTGGGAAGGCGCACGTATTGCCGGAGCACAAATTCATCCGTTCATGCATAACAACACCAGTCACCTAAGAAAACAAATTTCACGTCACGGTTCAGGGATCATTGTTGTGGATTCGGTTTACAGCACTATCGGGACCATCGCTCCTCTACGTGATATCTACGAAATAGCACAGGAGTTTGACTGCGGCCTGGTTGTAGATGAATCACACTCTTTAGGTACACACGGTCCACAAGGTGCGGGGATACTCCAGGGTCTTGGCTTAACTCATAAGGTAGATTTTATTACCGTTAGTCTTGCCAAGACATTTGCTTATCGTGCTGGCGCGATTTTAGGCCCAGAAAAACTGGCGAAGACGCTTCCGTTTGTGGCGTACCCTGCAATATTTAGTTCTACCGTATTACCGCAAGAGATCATTCGGCTAGAGAAAACACTGGACGTCATAAGAAAATCAGATGATAAGCGAGATATTCTGTTTGAAAGAGCCAAGTCTTTAGCCGTTGGTTTAAAATGCATTGGATTTACTATTCGCAGTGAATCACAAATTATCGCATTAGAATGCGGCAACGAGAGAAACACTGAGCGAGTCCGCGATTTTCTCGAAGAGCGAAATGTTTACGGCGCAGTGTTTTGCCGCCCTGCAACTGGAAGGAACAAAAACATCATCCGTTTTTCAGTCAATGCCGACATGACAGCTGCTGAAGTTGATCATGTACTCACTGTCTGCCAACAAGCATTTGCACACCCTGACTTAGAGTTTGTGTAAGTTAGTGTGTAGATAAAACTAAAGAGCTCAACAGTTTTGCTGAGCTCTTTATTCGTGTTATTCGTTGTGAGCAACTCGCCTCAAGAAAACAAGCCGCGAATGATTAGATCCAGTTTGCGATTTTATCGAACAAGCGATTTTTATCCGCCGGTTTTACGATGAAGTCAGACATACCCGAAGACCCAATTTTGTCCAACGTGACAGGTGAACTATCCCCTGTATGTGCAATAATAGGTACCGACGCATAGTTTTTATCCGAGCTTCTAATTCGCCTAGACGCTTCTACACCATCCATAATTGGCATTTCGATATCCATCAGAATGAGATCAACATCTTCTTGCTCTAGTGTATCCAGAGCCTGCTGCCCGTCTTCTTTCTGAATCACTTCAAAGCCTTGCTTTTCAAGTAACATTGCCGTGAATTTACGCAAAGATTCATTATCATCCACGACCATAATTGTGCGCTTATTTGAATTATCTAACGTCACCGAGGCCGTTGGTGTCGATACATAGCTTGAATCATATAAGAGACGCTCAATAGTTGGTTTAGTATTCAATAACCAGGCTTGCGTTTCGATCCAAATAGGTTCATATGCAGCCTTACGTGCTCTCTGAGTCGGATGATGCTCAAAAAGATAAACGATGCGTGCTTCAGTGAAAGACAAGAGAGATTCTAATCTATCCAATTGGTTTGCTCTTGAATCTAAGCTCTCAAGATCGATAAAAATCAGATCGAATTCGAACTCGTACTCTTTCTTTTTGAGTACTTGGTTGGCATCTAAAATCGTCGAGTCAAAGCCCATAAAACGGCTAATATCTGTTACTTTAGACACCAAGATATCTTGGCTAGTCACCGTTAGAATGGTTTTGAGTTTAGTCAGATCGTTTTTGATTTCATTAACGGTATCAGATGTCGTTAGTGGGAAAGTTAATGTAAATTGAGACCACTCCCCTAACTGAGATTGACATTCAATGTTCCCCCCAAATGAACGCATGACTTTTTTACAAAACGGTAGACCCAAACCATAACTTCCTGATTTGCCAGTGGTGTAAAAGTCTTGAAAGATATTGCGTAGAACATCAGGAGCAATGCCAGCACCATTATCGGTTACAACAATTTGATTAAAGCGTTCTGAACTTATCATGGATACATGTATGTGAAAATCTTCAGATTTACGGTGATGGAAGGCATTCTTGAAGAGGTTATACATAACGTATTTAAGTAACGTATCACTACCTAGAAACTCAAACTCACTTCTCGCATCCAGCGATATGGCAAATCGATCAGTGGCACGTTTATAACTGAAGCTTTCAATTGCCTGTTCAACGACCGAGTGAACTGAATATTTTTTGAAGCTAGAACGAGAAACTCGATTTTCATCAATCGAAGTTAGCAATAAATCGATGGTTTCATTACCCGATTGGATAATGTTCATTGCATCCTGACTCACTTCACGTAATAAGGTGACATCCTCTACACTCATGACGTACTGCTCTTTTCCTGCCTCTTTCATGTTGGGCAAGATCGACTGGATAACATCTATTGAAGTGCAAAGCCCACTCAACGGGTTACGCATTTCATGTGCAATCCCTGCCCCGAATGATTTTGCCAGCGAGACTTTTGCTTCATGTTCAACTTGGTTACGAAAATAGAACAAATTACCGAAGACATAAATAAACAGAAAGATTGGCACATGAGTCCAATCCATGGTCAAGTCAAGATGGAACCCTTTTGCAACCCAAGCGAAGAATGTTGCTAAACCTATCCCTGCAAAGGTTTGAGCAAACATAACCCTAGTAACATGAACCAGTAAAATGTGTAAGAAAATTGCAGACATAAACGACATAACCCATACATTGGACCAGTCATTCATCAGTAACATATAAAAAAAGAAAAACGGTAAGCACAGCGTTATCGTCACTTGGTAGTAAATAGGAACATAATCTCTCCAAGTCGATGATAAGCGGTTTCTAAAAATGATGCCGAAAAACAATAACGAGCAAAACAATCTAAGAGGTAAATTTTCATAAGCCTGTGGAAAGGCAAACTCCCAGACAAAGTAGTACAGCGGAAAGCCAAGAAACCCCATCCAGCCAACGAGAGTTAGGTTTGGTTCTGCATATTGATAAACCTTACGTATCGAGTCCATATAATCTGTTTTGCTTACTCCGCCTGACGCACAATAGTGTGATTTTGATTCACTTTTATCATTTTATTATTAACTAATTATATATTAATCATCATTTATAAGCAGCGCGAAATGACGTAAACAGCTCGCAATACTTATCTTTAGTTTCAATCTTTTAAGACAGCTGCACTTGATTTACAACCAAATAAACAAAGTTGCATATAGTTTAGTGTAATTTTGCGATAATCGCTCTGTATCCAATTGGATGTTAATCTCATTTTGTTCTAGAAACTTAAGTCGCGCCTTTGGCACGGCTTTCCAACGATTTAAAAACAGCACTCACCGCATATAGCGCGGTGACAAACAATTGGCTTGGGGTGTGTCATGAATTCTTTCCAGATAAAAAATGTCATTTTTGATGTAGGTAATGTATTGGTACGCTGGTCTCCAGTAGAAGTCGTTCGCTTAACATTTGGTGGTTCCGTAGAGTCAGAGAAAATGGCTCAGATGCTATTTTCATCACAAATCTGGAAAGATTTAAATAAAGGGACGATCTCCGAAAGGGAAGCAAAACAGCGTTATCAACATGAACACCAAGTAACAACGGAAGAAATGGACCGCTTCTTTTATTATGTAAAACACACTCAAATATTACTTTACGGCAGTATAGAGCTGTTAAAACGAGTAAAAAGAGCCGGATATGGCGTATATGCGCTCACAGACAACATCAACGAAATTGTGGAACATCTTCGTACTACCTATGAGTTTTGGCCACTGTTTGATGGAGCAATCATCTCTTCTGAAGTTCAATTACTAAAACCACAAGCGGAGATCTACCAAACTCTACTTTCAAAGTATCAGCTTAACCCCGAAGAGACAGTATTTCTCGATGACATGCCTTACAATGTTGAAGGTGCCCGAGCAGTTGGCATGGCTGCTATTCAGTTTGAAAATGCTCAGCAATGTGAGCTCGAACTAAAAGCCATGGGGGTTAACTTCTAGAAAGCTTTTAATAACACATAACGTTAGGGTGCATAAACAAAAAAGAGCAGTGTTGAGACTGCTCTTATCTAGTGTTTTAGAACGCTAGGTTAGGAGTAAATCACGTTTTCCTCAATCCCACTAACTAATGACTGGGCGTTCTTCCAACGGAATACTTTTTCTAACACCTCTTTGCCATCAGGTGCGCGCCAAGTTCGCTCTTGATCCTCTTGTCCACCAATGTGGCGATAGAATTCAATCGCAGAAATGTTTTGCGACACAACTTCTAAATAAAGACCTGTGTCTTTAAAGTACTGCTGTTGCCATTCGGCGACAGCAAGTAATAGCTGCTTACCAATCCCACGACCACGGTAACTGTCATCAACATGCAATGCGTCAATAAAGGTTCCACGCTCGAAATCATGGTTGCCGAACACACAAACAAAGCCAAGTAGCAAACCTCCCTCCTCCGCCAAGACAATGTGCTGATTGAATGGTGGGTTGGTCAAACGGGTTTGCCAAATCAGTAGTTTGTCGTCAATCGCTTCTTTCTCAAGATAGTTATCACTAAGAATGCCACGGTAATGACGCTTCCAGCTATCCGCATGAAGATGCGCAATGCGCTCGTAATCCTTATATTCCGCTAATCGTAAATCCATTACGTATTCCTATTTTCTTACATTTTTGCTTCTTTATAGAGTCTCGGTATATTCCACCTTTATAACACTTGTTTCTTGGCAGATTTTATACACCTTAAGCCAGAGCTCACTTTTTAATACTACTCATTATTCAATTAAAAGCAAAATATCCCATCAAGTTCCTTAATCTACACCCAAAGGAATCATCACATTTGTCTAACTTTAATTTGACTTACATGTGTACGCTGATATTCTGGCGAACAGTTGTTAGCTCAAAGTTAGGGATACATCTGTGACTCAAAACAAACCACCTGTTATCTGGTTGAATACATTAATATTTTCTGCCAGTTTTGTTCTGACTTTTATTGTAATGCCTTGGTATGCATATCATTTTGGGCTGGGTTGGGAACATCTAATTTGGGGAGTGATTGCATTTAGTTTTACTAACCTTTCTATTACAGCAGGCTATCATCGTCTCTGGAGCCACAAAACATACGAAGCTCATCCTATTTTGCGCGCCATTTTTGCGATTGGAGGAGCATTTTCTTTGCAAAATAGTGCATTACATTGGTCTTCTGATCATCGTGTGCATCACAAACATGTCGACAATAACGATAAAGATCCGTACTCAGCCAAGCGGGGTTTTTGGTATTCTCACATTGGGTGGATGTTACGTGATTACAATAAATCAAAGGAAAACGAATATACAAACTGCCGTGACCTAAAGCGCGATAAAATCGTCATGTGGCAGCATAAGTATTATGTTCCACTTGCCCTACTGACTAATATTGGTTTCCCAGTCATACTAGGACTGATCTACGGTGATATCTGGGGGATGTTATTGGTCGTTGGTGCGGCTCGACTCTTTATGAGTCACCATACGACTTTTTTCATTAACTCCCTCGCACATATTTGGGGTAAGCAAACTTTCACAGACAAAAACACTGCTCGCGATAATGGTGTACTCGCCTTTTTCACATTTGGAGAGGGTTACCATAATTTCCATCATATTTTCGAGAATGACTATCGCAATGGCGTGTATTGGTGGCATTACGACCCAACGAAGTGGTTGATAAAGTCATGTTCTTGGCTAGGACTCACATCTAAGTTGCGCACAACGCCTACATTTAGAATTGAAAAAGCCCGTGCGAGTCAACTTTTGAAGAAAGCAAGAGAAAAGCTAGAATCGAAACCGAACACGCAAACAATCCTCGATCAGCTACAGCACGAGTTTGATACTCTAGTTCATCACATGCAGGAATACTACGAGATGCGCAAAGAAGTACTCGGTGCCAAAACTGCCAGTGTGGTAAAAAAATACGAATGTTCTGTAACGAAAATGAAGTACCAGCAAATTAAAGCAGAGTTCGAACGGCAGCAGCGTAGTTGGAACCTTATGGTTCGTCGATACGCATAGTTTATCCTCATTCTTACGATGACTTAGCTTCGCTTCGGCGAAGCTTTTTTGTTGTGAAGAGTGTTTTCCAATAATTGCTTACTGAGTAAAGTCTTTTTCCTATTGTGAATCAATTCACTCTTTATTCATTCACTTTCCTAGTCATATTTTCCTTCCTATAAATAGCTTCAAACCAGCACATAACACTTAGAAAACCAAATTCCAACAATACAATCTAACGAAATTATTTATTAAATTATTATTTGTCTCAGATCATGCAAGCCCCATATTTGTCTCGTGCCACAGCTAAGAATTCTGTAAATTCCTTGTCATAAACTGAAACAGTTTCTTTCTTTTTTACATAACATTCGGAGATCCCTATGTTAGAGCTCTTAATTGGCTTAGTGGTTACCATTGCGGTGGGTTACTTTATTGTCAAAGGCTATAAAGCTGCGGGCGTGTTACTGACAGCTGGTATTGCTTTACTTCTTATGACTGGCGTTTTGGGGCACGACGTGCTGCCGTCAAAAATCACCTCAACTGGTAACATGGTGACAGATGCGCTGGAATACGTGAAATACATGCTTCAATACCGCGGTGGCGGTCTTGGTATGCAAATCATGCTGCTTTGTGGTTTTGCGTCATACATGACTCATATCGGCGCGAACAACGTGGTAGTGAAACAGTTCTCTAAACCGCTTTCTGTCATCAAGTCTCCTTACGTCCTTTTGGTAGCGGCTTACATTGTGGCGTGTTTAATGTCTCTTGCGGTAAGTTCTGCAACAGGCCTTGGCGTACTATTAATGGCGACACTATTCCCAATGATGGTCGCGATGGGCATTTCTCGTCCAGCAGCCGTTGCAGTGTGTGCCTCTCCAGCGGCAATCATCCTTTCTCCTACTTCTGGTGATGTTGTTATCGCAGCAGAAAAGTCTGGTTTAGAGCTTGATGTGTTTGCGGTACAAACTGTGTTGCCTGTTTCTATTTGCGCAATCATCGTCATGGCAGCGGCAGCGTTCTTCTGGAACAAATACTTAGATAAGAAAGAAAATACGCCAATGGAAAAAATTGATGTATCAGAGATCAAAGCTGACGCACCAGCGTTTTATGCAGCTCTTCCATTTCTACCTATCATCGGCGTTTTCCTATTCAACGGTCGTACCATTCCAGGACTTAGTCTAGACATCTACACTATTGTGGTTGGTTCGATTTTCCTTGGATCTCTGATCCATTATGTTGTAAATAAGTTCGATGGTAAGAAATCACTAGAAGATTTAGATTCTTGTTACGCGGGCATGGCTGACGCGTTTAAAGGCGTTGTGATGCTTTTGGTTGCCGCAGGGGTTTTTGCACAAGGTCTGATGTCTATCGGCGCTATCGATAACCTACTTCATCTCGCAGACAATGCTGGTGCAGGCGGCGTTGCTTTAATGCTTATTCTAACTGCATTGACAGTTGCAGCAGCAATTGCAACGGGTTCGGGCAACGCGCCTTTCTATGCGTTCGTGGAGTTAGCACCATCTTTAGCTGCTAAAATGGGATTAAACCCTGCGTTCCTAATTATCCCGATGCTTCAAGCATCAAACCTAGGCCGTACTATCTCACCAGTATCTGGCGTAATCGTTGCGACATCAGGTATGGCAAACATCAGCCCGTTTGAGGTTGTAAAACGCACATCCGTTCCAGTTCTAGCAGGCCTTATCACGGTGATTATTGGTACTATGGTGCTTGTTCCAATGAGTGCCTAACGGTATTGCCACGATCAAACTAAAAGCAATATCCGAACAAAATTACGTTTAATTAAAAACGCCAGCAAATGTGCTGGCGTTTTTTTATTCTAATGTGATGATTTACGCTGACTTAAATCGGTCAGGAATCTTAGTGATGCTCTCTCTGTAGCTAAACCATAAGTAGGTAACGGCAAGCGAAAAGAATAAATATGAAAGTGCGAATACGATTGGAGACGTGATTAATTCCGCGGACATTCCCCACATCACACCGACTACGGTTATCGTCAACTTAGAAAGCATACCGCAAATGAGTAGGAATAAAGCAAGCTGTGGAAAGCGCGAGCTGCGAAATGCGAAGAAATAACAGCTCCCTACCGCTAAAGAAGCAATGGATAAGCCCAACATAAATGAATGGATGTGGTCTGCTGATGCGATACCAGCGGATACCGAAGCCATGAGTAATAGGAACAGTTTCATAAGTCACCTCACAACAAATCTAAAAAGCATCCCTTCATAAATGAAAACTCATTTTTCACTATATTTTGCGCCTAAAATCAGCAATTACAAGTTACTTTTTTGCTCACTTAATGAACACAAAAGCTAATCAGCTTCAATTATTACAAAAGGTTAACAATTAAAAATTAAGAAACCCTTTGCATCTGATACTTACGACCGTCAGATGATAAATTCGCCATTTTTGTTACAGATGGTTAACATGGAAACATTTTGAAATTTTTTATTTGAAATGTGAACTGTGCACTCAACAGCGTAAAACCTCTCTGTCTTGACTCATCATTCGTTATTAGCGAACAAAAAATATCACTTTTTTACAACGTTCTTACTACATACAAAACCATGAATTCACATCCACTTTTAATGTTGCAAATTATTTTATCAGTAACCGTAAAAAGAGATTCCAATCACATATTTATTGGTTATAATCCGCGCTCATTGCGTTAAACGTTGAAAAACGCAAACTAATTTTGAGAAAAAACATCTTTAAACCAACCTTCTTTGCGGCATTGCCAATAAGAGGAAAAACTGAGAATAAAAATGAGCAAGATTGATAAAGCTATGCGCATCCTGTTAGCAGGGTTCTGTATCAACCTTTGTCTTGGCATCCTGTATGCTTGGAGTGTATTCAACAAGGCACTGGTAACTGAATCAGGCTGGAGTGCTGCAGAAGCTTCTGCACCTTACGCAACTGCAACCATCACTTTCTCTATCTGTCTTCTTATTGCAGGTATTCTTCAAGACCGCATGGGCCCTCGAATGATCCTTATCCTAGGTACTGTTCTTACAGGTCTGGGCATGATCGCTTCTGGCTTTGTGAACTCTCCACTCATGCTGAACATTACATTCGGCGTGATCACTGGTGCAGGTATCGGTTTTGGTTACGCATGCCTATCACCTTCTGCGATGAAGTGGTTCCACGCTTCGAAGAAAGGTATGGTTAACGGCATTATTGCGGCAGGTTTTGGTCTAGCGGCTATTTACCTTGCGCCAGTAACTTCTGCGCTAATAGACAGCATGGGCATTCAAACTAGCTTTATGGTTCTTGGTGTTGGTATCCTAGCGATTGCAGTTCCTCTTGCAGCAACCATCAACAACCCACCAGCAGACTACACACCTGCGGAGCCTAAAGTAAAAGAAGGCCAAGCACCTAAAGCGGTGAAAAAGTCAGATGACTTAACTTGGAAAGCAATGTTGAAAACGCCACAGTTCTACTCTCTATGGATCATGTACGCGTTTGCAGCTTCTGTTGGTCTAATGATCATTGGTAACATCACGACAATCGCAAGCGTTCAAGCAAACTTGCCAAACGCGGTTTACCTAGCGTCTATTCTTGCTGTATTTAACTCTGGCGGTCGTGTTGCCGCGGGTATGCTTGCAGATAAAATCGGCGGTGTTCGTACGCTTCTACTCGCGTTCGTTCTACAAGGCGTAAACATGGTGCTGTTCGCGACGTTCGACTCTGAGTTTACACTGATCATCGGTACAGCAATCGCAGCGGTAGGTTACGGCACACTTCTAGCGGTATTCCCTACTCTAACGGCTGAGTTCTACGGTCTGAAAAACTACGGCACTAACTACGGCGTGCTTTACACAGCATGGGGTATCGGTGGTGCAATCGGCGCAGCGGTTGTTGGTTTCTCGATGACAAATGGCGACGGCTACACCTTGGCTTACACAATTTCTTCAGCAATGATGGCAGTATGTATCGTACTAGCGTTCATCACTAAGCCATTGTCTGAAGCGAAAGTAGCACAGCTAAAAAACGCATAATTGCGAATTGATTTGATAGCGAAAAGGCTTAACCTATGGGTTAAGCCTTTTTTGTTATCGGTCGTTTATGGAAAGCCCTATCGAACTTGCACCAGACTACTATCTAGAGAACTTCTTCAAGCTGACTCATCACGCAATAACTTGGTACAGCGATTTACTGACCAAGGAAGAACACGCATGGCTTTGCTCGTTTGATTCTTTGAGCAAACACGCCCAGTGCCTTTTGGTGCGTTTATACAGCCGAAAGGGATGTTGGTTTCGAAGTGATAAGCTGAGTTATCAAGAAATACCTTCTATCAATGAAGCACTGGCAGAATTGAGTCAGCATGAGTTTGTAGCCCTTTCCCCACCCCTTTCTCATCAAGAGTTAGCGGCTAATTTACTGACCAAACCAGAAATCTCCGCGCTTTATCCCGAACTGCCGAAATCACTCAAGAAAGACGCCCTTGTCGAACATTTGAGTAATACGGAATTTGATCGTATAGAGCGGCTTGAGTTTACGATCGTCAAACTCAATTCTGCTCATATGATCGACGTGTTACTCACTCTGTTTTTTGCCAACACCCATCAAGACTTAAGTCAGTTTGTGCTTGATGACTTAGGTTTGCATCAGTTCGATCAATATCAATTGAGTAAAGTGCGCCGTTTCTTTGATTCACGTGAGCAAATAGACCGCTTAATTGAACTGAGCCAGTTGGCCAACCTGTACTGGCAATTTGACCGAAAAGACAAAGCCAATCTCGACTTATTAATTGAGGCAATGCCTCAGCCCGTTAAACACCGTTACGTAGATCGTAAACGCGAGCACATGTTGAATGACATAGCACGTGATTACGAACGGCTTAATGATCTAGAGACCGCCCTATCTCTATTTGGCCAAACTCAACTCACACCGAGCCGAGAACGACGCGCACGTATCTATGACAAATTAAACCATGATGATTTATTTTGTGACATTGTCACAGATATGCTTAACTCACCGATCGATGTGTCTGAGCTCGAAGTTGCACAAAAACTTGAGCAACGGTTAAAACGAAAACAAGGCGAGAAAGTGCCAAGAGTGACGAAGCCAACCTGTACGGAATACTGCCTTGAACTGGATTTATCTCAACAGAGAGTCGAACTCGCCAGCAAAGCGTATTTTGAGTCCTTAGGCTGGACTGTATTTTACGCCGAAAATGCACTGCTTAATGCATTACTTGGTCTCACTTTTTGGGATGCGATTTTTGCTCCTATTGAAGGGGCATTCATTAACGCTTATCAACACCGTCCTTTAGATTTATATCACTCGGATTTTGTTACCAAGCGCCAAGCTTTGATAGACACCGCTTTTGCCGAACTAGAAGCGGGCAACACCCAGATGTTATTGACAAAATACGATGAGAAGTTTGGCATCAGTAATCCATTTGTACATTGGAATTTAATAAGTAAAGAGCTACTCGAAACAGCACTCAACACTATCCCAACCAATATGCTGATGGCGCTGTTCAAAATACAATTGAGCGACCTTAAGCTTTACCGTAATGGGATGCCGGATCTCATTGCTTTTAAAGAAAACGAGTTCGAGTGGATTGAAGTGAAAGGCCCTGGCGATAAACTCCAGGATAACCAATGGCGTTGGATCAAAGAGTTTACTCGCCTTAATGTCCCGTTTGCGGTGTGTTACGTCGCAGCAACTTAACTTACTCTATATAAAGAGCTTGGTGTTTGTTCACTCAAACCGCCCCTCGGTTATCGCCCCTTGCTCTTTTTTCTAAACATTTTTTCGTTTCTTCACGATCGCTTCACGCTTCTTCACACAAAATGCGCTTCTACTCACTAAGTTGATTTGAAGAGGCAAAATAAAATGAACAAAACACTTCTTGCGTTACTTGTTACCTGCTCAGTTTCGGTATCTGCGGCTCCTTATGTAGGTCTGGAATATGGACTAGGCACCACTGACCATGATTTGGAACCTCACTTTTCAACTGACAACGTAACACTCAACCCTGAGCTTGAAGACGGTATTTTCTCAGGCTTTGTCGGTTACGCATTTAATGACAACTGGGCATTGGAACTAGGTTACAGCCAGTTTGACCTTGATGATAGTCGTTCAAAAAACCTAGGTATCAAGTCAATCGATGGCAAAGATTACCATCATGAAATGGATTGGGATGCGTCAATCAAAGCCAAGCAAGTGTCGTTGGCTCCGGTGTTTAACTATGCATTAAATGATAAATGGACAACAAAATTCAAAGCGGGTCTAACGTACACGGAATACAACGCCAAGGTTTCTAAACATCAAGAATACGAACTTGTCACGAACGACGATGTGGAAATGACCAACACGCTTTTCCATAGCGCGGAGAAAAACAACGAGCTAGGCACAATGTTCTCAGTGGGTGCGGAACACAGAATTTTCCCGCAGCTCACCATAGGTGTAAACGCAAAATATCAACTAGACCGATACGCGAACACTGCATCCTTTAACGTAGGCACAACTTATTACTTCTAATATCAGGAGAGGATAATGAAAAGAGTATTGTTAACATCCATGCTTGCCCTACTTTCAAGCTCGGCTTTCGCCGCGTTTAATGGTCCAGAAGTCAGTGCAATCAATACGGTGAAAGAGGCGCGCAACGCAACCGACGACAGCGCTGTAGTGCTAACCGGGCATATTGTTCAATCATTTGGTAACGAGACTTACTTGTTCAAAGACAACACTGGTGAAATCGAAGTAGAGATCGACAACGAAGATTGGATGGGTCAAGAAGTGACACCAAAAGATACCGTAATTATTCGAGGAGAGGTTGACTCAGATTGGACAACTACGCAGATAGACGTTGAGACCATTCAAAAACGTTAAGAGGTTGACTGATACCTCAACACAAGCAACACAGCCACATTTTAGTGGCTGTGTTAAGCAATAATCATGGAAAACGCTCGTTTAGCTAGTCAAGCAAGGGCAATCTTGCGGTACGACTAATCGTATACTCTTAGGCTGAACATCAAATCTAATGGTTCTCGAATGATAAGGTTCTCCATCTAAATTAAGAGGCAATGGATTCGGAAAATCTATCTCCAACCAGCTTGCTTTAGTGTACTTCACAAACTCTCCTTTCTCACTCGGGTTATTGATCTCGTCGATTACTTTCGGCAGCTCATGAGGTAAAAATGGGCGCACCAATGTTAGATCCATCATCCCATCATTAATCATCGCTTTTGGAGCTAACTCTTGCCCACCTCCAGCAAGGCGCCCATTACAAAACGCACCGAGCAACATTTCTCCCTGATACGCGCCACCTTCAATCGTTATTGTTCCGTCATATGGTTTAAAGCCAAGTGCTTTTACAACACCAGTTAACGTGTAAGCTCCACCGCCAAGAAAGTTTTTGAGTTCAACAGGCGTTTCTGCTGTAACTTCTGCACCAAACCCTGCTGTTGCCACGTTAATAAAGCAGCGATCGTTCGCTTTGACGCAATCGACCAAAGCGGACTGCCCCTCAACAGCAAGAGATAAAGACGCCTTAATGGAATTAGGTACTTGAATAGCGGTAGCAAAGTCATTGGCGGTACCAAGGGGAATAATGGCTAACTCAGGGCGTTTTTCTTCGTCAATTTGAATAACCGCAGAAGCCGCCTCATTGACGGTCCCATCGCCACCAGCGACAACAATACGTTCAATGCCTTCATCAACCGCTTCTTTCACTAGCCGCGGCATGTCTTGAGATTCCCACGTCACACGCACCTGCACGTCGATGCCTTTGTCTCTCATTTTCATGATTGCATCTCTTAACTCTGGATTCCCAGCTTTTTTTCCGTTAAGGATGGCACGTATTGTCTTTTTCATTGCACTTCCTATTGGTTGATGACTTTTCCTGCTTGCTTAATCTGTGAACGCAACCACTGATGGGCGCTGTCGTTTGTGCGACTAGGATGCCAGATTGTGCAAAGCTCATACATTTGTTCATCAAATGGCATTGATAAAGATTTAACATGATAGGTGTTATTGAACAAGTTGATCATCGACTCTGGCATTAAACCAATGTATTCACTACCACAAATAATTGGGAGCATTTCTAGTACGCCTGAGGCTCGATACTTAATCTTTCTCTTATCCAAGTCGACAATGTCATCGGCGTTTAACAAGCTCTTACGACTCTGCCACTGCGAAACCACTACGTGTTCTTCTTCAAAAAATTGTTCAGCCGTAATCTCGTCATTCAGGCGTGGATGCGCTTCGCTACATACCACCACCAAACGCTCGGTAAGTACAGTTTCCAGTTTTAGCACCGTTCTTGCTCTTGGTGTGATATCAATGATCAAATCGTATCGTTGTAACCTCAGATCACTTTCAAAATCTTCCGTAAAAAGCGGATGTACTTCTAATGCAACATTTGGCGCCGACACACGGATTTGTTTCATGACTTGAGGTAGCAACTCAAAGCTTGCAACGGACACACAGGCAATAGAAAACACTCTATTCGACACTTTAGGGTCAAACTCACTAGAGGCCGATAATGTCGAAGTGAAATTTTGTACTGAAGCTAGAAGAGCAGGATAAATATCCATCGCAAACGAGGTAGGCTCGACACCTTTAACGCAACGATGAAACAATGGGTCATCATAGATATCACGTAGCCTTGCTAGCGCTTTACTCACCGCAGGCTGGGTGATGTTTAAACGCGCCGCCGCCCGAGACAAGTTACGCTCTTCATAGATGGCAGTGAAAATGGGAATAAGATTAAGGTCGGTCGGTTTCATGCTATTAAATTTTTCAAAAGTCACTTTCTCTATTTTAATCTAACAGCATGATCCTTCACGTAGCCAAGTGCAATAAATGGGCGGTATCGCTTGTTTTAATGAGTTTTAACTCAATTTTGACGCACTTCATTCACCACATAAACTGGCACCATAGTGCAACGTAAAGCTTGACTTAGGCTTTGCCTAGGTAAGGGGTAAGAAACTCGCTGACTTCCTCGCCGCACAAACCCGTTTCTACCTCTATACCTGCTTGTTTTAGAATCTCGATACCTCGACCACTGTTGCGCGGGTCGGGGTCCAATATGGCTACGACGACTTTGCTTATGCCGGATTTGACTAATGTCACCGCGCAAGCTGGCGTGCGACCAACAAACGAACACGGTTCCAGCGTAACGTATGCCGTCACCGATTCTAACGAGCCTTGATACGCATTCAGCGCTTCCACTTCCGCGTGATTGCCACCAATCGCTTGAGTATGACCTTCAGAAACGATTTGATTGTCTTTCACTAACACGCAGCCAACCGGCGGGTTGGGTTGACATTCAGGAAGCGCATTTTTGGACACTTCCAATGCGCGGCGCATAAACTCTTGGCTCATTTGAACTCTATTCTCTAATAAAAACGAGGCGCTATATTAGCGCCCCGTTTTATTCATTGCCATCTCTTCCAATGACTTTGTCCAGTTCTGGTAACGCTCGCGGAATACGGAATTTAAAGCGTTTTTGTTTGGTCTGGACTTTGCGCCACATCGACTTCAGTAAATGAGCGCTATTTTCACCATTTTGCATTCGCGACGCACTTTTTTGCCACGATTCACTCGTATCGGCTTTGGTCATTTCTAGCTCGGCCGTATTTAAACGCAATTGTTTGTACAATATGGTCCTTGCTTCAGACCAACGTTTAGCCTTTAACAAACGGTGGAACGTCAACCATGCTGGTGTCGGTCTGTTGCGGTAGTAACGTTTAATGGCTACCAATGAAATAATCACAAAACCCAGCAACACAAGCGTGGAAACAATCCATGCAAAGTACGTTCTGATGAAGGACTTCAACGTGTGCTTCGCGGCAAAAGTTTTGCCCTCTAACATCACCGTTTCCACTTGCTGAGTCTTACTGTTCCACCAACGAAACTCATAATCAGGCAGGGTTAATTCACCACCTTGTTGAATCACGTACACGCTCTCTTCTGTGCGTGTTGACTGGTAATCACCACGTGTTTGCGTATCTGTCAAACGGTGGGGTTGAGGATACGCTTGATAACGGGTTGTTGATTCTCCTTTCAACAAGTCTGGTAGCAATACAGATAGTGAATCTTGAGCCGAAATGGTGATTTTACGCGTGATTGCATCCCCAACTGTGAGTGACTCAGTGGAGGTATCCCACTCTTGCTTTACCTCTACATCTGTTGCAGAAAACCAAGGTGTCTCACCACTCAGCAGGCCCGATGGCAAGACAGTTTTGAACTTAATCGGCTGCGTGTAAAGTGTGCCTGACACCTTCTCGCCGTCCGGCGCAGACACCTGAACGCCCACTGCGACAGGTGGAATCACAAAATCACCAGAAGCTTGAGGATACAAAGTCACTTCCCATCGTTGACGCGACCAAGTTTGTCCCTCTTTTTGCTCAGTAAAGTTGGTTGCTAGTTGATTACGCTGTTTGGCGATAACATTGGGCATTTCAATATTGCCAATTCTCGTACCACCCGTAAACCAACGCGGCGTTGCCACTTCGATGGTTAAAATAACTTGCTCATTGACGCTAAAACTTGGTGTTTTACGCTTCTCTCCAGCCGTTGGTTGTTGACCAACCCACGCTTGTAACTCTACACCATGCTCTCGTTGAACGTCACGAATATCTTGAGCTAACACACTACTGCTCTGGAGGAAACCGAAACAGATAACTAACCACAAGGGTAAAGCAAAGTGCGTAAAACGGTGGCTTTTCATCATTGCACCGCCTCCTCTGTATTTTCGTTCGCAGTAGAGGTTGATTCTCCGGTTTCTATTGAACGCAATTGAATCTGAAACTTCGCATTTAAGAAGTATTTAGGATCCGCTTCGACTCGCTTTAACCATTTGTCGGCTAATTCTTGGCTACCTAAGATGTCGTCTGCACTTAACGTCTCTTTAATCATCAACTCCGCTGACGTTTTTTCATCCGCCCCTTCTGCGGTTTGAGGGTTATCGCCTAGCTCGGTTGATGCTTCTTGCTCCGTTCCTGCCTGACTCTCACTCATCCGGTTGATGTCCTCTACAATACCACCAATCACTTTCAAGTTATGCTCAACATCCGGTCTTAGCCTCTCGCTTAACGTTGGCTTGTTGGCTAGGGATTTTAACAAGTCACGTGCAGCCAAATATTCACGCTGACGCGCCAATGCACTCGCCGCATTATAAAGACCGTAATCTCGAACCTCTTCGGACGGGTCGTTTTGCATTTCCAAAAACGCACTGTGGGCGAGTTCAAACTCGCTAGCGTAGTAGTACGCCGTCCCTTTGCGTAATGGATCGACAAAGTGTTTTGCAGCTTCTAAATACGCTTGTTGGTTGAACAAACGCTGTCCTTGTTGGTCTGGCGTCAGCCACAAATCCCACCACCATTGCGCCACCTTGTCGAAAGCCGTCACTTTTTGCACAACTTGTGGCTGCTCGGCTTTAACAGAAATGTTCTCCGCCATTGCACTGGTCGGCATCAACAGTGTACCGCTCACCATCGCAATCACACACCATTGCACTAACCACCCTTTTCTAAACCACAGCATCATGATCAGCGCGATTGGGAACAGAAGTTGATACCCCATGTCTTTCCAAGGCATTGAAGATTCGCCATTAAGCTGCATATTGCGCTCAACGTATCGATTCAGTTGCTCGATATCACTATTATCGACGGTCACTTCCACCAATCGACCGTTAGCCTGACTAGCCAGTTCTTGTAGAGAATCCAAATCCATTGGGTTGTTACTCACAATGTCAGCATTCCCTGCCGCAAGAATTAACAGTTGATAAGATTTGCCCGAGAAATACGCTTGGTATTGCTCAATCGTGGCTGGATTAACGCCATCACTCACCAACAGAACGGTAGAGCCTGGTTGACCTTGCAATTGTTGGTCAATTAACGGCAAGGCTTTTTCGGCAAGCTTACCTTGCACGGGCATAATTTCTGGCGTAATGGCCGCCAAAAACGGGTCAAATACTTTACTGTCTTGAGTTATAGGCATCGCGACATGAGCACTGCCCGCAAACACGACTAACCCCGTTTTTCCGCCTTTTCGCACGGCTAGCAAATCGCGTATTTTCTGTTTGGAACGCTCAAGGCGGCTTGGTGGGAGATCTTTTTGCAGCATCGATTCGCTGTTATCAAGCACCACCAGCAGAGAGGCTTTATCTTCGCCAAAGGGGGAAGATTCACGTTGCCACGTTGGGCCTGCACAAATCACAATGGCGATGAACACAATCAGCATCAAGAGCTTAAGCGGCAGTTGCTTACGCCAACCTCGCTCACCTATCGTCAAAGCATTGCGTAAATGTTCGGGCAGAATATCCTTCCAGCTTGGCTTGCTTTCTTCTCGCCAGCGTAACCACACCAAGAAAAACATGGGGACCAAAGCCAGTAACCACAGTGGTCGAATAAAATGAAACTGCGTAAAGAATTGCGTCCAACTAAGAGAATCAAACATCGCTCTCTCCTAATGATGATCGTGTAACAGCCCTTCTTTTGAGTGTTGCGACGCTGAACGCGAGCAAATGCATGATGACCACTAACGCCATCAAGTAATGATGAAGGCTTTGTTTTGGGCGGTATGTGGTGCTTTCGTAAAGTTGAGGTTCCAGTTTGCCAATTTCGTCGTAGGCAGCCGATAGTTCATCACGGTTGAGTGCTTCAAACGCTTCACCGCCGGATTCTTTCGCAATGCGATGAATCGTGTCCATATCCAACGCGGTTTCACCTATCGTTTCCGGATCGCCCATCGCAATGACGTGTACTCTCACGCCTTTGGCTTTCGCAACTTTCGCCGCATCAATCGGTTCAACAAAACTGCCCGTGTCGTTACCATCGGTTAATACAATCGCGACTTTTTCACGGTTTTGGTCTTGTTCTAAAGCACCACGCGACTTATCGCTTTGCTCAAAAACTTTAATCGCTAAGCCAATCGCATCACCAAGATGGGTACTCTGCCCTGCCATTGCCACATCGGTTTGGTTAAGCAGTTCGAGCCACACTTTTTGGTCTGCGGTAAATGGCGTTTGCACGAAAGCAGCATCACCAAAAAGCACCAAGCCTAATCGGTCACCTTTACGAGACTGAACAAACTCCGACAGCACTTCTTTTACCGCATCAAGACGAGAAATTTTTTCGCCTGTACGTGAGGTGAAATCTGGCTCGGCCATGGAGCCCGAAAGATCCACCACCACCATCACATCGCGGCCTAAACTCTCGCGAACTTGAGGCTCGCCTAACACGGTGGGTTTTGCCATCGCACACACCACCAAAAGCCATGAGAGAATTAACGTTGCTCGTTGCCACCAACTCGGGGTCAACTGGCTTGCACCTTCTGATGGCGTCTCGCCAATCGCTTCCACCAGCTGACTAAAAAACGGCACTTTGATCGCCATTTGCTTAGTGCGATATGCGGGCACCAAGTAGTACACCACCAACGGCAAGGGCAAAACCAGAAACCACATTGGGTGAGCAAATTCAAAACCAGACAAACCAGTTATCGATGCAAGAAGATCATTCATGTTGACCTCCCTGATGTGCTTTGCGTTTCAATCGTGGTGATTTATTTGCCGCGCTTTTTTGAGCATCACAACGGTGCTCACTCACCCAGTTTTTCGCACGAGCAATAAGCGTTACTCGCTCTTCGTTGGTTAGCGTAACGCTTGGGTCAACAATACTTTGTAGCCAGCACTTTGAAAGCTCATCGTTAAAAACCATTTGCGAGTTTGCTTGAGAGTCTCTGGTTTGCGGATACAGCGCATCGAGCTTGCGCAGAAAGGCGGTATCAAACAATTTCGCGTTGCGGCTATCAATATGAATCAGCACTATTTTAAGCACAGAGAACAATACTTTTGGCATGTCTTTGTCGCTCGGGTTGATTTGCGAAATCGCCAGTAGTGCTTCTTTTCGGTAACGATTATGCCACCATTGCCGAGCCAAGCGATATGCGAAATATACCAATGCAATGAACGCAACCGCCGCTAAAATTTTCCAGCCAATAGTTTGCGGGTACCAACTCACGCTAGATGGTACGGCCACATCATGCAGCTCTCTGAGTATGTAGGTACTTGGAGGCGTAGGAAGATCACTCATTTAACGCCCTCCTACCAGTTTTTGGAATTGTTTAATGTGCTCACCTGTCGTATCGAGTTCGATGTGCGGAAGGTGTTTCATCGCCATAAGTTGAGAGAGTGATTGACGCTGTAAGCTAGTTCGAGCCTCAAGCTTTGCGCTCGCAGCTTCTACCTTTGCTTTGCTGTCTAAATTGAGTTGATACTGCCCATCACCAACCACCCATTTCGATTTTGCCAAATCGTCTGGTAGCGCTTGTTCTAATGGGTCACTGACCATCACTGCAAGAACATCGTTGTGCTGTTGTAGCTGTTTAAGGTGATCAAGGTGGTGCTCCTCGCAGTCGCTCCAGTCGCTGATAAAAATCAAAGTGGATTGCTTGGGCTTCATGCGTTTAATAAGCTCAATCCATTGACTGAACGTTACTTTTTCGGAATTGCAGGAGTCCACATTGAGCGATTGATTGGCTTTAGCGAGACGTTTAAGTTGCGCCAGAAGATCGTTTTGCGAACGCTGTGCCTTGCTGTGAAACAACGCCTGCGGGGATGCGATGACAAAACCGACTCGGTCGCCATCTTTTAATACTCGCCACCCACACATCGCTGCGATCTCTGCCGCGACAACTGATTTCATTACTTGCGTCGAAGCAAAAAACATTGTGCTTCTCTGGTCGACACACACGATTACGTTGCGATCTTTTTCTTCTGTATAGCTGCGCACGTGCGGCTTACCTGTACGCATCGTAACTTTCCAATCAAGGTTACGAATATCGTCACCCAATTGGTAATGGCGCAGCTCTTCGAAGTTCAATCCACGACCGCGAAACAACGAATTGTGTCGGCCAGAGAGTACGCTACCCGCTTTTAGATGAGGAAGTAAACTGAATGATTCTGCTTGTGCTTGCAGACGTACTAAACGAGCATAATCGCAGTACAAACGGGGATCCATCCCCTGTGATTTTGGCGCAAGAGTTGGCTTAGCCATAATGCCTCCCACTTACCCAATTTCTACACAATCTAGCAGCTCTTGTACGACTCGTTGATGATCGACCCCATCTGCCAGTGCATCGTAGGTCAAAGAAAAACGGTGGCCCAATACAGACGGAACCATGGCACGCACATCGTCAGGAGTAACGTGGTCACGTCCTTGCATCCACGCATACGCACGAGCGCATTTGTCGAGTGCGATAGAAGCACGAGGACTAGAGCCAATCTCAATCCATTTTGCTAAGTTTGAATCAGCATAACGCTCTGGCTTACGAGTCGCCATCACTAACGCAACGATGTAGTTTTCCACTAGGTCTGATACCACGATGTTTGGTAACTGACGGCGCGCTTCTAGCACCACGTCTGGCTCGATGTGTTTTGGCGTAATAATTTCGCTGCTGGTTTCCGCACCCAATTCTTCACTGCGCACCAAACGAATGATGTCACGTTCTGCGTCATCTTCTGGATAATCGACGGTAACCTTCATGATAAAGCGGTCCATTTGCGCTTCTGGCAGTGGGTACGTGCCCTCTTGCTCTACTGGGTTTTGCGTTGCAAGCACCATAAATAAGTCTGGCAATACGTGAGTTTTATCGCCTACTGTGATTGTGCCTTCGGCCATGGCTTCAAGCAGTGCCGCTTGTACTTTGGCAGGTGCACGGTTGACCTCATCAGCAAGTACAATGCTGTTAAAAATGGGCCCAGGTTGAAAGTGGAGTTGCGGCTTACCATCCAGCTCTTGATAAACCTCAGTACCCGTCACGTCAGATGGTAAAAGATCCGGCGTAAACTGGATTCGACCAAAACTGGTGTTTAACAAGTTCGCCAACGATTTTACGGAACGTGTTTTTGCCGTTCCCGGTAAACCTTCTAGCAGAATATGCCCATTTGTTAATAACCCGATGACTAAAGCTCGAACCACGTGGCTTTGTCCAATGACGCTTTTTTCTGTTTGTTCGATGAGTTCTTTTATCGCTTGTTGTGCGTGGTTCATAGGATACCTTTTCAATGGTTTAAGCCGTCTTTTCGATAGTTAAGTATAAGAACAAATGAAATAACTTAAGGTTATATTCACTATGTTATCTTTGCGGTTCTTGAGATTGGAGAAGTTGTGCAAGACCAACCAACATCGGTAACGCATAATCAAAGAACATTTTGATTCCCGAACACAAATAGTTTAGACCACTCTCACCATTCGGCGTTTTGATCAAACGGTTTTTTGGGCACTCACCCCAACAATAAGGCAAGTAAGGGCATTGCTTACAATACGTCGGCAATGAATCGCGTTTTGCCATGCCAAAAGTATATTGTCTTGTAGAGAAGGCCATTTCATTCAGTGAGTGTTCATGAATGTTGGCGAGTTTGTATTCTGGATACACATAGTGGTCGCAACTGAACACGTCGCCATTGTGCTCAATCGCCAACCCTTTGCCACAAAACTCCGCCGTCACGCAAAGCTGAGACGGTTTCCCCATTACTTGCGCCACCGCGGTTTCAAACAGATTAACCAGCACACGGCCAAGATCGTTATTCACCCACTCTTCAAAGGTCGCCATTAAAAAGCGTCCCCAGTCTTCAGGATCGACTGACCAATCCGTTACAATCGACATTGGATGCCCCGGTTTAGCCAGATCACTGCCTTTGGTTGGGATCATCTGTTCGTTCCAAAACTGCGGCGCGGTTGTTTGGAAGTTGTTGGCTTCTACCACCGGCGCAAACTGAATATAAGTCACACCCAATTCTTGGGTTAAAAATCGATATACTTCGAGCGGGTATTTCGCATTGTGACGATTCACCGTGACCAACGCGTTGAATTTCACGCCATGCGCTTTGAGCTTATCTACCGCTTTCATCACGAGATCAAACGTTGGCTTACCGCTGCGGGCTTTGCGATATTTGTCGTGCAGCTCTCGTGGTCCATCAATCGACAAGCCAACTAGGAAGTTGTGCTCTTTTAAAAACGCACACCACTCATCGTTTAGCAAAATGCCGTTGGTCTGAAGGTCGTTTTCAATGCGAACGCCTTTCGGCTGATATTTCTTTTGCAAAGCTACGACATTGCGGAAATAGTCCAACCCAAGCAGCGTCGGTTCCCCGCCCTGCCATGAGAATACAATTTCTTCGCCATCCTGACTTTCGATATAGCTTTTCACGAACGCTTCCAGTGTTGCGTCGTCCATTTTTGGCTGCTTTTCTTGGTGCAGTAGATTTTCTTTATGCAGATAAAAGCAGTACTGACAATCGATGTTGCACTTTGCTCCGCCTGGCTTTGCCATCACATGGAATCGACGGTCATACGCGCCCAGAACAGGCGCTTTAGACGCCGTTTTAAGAGGAACAATAGGCATAGTAGTAGAATGGCGAGGGGAAATCTTACTCATACGTTTCTCACTATTACATATACCCAAATAACCTCGTGAGCGCTGTGCAGCAAAAGTGAAGCTATTTGGGTATATAGCGCTCCAAAAAGCGCTATATAATCTTAATTTACTTAGAAGACTTAGGTACGAACGAACCTGCTTCCATACGAGGAGGGAATTCTTTGAATGTACCCATCACCTCTTTCACTGTATCCATTGCTGGCATCATTAAGAATGAACGCTCGTACATCCAACGAGAATAACCCATGCCTTGATCGCCTCGTTCAAATGGATCAATGCTCAAGTCAAAGATCAGTGGCACACGAAGTTTAGTGAACGGCTTACGCCATACATCCATACCCGTTTCATTCTCTTGAATCATAAAGTGGAACTTGTACTTTCCTTGGCGCAATGCCACAAGATCGCCGTCGTCGCTCCAGTAAACGAACTCATTTCGTGCGGATTTGTCTGACTTACCCGTTAAATATGGCAATTGGTTGTAACCGTCTAGGTGAACTTTGTAGTCCATATCACCAACTTTTTTGCCTTTTAGTAGTTCGTCTTTAACTTTGGTATCACCTGCCGCAGCAACTAGTGTCGGGAAAAAGTCCTCTAATGACATCATGCCGTTGAATGTTTTACCTGCCTCAATTTTTCCAGGCCATTTAATCAACATTGGCACACGGAAACTCCCTTCCCAGCCAGTGTTTTTCTCTGAGCGGAACGGTGTCATCCCTGCATCCGGCCACAAATCAACCATAGGACCGTTGTCAGTGGTGTAAACAATGATTGTATTGTCATCCACACCTAACTCTTTGATCTTGTTAAGTAGCTGACCGATTTGGTCATCGTGCTGCTTAACACCATCCGCGTAGAAACCGGCACCTGTTTTACCTTGGTATTCTTCAGGAACATGTGTGAAGTTGTGCATGCGAGTGGTGTTAAACCAAGTAAAGAACGGCTTGTCCGCTTTTACTTGTTTTTCTATGAAGCTTTCTGCGGCATCAAGAAACTCACCATCAACATTTTCCATACGCTTACGCGTAAGTGGACCGGTATCTTCGATTTTGCCGTCAGCGTAAGAATGGATAACGCCACGAGGGCCAAATTTCTTCTTGAACTCCGGATCTTTAGGGTAATCCACGTTCTCTGGCTCTTCTTCTGCGTTCAAGTGGTATAGGTTGCCGAAGAATTCATCAAAACCGTGGTTGGTAGGAAGATGCTCGTCTCGGTCACCTAAATGGTTCTTACCAAATTGTCCGGTTGCGTAACCCATTTGCTTAAGCACGGTTGCAATCGTCGGATCTTTTTCCGAGATACCTTCCGGAGCGCCTGGTAAGCCCACTTTTGATAGACCTGTACGTTTTGGCATTTGACCAGTGATGAATGCAGAACGGCCTGCTGTCGAGCTTTGCTGTGCGTAGAAGTTAGTGAACTTCGCACCCTCTTTAGCAATGCTATCGATGTTTGGCGTGTTGTACGCCATCATGCCTTGGTTGTAGGTACTAAGGTTCCAGTAACCAACATCATCACCAAAGATGACAAGAATGTTGGGTTTGTCCGCTGCATGTGCAACTGCAGATGCAGCGCCCAAAGCTAACGTACATGCGTTAAGTACGAGTTTTTTACTGCTCGTTTTGGTCGCATTTTTCATATTATCTCCAAGAGTTCGCTAGTGCGTAGAAATGGTATTCGCTTTTCAATACCATTGTTGATATAAGATAAAGCACTAATTTCAGGCGATAAATGCAGTCAAAATTAGTTAACCTATAAATTAAATTTATGAGTGACGTTATGGACTTGAATTTGATCCAAACTTTTCTTGTTGTTGCGGAGTTTCAATCTTATACAAAAGCCGCGGAACAATTAGGGCTTACACAACCTGCTGTGAGCGCTGCAATAAAGCGTTTAGAGCAAGTCGTAGATAAGCAATTATTCGTTAAAAAAGGACGAGGGATCGCACTAACCTCCACCGCTTATCAATTACTGCCGCAATTCCAGCAAGCGGTTAATATTATTGACAATGCGATATCTGATAAAAATCATTTTGAAGTGTGTTGTTCGGAAATTTTGTTGCACATTATGGACCCGATAAAGAACACTATTTTTTATGAATCACCACCCGAAAAATTCCTATTATTTGAGCTGTTAAGACAACAAAAAGTCGATCTAGTAATCGATACGGTGATCACAAAAGATGCAGCGTTTATTATTGAAGATGCCTATGAGGAAGAAGCCGTGGTTATCTGTCGTGAGAACCATCCCCGTGTACACGGCACGCTCACAAAAGAGCAATTTTATGAGGAAACTCACTGTTTATTTTCAGGAAAATGGAACAACATGTCGGGGTTCGAGCAACTAGCAAAGGAAACTATTCAAGAAAGAAAAGTCGACTTGATCACATCTTCGCTAGCGGGCATGGCGCTGTATGTCGCCCAAAGAGACAGTTTAGGGATCGTGTCTCAATCTTTTGCAAACAAGTGGAGCAAAGCGCTCAAACTTCAAATTTTGCCCTGCCCCATTTCGATACGCTCTATCCCTTACAAGTTCGTCTACCATAAGCGAGAGGTAAACAACCCAGCCCACATCGCTCTACGTGAAAAAATCAAAGCCAACTTAACGGCAGCCCACTACGAACCAATTTGTTTATAACTCTTGTCAATTGAAGCGTTAGGCGTTTTCGTCATCAAGCTTTCTACAAAGCTGAATAGATAGAATTTTACAGATAAAAAAGAGGCTCATTTTAATGAGCCTCTTTCTATATGTGTGTGCCGTCCTAAATAAGGTTGACACTTTCTACCCCCAAAATTGGAGAGTG